>NZ_CP126539.1:520000-847222 GCF_030177755.1 Devosia sp. RR2S18
CTAAGTACTCCTGCGCGACCGATAGCGAACAAGTACCGTGAGGGAAAGGTGAAAAGCACCCCGACGAGGGGAGTGAAATAGTTCCTGAAACTGGATGCATACAAACAGTCGGAGCCCGCAAGGGTGACGGCGTACCTCTTGTATAATGGGTCATCGACTTAGTCTAACTAGCAAGCTTAAGCCGTTAGGTGTAGGCGCAGCGAAAGCGAGTCTGAATAGGGCGTTAAGTTAGTTGGATTAGACCCGAAACCGAGTGATCTAGGTATGAGCAGGCTGAAGGTACGGTAACACGTACTGGAGGGCCGAACCCACGTCTGTTGAAAAAGACGGGGATGACTTGTTCCTAGGGGTGAAAGGCCAATCAAACTCGGAAATAGCTGGTTCTCCGCGAAAGATATTTAGGTATCGCCTCGGACGAATACCTTGGGGGGTAGAGCACTGGATGGGCTAGGGGGTCTCACCGACTTACCAAACCTAACCAAACTCCGAATACCCAAGAGTACTATCCGGGAGACAGACAGTGGGTGCTAACGTCCATTGTCAAAAGGGAAACAACCCTAACCTACAGCTAAGGTCCCCAAGTCACAGTTAAGTGGGAAAGCATGTGGGATTGCTTAGACAACCAGGAGGTTGGCTTAGAAGCAGCCATCCTTTAAAGATAGCGTAACAGCTCACTGGTCAAGCGATCCTGCGGCGAAGATGTAACGGGTCTAAAACTGTGCACCGAAGCTTAGGGTTTGCAACTTGTTGCAAGCGGTAGCGGAGCGTTCCGTAAGCCTGCGAAGCGGTACCTGTGAGGGGCCGTGGAGGTATCGGAAGTGCGAATGATGACATGAGTAGCGACAAAAAGTGTGAGAGACACTTTCGCCGAAAGTCCAAGGGTTCCTGCGCAATGCTAATCAGCGCAGGGTTAGCCGGCCCCTAAGTCGAGGCGGAAACGCGTAGACGATGGGAACCACGTTAATATTCGTGGGCCAGGTGGTAGTGACGGATCGCGCAGGTTCGTATCCCCTTATCGGATTGGGGGTGCGATGAGCCGGTTCCAGGAAATAGCTCCACCAATATTGACCGTACCCGAAACCGACACAGGTGGACTGGTAGAGCATACCAAGGCGCTTGAGAGAACTATACTGAAGGAACTCGGCAAATTGCACGCGTAACTTCGGGATAAGCGTGACCTCTATCGAGGCAACTCGGTAGGGGTGGCACAAAAGAGGGGGTGGCGACTGTTTATCAAAAACACAGGGCTCTGCGAAGTAGCAATACGACGTATAGGGTCTGACGCCTGCCCGGTGCCGGAAGGTTAAAAGGAGAGGTGCAAGCCTTGAATTGAAGCCCCGGTAAACGGCGGCCGTAACTATAACGGTCCTAAGGTAGCGAAATTCCTTGTCGGGTAAGTTCCGACCTGCACGAATGGCGTAACGACTTCCCCACTGTCTCCAGTATAGACTCAGCGAAATTGAATTCCCCGTGAAGATGCGGGGTTCCTGCGGTCAGACGGAAAGACCCCATGCACCTTTACTATAGCTTTACGCTGGCATTTGTGTCGGCATGTGCAGGATAGGTGGTAGGCTTTGAAGCCAGGGCGCTAGCTCTGGTGGAGCCGCAAGATGAGATACCACCCTTATCGTCATAGATGTCTAACCGCGGCATAACAGTGTCCGGGACAGCGTATGGTGGGTAGTTTGACTGGGGCGGTCGCCTCCCAAAGAGTAACGGAGGCGCGCGATGGTGGGCTCAGACCGGTCGGAAATCGGTCGCTGAGTGCAATGGCATAAGCCTGCCTGACTGCGAGACTGACAAGTCGAGCAGAGACGAAAGTCGGTCATAGTGATCCGGTGGTCCCGCGTGGAAGGGCCATCGCTCAACGAATAAAAGGTACGCTGGGGATAACAGGCTGATAATGCCCAAGAGTCCATATCGACGGCATTGTTTGGCACCTCGATGTCGGCTCATCACATCCTGGGGCTGGAGCAGGTCCCAAGGGTATGGCTGTTCGCCATTTAAAGTGGTACGTGAGCTGGGTTCAGAACGTCGTGAGACAGTTCGGTCCCTATCTGCCGTGGGTGTTGGAATATTGAGAAGAGCTGTCCCTAGTACGAGAGGACCGGGATGGACGAACCTCTGGTGGACCTGTTGTGGCGCCAGCCGCATTGCAGGGTAGCTAAGTTCGGACGGGATAACTGCTGAAAGCATCTAAGCAGGAAGCCTCCTTCAAAACGAGTATTCCCTTGAGAGCCGTGGAAGACCACCACGTCGATAGGCCGGGTGTGGAAGCGCAGCAATGTGTGAAGCTTACCGGTACTAATAGCTCGATTGGCTTGATCGTTCTCATTAATCTATGTCCGCATAGACTAGTCAGATGATCGGCTCAGAACACACCAACCAGTGCCCTTCAGCATGGGAAGCGCACTGGCAAAACAAAACAAACCAGAATTCACGAGCTTATGGTTTTCGCTGACCTTGTGGTTCTTGCGAGGGGCCCAGGACCCGATCCCATCCCGAACTCGACCGTCAAATCCCTCTGCGCCAATGGTACTAAGTCTCAAGACTTGGGAGAGTAGGTCACTGCAAGGTCTGCCAAAACCATAAGCTTCTCATTACACCGTCGAAACAAAAAAAGCCCCTCACACATCGTGAGGGGCTTTTTGCGTTTGGGGAGTTACTGAACAAAGAAGGCGCGGTGTCTCTGCAGGTACTGCTTGGTCTTCGCCAGTGCCTGTTTAGGTTTCCATTGGATACAATCCAGCAGGGTAGCCTTGATGCCAGGTTGCAGAAGGCTCGACTTCAAAATACGTCCATCGTCCTCCACCGCAATCAAGTGATGGTCGAACGCCCAATGTACCGACCCGGTCATGGGAACCGCATTGTCGATCTCGTCCGGTCCGAGGTCCACCAACCGGTGTATGTGGCAAACTTGAACTTCGGCATGTATTCCGTCAGGCGCCAGTTGCCCCCAGCCACTAAGCACGCACCTGGTTCCATGCCGAAGGAGAACTTGCATGCGGAGGCCCGGGTTCCGCTTGGCCCGTGTGCTACTCACCAACCGCCTGTTCACCACGGGTCCGGTGTCCACCTCCGGTGGAGGTCCGTAGTCGTAGCCCTGCTGAGCTTCATACGTGCGGACGGGCTTTTCATGGGGTATTTGGGCTAAGATGCGGGCGCTAACTTTCGCGCTGAGCCGCCGCACTCCGATAGAAAAGTGGCTGAAGGGGTGGCTCTCATCGGCAGCGTCAGCCTCGCGCTCACAACTTACGCCGTCGAGCCGTAGTGGAATGGTGACCGGAAAGACAAAGGCATCCGCCAATTCGGCCCACATGAAACGGTTGTTGGCGTGGTCTAGCTCCAAGTTGAGAAGTGTGGCCGACCCGAAGTAGCCGGGTCGCAAAGTGTCTCTCGGACCACACAGCAGCACCCTTTCACCCACTGCCTCAAGGGCCAAAGCGACTGACCTTCTTGGAAGCCTGACGAAACGCGGTATCGAATCCGCACTTTCAGAGCGAACCGTCAGGACCGCCGTAATCATGACCTGCGAGTTACTCCGCCTGTGCGTGATTACACCTATACCGTCTCCCGTTAAGCGCCGGTGAAGGCTGCGCACAGAGTGATGTTCGCTGAGCATTTGCGCATCTAGTCCAGCTTTGCAATGGTGGCGCCGACTCACATATCCGGCGGTTCGATGCGTTTTCTTGCTGTTCTCCTCCTCGCGCTTTTCTCCCTCACGACGATCGCTCAGGCGCAGATCCCTGGCTTGAACCTGTCGGGCGAAGAAGAGCCCGCTCCTGCCGCCAGTGATGCCGGCATCAACGAGCTCATCACCATCATCGAGAATGAGGAAACGCGGGCGGACCTGCTGGAGCGCTTGCGCGCGGTGGGTGCGCCACTTGAGCCCGCCGAGGAAGTGGTTGACCTCTCCATCGCCCGGCAGTTGGCCGAATATACCCAGGCGATAGCGGAAGGCGCTTCGGATGCGGTGGTCGCCACCGGGGTCTTCTTTGGCGAGGTGCAGGATGGGCTGAGCGGGAGCCTGGGAGCCGACTACGCCGTCTTGGGAAATCTCGCCCTCAACCTGCTGATGGTCGGGGCGGCGCTCTTTCTGAGCTTCTTTTTGTTGCGTCTGCTGGTCGCGTGGGCCGAGTTGCCGCTGGCGACGCGCGCCGCAGGACGGGGCTCCCTGGCGCGCACTGGCTTTGCCATTGGCGCGGGTCTGCTCGAGCTTGGGGCTGTGCTCCTCGCCTGGGCCGCGGGCTACGTCATCGCGCTATATGTTCTCGGCAACAGCTTTGGGCGCATCGGGATCAACCAGACCCTGCTGCTGAACGCATTCCTTGTGGTGGAACTGATCAAAGTGGCGATGCGCGTGGTGCTGTCGCCCCGCTTTCCCACACTGCGGCTTTTGCCAGTGGGCGACAACAACGCGGCCTATTGGTCGTTCTGGCTGGGCCGCATGATTTCGCTAATTGGTTACACTTTCATGTTCGTTGCTCCCGTGGTTGCCGCCAACCTCTCGGAGGTGCTGTCTGACGGGATCAAGGTGCTGGTGATGGTGACCGCCGTCGCGATCGGCATCCTCATCGTGCTGCAGTCCAAAGACGGTGTTCGCCTGTGGCTCAACGGCCTGGCCGCCAAGCGCGAGAACCGCGGGTTCGGGCAGGCGCTTGTCCTCTTGGGCCGCTACTGGCATGGAATCGCCATCCTCTATCTGGTGGCCCTACTGGTGCTGTGGTTCGCCAACCCGGAGACCGCGCTGCCCTTCATGATCGCGGCGACCATGCAGTCGCTCATCGCCATTCTCGTTGGCGCGGCGGTCGTCGGCTTCATCTCGCGCTTTCTCGGCGTGGGCCTGCACCTGCCCGAAGACGTCAAGGAGCGGCTGCCGCTCCTTGAGCCGCGGCTGCACACTTTTGTTCCCAAGGTGATGCAGGTTGTACAGTGGACCGTGATCGTCCTTGTGGCACTCGCCATCCTCCAGGCTTGGTCGCTGTTCAACTTCCTGGGCTGGATATCGAGCCCGGCCGGCCTGCAGGTGGTGGGTGCCGTAGTTTCCGCCGCCTTGATCGTGCTGGCCTGTATCATCGTTTATGTGGTGGTCGCCTCCTGGATCGAATACCGGCTCAACCCCAATTTCGGCAAGGTGCCCACCGCGCGTGAAAAGACGCTGCTGAGCCTGTTCAAGAACGCTTTTACGGTGGCGCTCATTGTCTTTGGTGCCATGCTGGCGCTCGCCCAGATCGGTGTGAACATTGCGCCGCTGCTCGCCGGTGCCGGTGTGGTCGGTCTCGCCATCGGTTTCGGCGCCCAGAAGCTGGTGCAGGACATCATCACCGGGATCTTCATTCAGCTCGAAAACATCATGAACGAGGGTGACGTTGTCGCGGTTGGGGATAAGACCGGCGTGGTCGAGAAGCTCACGATCCGATCGGTGACCATCCGGGACCTCGGCGGAACAGTGCATCTCATTCCGTTTTCATCGGTCGATCAGGTCAGCAACATGGTCCGCGGCTTCTCCTTCCACATTGCGGAAATCGGGGTCGCCTATGACAGCGATATCGATCAGGTGAAGCAGGCGCTGCGCGACGCGTTCGAGCGGTTGATGCAGAGCGAGCACAAGGAAGAGATCATCGACGAGCTCGACGTCCATGGCGTCACCGCCTTTGGGGATTCCGCCATCATGGTGCGCGTGCGCATCAAGACGCTGCCGGGTAGCCACTGGGCCGTCGGGAGGGCCTACAACGAAATCGTCAAGACGGTGTTCGAGGAACAGGGGATCGAAATTCCCTATCCGCACGTCACCTATGTCGCCCCGCCGCAGCGGGAGAAGCGCGGCGGCAAGCCATCTCTGCCCGACAGTGCTCCGCAGGCGGGCTGACGAAGGCGTGATCACGAACCGGTTTGCCTTAAGCGCATCTTAATTTGCTGCGTTAAAATGGTGTTACGCGCCCGTTGCGGCACAGCAGGGTGCGTGGGCGGACCTTACCTGTCCGTTGTGACCCAGGTTCATGCGTATCACGAGGCCCCGATGATCTCTTCGCCCCTTTCTCGCTCCGTCTGGTCGCGCCGTCTCTGCAGCGTGGCCGTCTCCGTGGCGCTGAGTTTTAGCGCCGCCGCACCGGCGTTCGCCAATAGCGCGGAGTTCGTGCGCAGTCTCTGGCCGCAAGCCGAGGCACGCGGCGTCAGCCGCTCCAGCTTCGAAGCGGCTTTTGCCGGCTATAACTACGTCCCGAAGGTCATGGAGCTCACGCGCAAGCAGCCCGAGTTCACCCAGACGGTAAAGCAATATCTCGACAAGCGCGTCACCGCAGCCCAGGCCAACAAGGGCAAGGCGATGTGGGGCGAGTGGGCGCAGACACTGGCCGCGGCCGAGCAGCGTTGGGGTGTGCAGCCCGAGATCGTTCTGGCGATCTGGGGCATGGAAACCAATTTTGGTGGCTTCATGGGCGGCGAGAACACCATTCACGCGCTCGCAACACTGACGGAAGGCGGGTATCGCGCCGATTTCTTCCGCGACGAACTGCTCACCGCCCTGCGGATCGTTTCTGATGGGCATGTAAGCCCCACTAACATGGTGGGCTCCTGGGCGGGCGCCATGGGGCACACCCAGTTCATGCCATCGAGCTTCATGCGCTACGCCGTCGATTTCAGCGGTGACGGTCGCAAGGACATCTGGAACTCGGTGCCCGATGCCTTGGGCTCAACGGCCAACTATCTCAAAAGCTTTGGTTGGCGGCCGGGCGAGACTTGGGGCTATGAGATCAAGCTCCCCTCGAATTTCGATTTCGCGGCAGCCCGCGGTATCGAGCGTGCGCCCTTAAGTCAGTGGCAAGCCATGGGTGTCCAGCGGGTTTCCGGCCGGCCATTCCCGCGGCCGACCGACAGTGCACGGCTCTACATGCCGGCAGGGGCGAGTGGGCCGGCCTTCCTGCTGTTGCCCAATTTCGATGTGATCAAGCGTTACAACAATTCCAATAGCTATGCCCTGGCGGTCGGTCACCTCGCCGACCGCATCCTGGGAAGCGGCGATTTCGCCACCCCATGGCCTGCGGGTGACTACGCGCTCACCAAGGCACAACGGGCAGAGGTCCAAACGCTGCTGAACCGCGCAGGATATGATGTCGGCTCGCCCGACGGGGTGGTTGGTCCCAAGACGCTGTCCGCGGTGATCGCCTATCAGACGCGGGCGGGCGTGCCGGCAGACGGACATGTCTCCGGGCGCCTCTTGGAGCGGCTTAAGCGATAGCTCGGCGGTAACACTCCGTTAACCATAAGCAGGCACGGTGTTGGTGCTTAAGCAGAGGGCAGGCAAATTCTCGGGCACCGAGAGGCCTGCCCTCGCCCATTTCTGGGTGGGTTTCCGAAACCCGTAGCTGCAGTGCTGAACCACAAAAAATCCGGCTTTGCCGAGTAGAAGGCGAATCGTTCTCCTTCAAGCGATTGCACCATGACCAAGATTTTTCGCCTCTTTCTAGCTGTGGCGTTCGCGACCCTCGTGGCGCTGCCGGCACAGGCTGTTTCCGTGATGGACCCGTTCAACCTGCCCGCGGCGATGGATGCCGGCACGGCCAAGGTGGGTGATGGCATTGCATATGCCGACGGACCACGGCACAAGCTCGACATCTATGCGCCCGAACAACGAGGGGATGCAGCACCCGTCGTCTTCTTCATCTATGGTGGCGGCTGGAGCCGCGGCGAGCGCTCCGACTATCAGTTTGCCGGGCGCGCCCTGGCTTCGCGGGGCTTTGTGACGGTCATCGCGGACTACCGCCTAGTACCCGAAGTGACCTATCCCGGATTTCTCGAAGATAGCGCCAAGGCGCTCCGGTGGGTTCAGGACAATATTGCGACCTATGGCGGTGACCCTAACCGCCTGTTCCTCGCTGGACATTCTGCCGGCGCTTACAATTCAGTGATGCTGGCGCTCGATCCCTCCTTCTTGCGGGACTATGGCGTAACACTGACCATCAGGGGCGTAGCCGCGCTGAGTGGGCCCTACGACTTCTATCCATTCGAATATGGGGAGGTGACGGCCGCTTTCGGATCAGCGCCAAATCCCCAAGGCACTCAGCCGATCAATCTCGTTACCTCGGATGCGCCCCCGATGTATCTGGCGACCGGCACCACCGATCCCATCGTGCGGATGCAGAACACCGAGCGGTTCGCGCAGAAACTGCAGCAGAACGGGGTGTGGGTTACGACGCGCTATTATGAAGGTTTCGGGCATATGGAGCCGGTGATCGCAATGGGCTCCATGTGGCGTTGGCGAATGCCGGTATTGGACGACATGGTCGCCTTTTTTCAGATGTTTGGTGCTTTCCCAAGCGGCGTGCCTTATGTGGCCGTTGCGCCCGAAGCACCCGAGCAGCTACCCGAGGCGATTGCCCCTATGGACCAGATCCTGACGCAACTCGACGCCATGTTCCAGCCCGTCGGGGACTGACGTCAAGGCGGGAATCGCGCTAGCTTTTCTCCATGGGGCAGCATCTCAGGTTTGCCGGCAAGGGCGAGATCGTGCAGCGGCGGGCGTTGGAAACGATCATCCGCGCTGATCCGGTGCTTATGGCCGTGCTGCGCGGTATGCGAGAGCTCGGCCTTCCAGATGCGCTGCTTGGATCGGGCGCGATCTACAATACGGTCTGGAACCTTACAGTTACCCATAAGTGCTCATGATGGGTCTTGAGCGATACGGGCGCCTTCAACGAGATCGGCGAGACGAGAGAAGCCTCTCCATACCACCGTGGTTCCGGGCGGCGCGTCGGAGCTTCGGTCGAGATACCCTCCGAGCCGCGCTACGGCGGTGATGTAGAAGTCAAGATTTCGGGTGTTGCCACGCTTGCGCTCTGGCATCGAACGCTCGAGTAGCCGGCATTCGATATCGGTGAAAACAGCGGCAGGTGATGCGGCCGGTGACCTGCGCCGAAGTATAGTCAGCCAGGACACGCGCCAAGCCACGACGCAACACAGCGCGATGCAGTTGGCCAGGCGATCGGCCGTAGTCAGGCGCAACTCCTCGATCCGGCATCCCGTCTTCAAAGTTTTGAAGAAGGTCTCGATGTTCCAGCGCAGGGCGTACCATTCGAGCTTGTGCACGGCGTCCGCGTGGGTTTTGACAGGCAGATTCGTGACTAGCTTCCACACGACCGGAGGCCGGCCTTCAGGCGGGTTGATCTCCTCAGCATAGACAATCTGCAATTCCTGATGCCGGTAGTTTTTCTGCTTACCGATTGGCGGGCGCACCGTCATCGTAGCGTGCCGGATTGACAGCACGGCATGCTGATCTTTGCCCTGTGCATCGCGGAACCGGATTTCATGCGTACCGCTAGACTGCACCGCCGCCATCACCTTGGCGATGGTCGTGTCGCCGTCCTCGGCAAGACGGTCCACGCAGCTCCGGACCAAGAAGCTGGTTCCGAGTTCCTCGGCCAGGCAGTAGAGTTCGTAGATGTCGCTTTCCCGGTCACCGATATGCACACAGCGCTCCGGCGCCCCCGTCAGTTCGGAGGAAAGGCGCAGATTGTCGAGCCAGCGCATGCTCTCTTTCTGATCGATCGGTACCCGTGTGGGGTTGATCTTGCGCTTGAGAGCGTCGGCACCCTTGAACTTGCTGCGCGACCAGAACTTGGCTGCTGTCAGGCCGAGCGGCAGGCCATCCGGCGTGATTGCCAGGCTGGCATGCATCAGCAGCCCGCAAACCGCACGCTTTTTATTGGTCCCGAACTTCGTGAACCCGATCTTTTCCGGTGCGGAACGCTTGAAGGAGAATTCCGTGGTGTCTTGCAAGATCAGAATGGGGCCATCGGTCGCCCGGATCCGAAGAGCCGAAGCCGCGAAGTGGCCCTCAAGAATTTTATCCTCGCTGATACTCTCATTAGAAAAGAAGCGGTACGCGGCCTTGGTGTTCGACCAGTCCTGAAACGCAGTCGGCAGAGACTTCCCCGGCCGCTCCCCCAATGCTTCGAGCATCGACCCAAGGCGCCGGTTCAACCGTGCATCGCCCAGGTCGCACCCCGCTAGTTCGTTATCGACCCACTTATCTCCAGCATCGTTCATGGCACCGTCCTCCGCGATTCGGTGCCAGACAAGGAATCACGGCGAATTCCTTCAGATCAAGGTTGGTCTGGTTCGGTCAGCATTTGTGGGTAACTTCAAGGTCTGGAACACGCTTACCGGGCGGCCGCCGCTGACCGGCATCAAGGATGCCGACGTGGTCTATTTCGATGACACGGATCTCAGCTACGAAGCCGAAGATGCCGTTATCCGCAGAGCTGCTGTTCAGTTCGCTGGTATTCCCCTGCCGGTGGAGGTGCGCAACCAGGCTCGCGTGCATCTGTGGTTTCCCCAGCGGTTCGGTTTTGCCTATCCGCAACTAAGCTGTAGCGCCGATATGATGCTCAACTTCGCCTCCAAGACGCATGCGGTCGCGGTGCGCCTGGAGGCAGACGAGAGGCTGCACATCGCTGCCCCTTTCGGCTTGGATGACATCTTCGCCTTCAGGGTGACGCCGAACGTGACCTTGCCGAACCGCGAAGCGCATGAGCGCAAAAGCGAACGAGCCAAGGCGGTTTGGCCGGAACTCACAATTGTGCTCTGGCCGGACTGATTGCGATCAGCCCCCTGGAAGTGGCTCCAGCACAATGGAGTCCGCCGAGCGCCTGACCGGGCCATGGTAGACTGCTTCGATGTTGTTCCCGTCGGGATCAAGGACGAAAGCGGCGTAGTAGCCGGGATGATAGTCGCGCTCGCCTGGAGCCCCGTTGTCGGTGCCGCCGGCGCGCAGGGCGGCGGCATAGAAGGCGTCGACGGTTGATCGATCTTTGGCCTGGAAGGCGAGGTGGATGTGGGTCGGCACAGACTTGGCATCCGCGGCATCGACAAACAACTCATCGACCTGGAACCAGCCTTCGCCCGAGACCTCGATCCTGATGCCGAGGACCGCCAGTACCGTTTCATAGAAGAACCGCGTATTTGGCAAGTTTCTGGCGCGGAGGTGGACATGATCGATCAGGCGACCGGTGTGATAGATCATGCGGGCATCCTTGTACTCAAAGAAAATCCCCGCCGGAGCGGGGATGATCATATTCGACAGGTCTCTTAATCCGCTTGGTCCGCAGAAGCGGCATTAAGCAGCCCATAGCGCTCTTCACCGATGCGGTTGTAGAGTTCAAGCTGGGTCTCGAGGAAATCGATGTGGCCTTCTTCGTCGGCCAGCAATTCGTCAAAAAGCTGCTTGGAGACGTGGTCGTGCAGTTCCGCGCAAAGCTCGCGGCTGTTCTTGTAGGCTTCGCGTGCTTCGTACTCACCCGCGAGATCTGCCTCGAGCACTTCCTTGATGGTTTGCCCGATGCGGAGCGGTGCGACGCGCTGCAGGTTGGGGTGGCCTTCTAGGAAGATTATGCGTTCGATCAAGCGATCGGCATGGTGCATCTCTTCGATGGATTCTGCGCGTTCTTTGGTCGCCAGCTTCTTGTAGCCCCAGTCGTCAAGAAGACGATAGTGCACCCAGTACTGGTTGACCGCGCCGAGTTCGAGAAAGAGGGCCTCGTTAAGCCGCTCGATGACCTGTGCTTCGCCTTTCACGACGTACTCCACTCCGTTGCTGCTTGAGCTTTGCAAGCCCGTTTTGTAGCGACACGAGTTCGCCTTCAGGGTGGGCCTGCTGTGAGTGGTACTTTTCGGTGACGCGAACGATAATGTCCACCACATTCGGGACACACCCGCCGCATTTTGCGCGCCGGTCGAGTTCCTTGTAGACCTTGGCGGGCACAACGAGCTGCCACGGATCAGCTTCGAGGAGCTCAAGGACGATGTCCTCGATCTCTTTCGACGTGATCATGTTGCACTGGCAGACGAGCATTGGCGCCCAAAGGTCCGGTGGAGCTATCGGGCGCATAAAGCGACCACATTAGCTGATTGTCAATGTCAGATATTGTCGCAAGTGGACATCCCCACAAGTGTGATCTCCTCACAACGGCGTGCAAGCGCTGAACCGGTCTTCCGTTGGGAGCGTATATCGTGACTGTCCGGAGTTATCGTTGCCTTGAAACTATTCAGTATCGCCAATGCGTTGGTCCCCAAGGACCTGAGTTCGTGCAGAGTAGCCCATGACATTTCCTATGGTCCGGCGGATCGGCACAAGCTGGACATCTATGCACCCAGACGCATGCGGAAGCCGCGCCCGGTGGTGTTCTTTATCTATGGTGGTTCGTGGCGGGACGGCGACCGCCGATATTATGAGTTTGCCGGCCGCGCCCTCGCTGCGCTGGGCTATGTGACCGTTATCGCCGACTACCGGCTGGTTCCCGAGGTGGAATATCCCGGCTTTGTTCAGGATGGTCTTGAAGCCTTCCGCTGGGTGGCGCGGCATATCGGCCAGTTCGGCGGGGATCCCAACCAGATCGCAGTCGCGGGGCACTCGGCCGGGGCCTACAATGCCCTGATGCTGGTGCTCGATGAGGCGTATCTTGCCCGTGCGGGATTGCTCAGCCGAGTGAAATGCGTTGTCGGCCTGTCTGGGCCCTACGATTTCTTTCCCTTCGATGGTCCGATATCCCTGCGGACCTTTGGTGCCGTGCCAGATCCGCGAGACACTCAGCCGATCCAACATGCCGGCAGCCATGTGCCCCCGATGTTTCTGGGGACGGGCGGCCAGGATCGGTTGGTACAACCTCGCAACACCGTGGCACTCGCAAAACGGCTCCGCACCCTCGGCGTGCCCGTGGTCGAGCGGCATTATGAGAAGCTCAAGCACGCCGGAACCGTGCTGGCGCTTGCGGTACCCGGCCGCTGGACCGCTCCTGTCCTCAAGGATGTTGCCGCGTTTCTGCGGGAGCATCTCGGCGAGTGAACGGGGCGCTCCTGCCGATCAGGAAACCTTCTGCTGTTCACCGGCATGGCGGCGGGCCGCGATCACGGCCGCCGAGGCGGCGGTGCGGTGCGCCGAGGAAAAGAACTCGCGATGGGCAAGGATGAGGATGGTGGCCACACAAACCGCGATGGAGAGCCATTCGGACGCGAACCAGGCGACCGTCGCCACCGAGAAATAGTAGGCGCGAATGCCGCTATTGAAGTTCTGCGCCCCCAGCGCGTTCATCCGCGCAATGGCATCCACCTCCGCCTCGCTGTTGGCGGTTTCCTGGTCCATGGCACCCAACATGATGCAGAAGTGATTGAACTGGCGGAGGGACAGGGTGAAGGCGAAAAAGGCCAGCACGAACATGGCCAGCATGACGACCAAGTGCAGTTGCACCTCGACGATGGAATAGGTGCGATCGAGAGACAGCGACTCCAGGGCCTGCATGAGGGCCGGCAATTGCCCGAAGACGGCGAACACCGCCAGCACCAGGAGAACCGCGGTCGACGCCAGGAAACTGACCGACTGCATGATGTTGCCAGAGAGAATGGCGTCGAATGGTGTGTCGCGGCGGGCCGCGTTGGCCACCCACCGGCGGCGCTGCAGGTTCATGATCACCGATAGGGAGGGCCGCAGCTTTTCCACCTGCGGCACCACGATGTTGTAGGCTAGGTAGCAGATCAGCGGGAAAAGGGTCGAAATCAGCGTCATGCCTGGCCTCCATCGTCCTCTTATAGCGTGATCCGCTCGCCGCGCGAGAGATCAGATTGGGCGAGGATAGCGGCGGTGTATCGCCTCGATTTCGTTGAGGATTTCAGGCGACAGGGTCACGTCCTGTGCCGCCAAGGCATTGGAGAGTTGGGCCGTACTGGTGGCGCCCACAATGACCGAGGTCATGAAGGGACGGGATAGGGCGAAGGCGATTGCCATCTGCGCCGGATCAAGGTTGTGCCGCTTGGCCAAGGTGACATAGTCGTTGGCAGCGGCTTCCGAGATCGGGTTCAGGCGCCAGAACGCCTTTTGATAGGCGGCGCGGCTGCCTTGGGGGATCTGCCCACCCGCATATTTTCCCGTGAGCAACCCGGCTGCAAGCGGCGAATAGGCCAGCAGGCCTACATCTTCGTGGTGGCTGAGTTCGGCAAGGTCGAGATCGAATTGCCGACGTATCAGGCTGTACTCATTCTGAACCGATACGAGGCGCGGCAGATTGCGCTCTTCAGCGATGCGAAGCCACTGCGCGATGCCCCAGGTGGTCTCGTTGGAAACCCCGACATGGCGGATCTTGCCCTGACTGACCAGATCACCGAGCGTCTCCAGCATGTCGGTGATATTGTCGATGACATCTGCAGTGTCCTGCATATGCGGCGCATAGCTCCAGCCATTGTCGAAGTTGTAGCTGCCACGCGATGCCCAGTGGATCTGGTAGAGATCAAGGTAATCCGTCTGCAATCGCTTGAGGCTGTCCTCGAGAGCAATGCGGATCGACGCGCCGTCGGCGCGCTGACCATTGCGGATGAAGCTATTGCCGCCGCCGGCGATCTTGCTGGCGATTATCCACCGGTCGCGCTTGCCTGCATTCTTCAGCCATTTGCCGATGATGGTTTCGGTCCGACCGGAAGTTTCACGGCTGCCAGGAACGGCATAGAGCTCGGCCGTGTCCATGAAGTTGACGCCAGCCTCGAGCGCCAGGTCAATCTGCGCATGTCCTTCCGCTTCGGTGTTCTGACTGCCCCAGGTCATGGTTCCCAAGCAGATTTCGCTGACCTCAAGATCAGTTCTGCCCAACCGCTTCAGCTTCATCATTCGTACTCGGTGCTCTAGAAAAACTGGCGCCACACTACTTAACCCCGCCCGAAATGACAGCGCTGGCGGGGACAAAAACGCCCTGCGTCAAAAAAGCGTCACAGGAAGCCTTTTGGGGGTTGAGGTCTCCGCGGGAGGTCCTTATATACGCCTCACGTCGACGGCGTTGGTCCGGCGGGCTTTGGCCCAAACCGGTGTAATAGCTGACGTTTGACGCGGGATGGAGCAGCCCGGTAGCTCGTCAGGCTCATAACCTGAAGGTCGCAGGTTCAAATCCTGCTCCCGCAACCAACAAAAGCCCAGTGAGCTCTCATGGCTCGCTGGGCTTTGCCTTTTTCGGGCACGCGACATCAACTTCTGACGTGGTGGGGAACCTGTCCTTTCTCCGGCTATTGCTCCGCTCGAAGGAGATTGCCGATGGCCGACGACAAGAGAAAGCTCAGCACCGGACCCAATGATCGTCCGCTCGATAGCACGGTTGCTCAGACCGGGAGCGGCATTCCCGACGACAGCTCCCTTCCACCCGAAATCAGTGACGAAGAAGTGGAGCGGGTGCGGCAAAAGCTCGAGGGCGATCCCCGCGAGCGCCTCCTCAAGGAAGTCGAAGAAGAGCAAAAGGCCTCGCAGCGGGGCTCCGAATAGTTCTCGTGCGCTAGCTTTGACGCGAGCGCGCCGTTGCGCGATGTAGGAAGCCTGCGGAGCCAGGAGAACTTTCGCCATGAGCCGGATCGAAGCGCTTGCCGATGCCATGACCCTGGAGGAGCAGGTCTCGCTCCTTTCAAGCCAGGATTTCTGGTCCGTTGGTGGCATGGAGCATCTCGGCATCGGCACGCTGCGCGTCACCGACGGACCCAACGGAGCGCGCGGTGGTGGCGGGTTGGTTGGTGGGGTGAAGTCGGCGAGTTTCCCGGTTGGAATCGCGCTGGGGGCGACGTGGAATGTCGATCTGCTGCGGCAGGTGGGCGATGCGCTGGCGGAGGAAACGCGGTCCAAGGGCGCTCACGTCTTGCTGGCGCCCACAGTCAATCTGCATAGAAGTGTGACCAATGGCCGGAACTTCGAGTGCTACTCGGAAGATCCCGTTCTAACGGCGAAGCTCGCGGTCGCCTATATCAAGGGGCTGCAAAGCCGTGGCGTGGGCGCGACAATCAAGCACTTCGTGGGCAATGAAAGCGAGATCGAGCGCACCAGCATTTCTTCTGATATAGATGAGCGGGCGCTGCGAGAACTCTACCTCGTGCCTTTCGAAGCGGCGGTTAAGGAGGGCAAAACCTGGGCTGTCATGACCGCCTACAACAAGCTCAACGGCACCTTCGCGAGCGAAAATGAACGCATTCTGAACGACATTTTGCGGGGCGAATGGGGGTTCGACGGCCTCGTGATGTCGGATTGGTTCGGCTCGCACTCCACAGCCGAGACGGTGAATGCCGGACTTGATCTCGAGATGCCCGGACCAACGCGTGACCGTGGTCAGAAGTTGGTCGATGCGGTGACGGCAGGGCAAGTCTCGCGCGAGACCGTGCGTGCGCGGGCGCTCAGCGTGTTGCGGCTGATGGAGCGGACGCGGGCGCTGGACGACCGCCGGCCGCCAGCCGAATATGCCGACGACAAGGCCTCCCATCGGGCGCTTATCCGCAAGGCGGGTGCCGAGGCAATGGTGTTGCTCAAAAATGTTGGCGTGCTGCCTTTGCCCGCGAGTATCGGCAAGGTTGCGGTGATCGGCCCCAATGCCAAGACGGCGCAGATCATGGGCGGGGGCAGCGCGCAGCTCAATCCACATTACCGAATCAGTCCTTATGATGGATTGCATGTGGCGTTGGGTGATGACCGCGTCATCTATGCCGAAGGCGCCACCAATCATCGCTTCCAGCCCCTCTTGGAGGGCTCCTTCATCGCCGAGTTCTTCGCTAATACCGAATTGGCGGGCCAGGCAGTGCATATCGAAGAGCACGAGAATGCCGAAGCCTTCTGGGTGGGCGGCGTTGGCGACGGCAAGGTTGATCCGCAGAGTTTTTCGGCACGGGTGACCGGATCCTTCGTGCCCAAGAAAAGCGGGTTACACCAGCTGGGACTCTTCAGCGCCGGGTTCAGCCGCTTGCTGGTCGACGGCGAGGTGGTGGTCGACAGCTGGACCAACTGGACGCCGGGCAGCACCTTTTTCGAGGAAGGCAATGACGAGGTCGTCGGCGCAGCCTGGCTTGAAGCTGGCCAGAGCTACCGCCTCGCCATTGAGTTCGCGACCAAGCCGCCTCGATGGCTCGGCTTAGCGGCCTTCCGCGCCGGCATTGGTCTGCCACTCGGCGACGAAGCCATTGCCGAAGCCGTGGAAGCTGCAAGACAAGCAGAGGTGGCGGTGGTCTGCATTGGGCGAACCGGCGAGTGGGACACCGAAGGCTCGGACCTGCCCAGCATCCAACTGCCGGGGCGACAGAATGAATTGGTGGCCGCCGTCGCGGCTGCCAATCCGCGGACAGTGGTGGTGCTGCAAACGGGCGGACCAGTCGAGATGCCCTGGATCGACGATGTCGCGGCCGTGGTGGAGGCCTGGTATCCGGGGCAGGAGGCCGGCAATGCCATTGCCGATGTGCTAACGGGACGGGCAGAGCCTGGCGGACGGTTGCCGCAGAGCTTTCCGGTGCGCTGGACCGATAACCCGACCCATTCGCAAGACCGGGAAGTCTATCCCGGGCTCGATGGACACGTGCGCTATGAGGAGGGGGTCTTCATTGGCTATCGGCACTACGAAAAGGTTGGCGTGGCGCCGCTTTTTCCTTTTGGCTTTGGGCTGAGCTATACGCAATTCGAGCTCAGCGAGTTCGTGGTGGACACTAGCCGCTTCGAAGCGGAAGGCCGCGTCGCGGTTCGGATAAAGGTGACCAATGTTGGCGCGCGTGCCGGTTCTACGGTGGTCCAGCTCTATGTGGGGGAAGCCTCCCCCAGCGTTCCGCGCCCGCAAAAGGAGCTCAAGGCCTTCGAGAAGGGGCGTCTGGCTGCGGGAGAAGGCGCCACGGTCACCTTGAACCTAGAGCCGCGCGACTTCGCCTTTTTCGACCTCGAGGCGGGGAATTGGCGGGTCAACCCGGGAACGTTCCACCTGATGGTGGGGACCAGTTCTGCAGACATTGCCTACCAGGCCGAGATCGTGCGGAAGGAAGGGCTGGCCATCCGGCCCTGATCATCACTGTTTCTCAATCGGCAACAGTGCGTGACGGTAGTTCGGCTTGTTCGGATAGCGTGCCTGTCCGATATCGGTGCCAGCAAAAAGGAGCCCTCGCATGGCCAATTACGTCTTCCGCACGGGTGGTAGCGACGATCCAGCCGCCCCCTTGTTCCTGGTGTTTCACGGCACCGGTGGCGATGAAAACCAGTTCTTCGACCTCGCCGGCGAGCTGCTGCCGGGTGGCCGCATTGTCGCGCCACGAGGCGATGTCAGTGAGAACGGCGCCTCGCGGTATTTCCGCCGCACGGGAGAGGGTGTCTATGACATGGCGGATCTGGCGAACCGAACCGAGGCGATGATTGGCTTTGTCCGCGAGCAGCAGGCCGGTCGATCGGGCAAGGTCGTCGGCCTGGGCTATTCGAATGGTGCCAATATCCTGGCATCAGCGCTGTTCAAGGCGCCCGATCTCTTCGACGCCAGCGTACTCATGCATCCGCTGATCCCCTTCGAGCCGCATGCTGCTGATTTCACCGGCAGGAAGGTGTTGCTCACGGGGGGCGTGCGCGACCCGATGGCACCCGCTGCCATGACGGAGGCACTGGCAGAGTACTTTCGTCGCAACGGCGCCGATGCCCAGTTGGTGTGGCATCAGGGCGGACACGAATTGCGGCCTGAAGAGCTGCGTGCCGCCCAACAATTCCTCTCCCCGATGGCGCAAATCCGCGCTTGAGCCAAACGTCTGTTTGAGGCGATTGCCCGCTCCTACGCCCGGTGTATAGTCCCGGGCGCAAGAGGGTGAGATCATGAAGCTTTGGGCTGGACTTGTGGGCGTCGTTGCGGCTGGTTTTCTGGTCAGTCCGGCGGTGGGGGCGAGTTTTGACTGCGCCAAGGCAGAGACACCCTTTGAGCGCGCCATCTGCGAGAATGCCGATCTCTCGCGTGCCGACGAGATCCTGGCCAAGGCCTTCGCCACGGCTCTGGGCGGACTGACCGACGGGGCTGCAGACAACCTTCGCGCCGACCAGCGTGAGTGGCTCGACTTTGTGCGCCGCGCCTGCACAAGCGATGCACAAGCGCTCTCGACCGGGAGCTATGATGAACGGGGGCAGAGCTGTCTGGTCAGCAATTTCAATAGCCGCATCGACGCGCTGGAGCAGAGTCGCATGATCGGTGGGCATCGTTTCCTGCCCGAGACGCGCTATCGCGCCCTGCAGGACCCGGACGAAGCTGGCAACCCCGAGTCAAACTGGCCGGTGGCGACCCATGAGATGGTTGTGCCGGTACTCGATGGCGACGACCCGCTGGCGGACCGGTTCAACCCGTTTGTGCAAGCTCTTGGGCGTGAGTTCAGCAACGAAGACGGCGCCAGCAATGATGAATACGCCCTCTCCGATGCAACTTCGGACACCTCCACTACGGTAAGCATCAAGGAGATCGCCGGAACGGAGCGCATCACGCTTGAAGCGAGCACCTATTGGTATGGGCACGGTGCGGCGCATGGCAATTACGGCATCTTCTACGTGCACTATCTGGTGCCGGAAGATCGGGAGCTTCGCGCTACGGACATATTCGCCGGCAAGAAGTGGGAAGAAACCCTGCTTGATGCCGCCTGGGAGCAGTTGCAGGCAGAGCACGGTGAGGCGCTGCAGGTGGAGGACAAGGCCGATATCGCCGAGATCGTGGTGGATCCGCGACGCTGGAGCTTCGAGAACCCTTATGGGTTGGTCATCCAGTTCCTGCCCTATGAAGTCTCGTCTTATGCCTACGGAGCGCCGACCGTAACAGTGGACTGGGCCAAACTGGAGACGATCCAGGCCGACGGCCTGGACGGCATCCGCTACGGTTTCTAGCCGGCTCAGGCCTGCAGGTCGCGCCATTCGGGATGGCGGCGGAACTGGGCGACGACATAGGAGCAGACCGGGGTGATTTTGAAGCCCTGCTCACGGGCGTCCTCGATGGCCTTGTGGACGAGCTTGGCCGCAATGCCGCGCCCTTCATATTCCCGCGGCACGCCGGTGTGGTCGATGACAATGGTGCCGTCCTGCTGCTTGGTGAAGGTCATCTCCGCCTCATAGCCGGGCGCCAGATGAATCACGTAACGGCCGCGGGTCGGCCCATCCTCGCGGGTGACGTTGTGCTCTTGGGACATGCGCTATCTCCAGTTCTCGCCGCTTGATGTGGGAACACCTGAGACCAAGGGCAAGTTGCCGTCAATTGGCGGGTCAGCACGGTTGACGGAGAACAGCGGGCCGTGAAGTCTCCATAAAATGACGATGGAGACACCGATGAACGAGATGCTACACCACATGATTGCTTCGGGGCCGCGCCCGGTGGCGCCTTTCTCTCATGCCGTCGAGGTAGATGGCTGGGTGTTCATCACCGGGCAGATGCCCACCAATCCCGAAGCGCCCGACGCGCCGCTCCCCGAAGGTATCGAGGCGCAGACCCGACGGGTGGTTGAGAACCTCCAAATCGTTCTGGGCGGCGTCGGCCTGGGCCTCGAGCATGTCACCATGGCCCGCATTTATCTTACGCAGTTCGAACGCGACTACGCCGCTCTTAATGCACTCTGGCCGAGTTTCTTCGCGCCGGGAAAATTGCCGGCACGGACAACAATCGGGGTGACGGCGCTGGCGGTGGGGGCGCTGGTGGAGATCGACCTCATCGCCAAGCGGTTATAGAGGATCACTCGGCGAGGAGGAATTCGGCAAGGGCGGTCAAGTCCTCCTCGGTCATGTGCGAGGTGGAATCGGCGATGACCTCGCCCATGGGACCACCAAGGACGTCGAAACCCGGCGTGAACCCATCCCGCAAGGTCTGCACGAGGGTGGGAACATCATAGCCCTCCTCGAGCAGTGCCGCGCGGGTGATCGCCGGGGCCCGGCCACCGGTGCCGCCGGGTGAGCCGGTGAGCGCGCGGTCCCAATCGAGGGCACCCAAGGCGTTGCGCGGCGAATGGCAGGCGGCGCAATGCGCTGGACCCAAAGCGAGGTATTTGCCGCGATTGTAGCTCTCCGAGCGGCCCGCTTCAGGCTCGAACCGACCGGGATCAAAGAAGAGGTTCTTCCAGCCGGCCATCGCCAGCCGCACATTGAAGGGGAAAGGCACCTCATGGGGTGGGGCCGGCTCGGCAACGGGGTCGCTGGCCATGAGGGCGGCATAGAGATCGGCCACCTCCTGATCGGTCATCAGCGTGTAATTTTCATAAGGAAAGGCGGGGTAGAGATGCCCCTGGGGCCCCATGCCATTGCTCAAGGCATCGCTGAACTGGGCCAATGTCCATCGGCCGATGCCCGCATCGGGGTGGGCGGTGATGTTGGGAGGCACGAAGGTGCCGAAAGGTGTTTCGAGCCTGGCGCCACCGGACAGGAACGCCCGGCCGTTGGCTGCATCGGTATGGCAGGATACGCAGCCGGCCATGCGGATAAGATAGGTGCCGCGTTCAACGTCACCCACCAAGGTAAGGTCGCGCGGCGGCCCCTCGACCGGGCGGAGGAAGAACAGGGCAGCACCCAGGCCGACCACGACGAGAATGCCACCGACCCAGAGCCACCGCCGCATTATACCCCCCGCATATGAACGCGGGAGCGATGAGAGCAGAGGCTGCAGCCGCTGGCAACTAACGCAAATGTTAAGAAGTGGTAGGGATTAAACGGCGAGCACCGCATCCACCTCGGCGCGGGTGGGCGGCTTGCACCCCTTGCGCCCGCAATTGATGCCCGCAACGACGGCACCGAAGTGCAGCATCTGGGCGAGTTCCTCGACCCTCAAGGCGGTGAGATTGCCGGGGGCGAGGAGGTCGCGCTCCTCGAGCCAGGTGAGAATGCCGGCCATGAGGCTGTCACCGGCGCCCACCGTGTCGCCGAAAACGGGCGGCTGGTGGATGGCGGCACTGGCCGAGGCGCTGGCGGTGAAAGCGCGCGAGCCCTTTTCGCCCAGGGTCACCACCACCAGTTCGCAATTGGGGCGGGCCAGGAGGTCGGCGGCGTGCTGCTCCAGGGAGCGTTCGGGATCAAGGGCGGCAAGGTCCTCTTCGGACACCTTGACCAAATGGGCGAGATCGAGAAAGCGGCCGAGCCGTTGCTTGTAGCCGGCGAAGTCACTGACCAGGCTAGGGCGCACATTGGGATCGATGGAGATTGTCGCGCCGCGCGCGATTGCCGTCTCGACCACCTGCACCCACGCCTCGGCTTCGTCGGGATCGATGGGGCAAAAGCCGCCGATCTGGTAAAGCGCGAGCGCCTCGGGCAGGGCCGCCACGGCCTTGTCGGCATCGATGGCGCCGTCGGCCTGGCGATAAAAGCCATAGCGTGCATTGTGGTTGTCATCGAAATTGACCACCGCAAGCGTGGTGTATTCGGGGACGCGCTCGGGCAGGAGGGGCACGACACCCGCGTCTGCCAGGGGCCCAAGGAGATAGTCGCCGAAGGCATCCGCCGAGATCGGGCAGAGAAAGCCGGTGTGGTTGCCCAACTTGCTCAGGGCAATGGCGCAGTTGAAGGGCGAGCCGCCGGGATGGGCGGTCATCACGATCTGCCCCTCGCCATCGCGGAGTGCGATCTGCCCGTCGGGCAGCATCACCTCCGCCTTGAGATCGATAAGGCTCTCTCCGCCCACAACAAACATCGACAGCTCTCCCCGCTTGGCCCGCTTCATCGGCGCCCGCGACATAGCATCTTTGTGCGGCAAGTCACCACAGAAGCTGCGTATGGCCAGCGTTTGCCGCGACTCTCGTGTTGACCTCTTCCCTTGGAAATGTTCAATCGAACCCACGACTATTCCGCGCGACTGGCACTATCGGGGGGCAATCCGAGCCGGTTGCGCGTGCTGGGGGAGGACTCTTCGGTGCGATTTCTCGCGGTGCTCGTTCGGGGCATCAGTGCGCTCAACTGGCTGGTAGGGCAGGTGCTATCCTGGCTGGCGCTGGGCTGTGTGCTCGTGTGCTTCACCGTGGTGGTGCAACGCTACTTCTTCAGCACCTCGCTGCTGTGGATGCAGGACCTTTACGTTTGGCTGAGCGGGGCCATGTTCACCGGTGTCGCCGGCTTTGCGCTGCTGCGGGACGACCATGTGCGGGTGGATATTTTCTACCGGCCGGCCTCGGTGCGGCGCAAGGCAATGGCGGACCTCTTCGGCGTGGTGTTTTTCCTGCTGCCCTTCATCTATGTCGTGTTGCTGTATGGCTGGCCCGCGGTGGCGCGCTCGTGGAGCTACTACGAGGGGTCGGGCAATATCGGGGGCATGCCGGGGCTGTTCATCCTCAAGAGCTTCATTGTGGTTTTCGCCATTCTGGTGGGCTTGCAGGGCATTGCCATGGCGGCCCGCGCCATTCTGGTACTGCGGGGTGAGGAAACCTTGCTGCCCGAGAAGCTCCGCTACATTCCGCACGACGTACAGGAAGCTGCTTGATGGATCCCGTTTTGATTGGCGAGATCCTCGCTGGCCTCATGTTCGTGGGCGTCATCGGCGTCCTGATGCTCGGCTTTCCAGTGGCGTTTTCGCTGGCCGGTACCGCGCTGATCTTTGGTCTCGTGGGCTGGTGGCTGGGCGTCTACGATCCGTCCAACTACGGGTCGCTAGCCGGGCGCTATATCGGTCTGATGACCAATGAAGTGCTGGTCGCGGTGCCGCTCTTTGTGTTCATGGGCGTTATGCTGGAGCGCTCGGGCATTGCCGAGCAGTTGCTGCTCACCATGGGCAAGCTCTTCGGCAATCTGCGCGGTGGCCTGGCGATCTCCGTGGTGGTGGTCGGGGCGCTGCTGGCTGCATCGACTGGCGTGGTCGGCGCCACCGTTGTCACCATGGGCCTGATCTCGCTGCCGGCCATGCTGCGCGCCGGCTATGATCCCAAGCTGGCGACTGGCGTCATCTGCGCCTCGGGAACGCTGGGGCAGATCATTCCGCCCTCGACGGTCCTCATCTTTATGGGTGACATGCTCTCGGGCATCAACGCTCAAGTGCAGATGGAGCAGGGCAATTTCGCACCCGAGCCGGTTTCGGTCGGTGCACTGTTTGCCGGTGCCATTCTGCCGGGCATTCTGCTGGTCGCTCTTTACATGGGCTGGGTGATCGTCAAGGCGATCATCGATCCGAAATCTGCGCCGGCTACCCCGGTGCCACCCGAGGAGCGCAAGGACCTCGCGCGCGAAGTTCTGGTCGCGCTCTTGCCGCCACTGCTGCTGATCATCGCCGTGCTGGGTTCGATTTTGGCGGGGGTGGCGACGCCAACAGAGGCCGCTTCGGTGGGCTCGGTTGGTGCGCTGATCCTGGCGGCGCTGCGCTGGAAGCTCAGCTTCTCCATCCTCCGGCAGGTGGTGATTTCGACCGCCACCATCACCTCGATGGTCTTCATCATCCTGTTTGGTGCCGCGGTGTTCTCCATCGTCTTCCGCATGATGGGCGGGGACAACCTGGTGCATGAGTTCCTCAGCAACATGCCGGGCGGCGCTATCGGCGCCACCATCATCGTCATGGCCATCATGTTCCTGCTTGGCTTCATCCTCGACACCTTCGAGATCATCTTCATTGTGATCCCGATCACCGCGCCGGTGTTGCTGGCCCTGGGCGTCGATCCGATCTGGCTGGGCGTGATGGTCGGCGTGAATCTGCAGACCAGCTTCCTAACGCCGCCGTTCGGCTTTGCGCTCTTCTACTTGCGCGGCGTGGCACCCTCGCGGATCAGCACCGGCATGATCTATCGCGGGGTTATCCCGTTCGTGATCCTGCAGATCATCGCGCTGGCACTGCTGTTCACGTTCCCGCAGCTGATCACGTGGCTGCCCGACGTGCTCTACTGATGAAAAAAAGCCCGGCGAGAGCCGGGCTTTTTTCTTAGGCTTGGTCCGAAGAATAGCGGCTGGTCCACCACTCGGACCAGCGGCGCTCAAGATCGGCAAACTCGCTGTCGACCATGCCATAGGTGGTCAGAAGGAGCGAGCCGCCGCCATGGCGACGTTTTTCAGTTACGTCCATATCGGTGACAACAAGCATGCCGCGGCCCCACTCGCCCACCTCGAGGATGGTTTGGTAGCGGGTCCTGCGCCGCACGGCACCGTTGAGCATGTCGCCAGTGTCCAGCACCGCCTCGAAGATGCTCCCTTCTGCGCTGTCGGCTACCTCAGCAAGACCCAGTGCCACCGAAGGCGGCGGGCTCGCCGGCTTGGCCGCCCCTGCCAGATAGATGGTGCGCCGGGCTTCGCTGGGATGCTGCTCCAGTGCAAAACGCAGTTGCTCGGTAAAACTGATCCAGCCTTCAACCATTCCGTCATAGGACGTCTCGATGTCGACCGGTGGGGCGTTGTAGCGCAGGATCTCTAGCCGAGTGGTCGTATCCTCTTCGGTCAGCTCAAAGCCATCAGCAATGCCCTGCCACTCCTCGAAGCGGATCGTATGCGTCGCCTCGTCGGCTGCTGCATGATCAAGGAAGATGAAGGCGATCTCCTCCTCCAGGGTTGAAGCCTCCCAGCCGAACCAGGTGGCGATGCGTTCGGGCTCGCGCACTGCGCGCCAAACCTCATCGATGGGTGCGGCGATGGTCGCCTCAACGAGAACCTGCCTTGGCAGGGTCGATGTATATTGAGCCATAGCCATCCTCCGGGCCGGTGCACCAATTGCAGGACTATTTGCCACTTCTGCACGAGGCGCAAACAAAAAGCCCGGGCACTTGTCCGGGCTTCGGTTTCCACGCCTGAGGGTGGATTATTCGTAGGAGATGTATTTCTCGCGCGCCAGGAGGAAGGGCACGTCGGTGCCTTGGGTGCGCTCACGCAGCAGGTTGAAGGCCGAGATAAAGCTTTCGGCCACTCGCTTGGTCAGGTCGTCGCCGCTCTCACGGATTTCGGTGATCAGCTCCATCGAAGCGACTGCACCAGCTTCGACGATCTCTTCGGGGAACTGACGAACCTGCACGCCATGCTCATCGACCAGGGCACGCAAGGCGCGCGGGTCGTTAGCGTACATGTCGGACGAAACATCGTCATAGGAGGCCTGCGCCGCAATGGCGACGAGTTCCTGGAGGTCTTCCGGCAGTTCGGCCAGCTTGGACTTGGAGACGACCAGCTCAGTCGCCAGGCCCGGCTCGACGAAGCTGGGGAAGTAGTAGTTCTTGGCGACCTGATAGAAGCCAAGGGCGAGGTCGTTGTAGGGGCCGACGAATTCGGCGGCATCGAGCGCACCGGACTGGAGGGCTGCAAAAATCTCGCCGGCAGCAAGGTTGGTCACCGAGGCGCCAAGCTTGGACCACACCTGGCCGCCCAGGCCCGGCGTGCGGAAGCGCAGGCCCTGAATGTCGGAAAGCCCGGTCAGCTCATTGCGGAACCAGCCGCCAGCCTGCGTGCCGGTGTCGCCGGAGAGATAGCCTTTGACGCCGAACTGGTCATAGACCTCGTCCCAGAGTTCCTGGCCACCGAGATAGCGAACCCAGGAGGCCAGCTCGCGATTGGTCATGCCGAAGGGCACGCCGGTGTAGAAGGAGAGCGCCTGGGACTTGTTCTGCCAGTAGTAAGCAGCGCCGTGGCTCATTTCAGCCGAACCGTCAATGACGGCATCGAGCGCCTGGAGGCCCGGTACCATTTCGCCAGCGGCGAAGACCTGCACGTTGAGGCGGCCGCCGGAGGCCTTGGTGATACGATCGGCCAAGCGCTGGGCGCCAACGCCGAGGCCCGGGAAGTTCTTGGGCCAGGTGGTGACCATGCGCCAGTTGTATGTGCCCTGCGCAATAGCCGGCGTGGCAAGCGTCGTGGCCGCTGCGGCGCCGATCGTGGCAACCGACGCGGACTTGAAAAACTCACGTCTCTTCATTCGTTTCCTCCCGAGGGGTCGCAGGCACCTCTTGCCTGCGATGCCGATGTCGCGCCCACCTTCAGTCAGCGGTGCGCATCAGTTCGGGCGCTAAAAAAGCAATACCAGCCGCTTCTGTCCAGCATGTTGCTGGTCCTGCGGCGATTTTTCTCGCGCCGAGATTAATTCGGAGGAGCCCGGATGAAAGCCACGGGAGCAGTGTTGGCGTCTCGATGATTGTCGGCTGGTGTCGGGTCACTAGGAGTACCTGACACGGAGCAGAGGCGTGGCTTGTTTGTGCAGCGCACCTGATTCGGGCCACGCTTCCGGTCGCATTGACGGCTAACATGTTAGTTGCTAGGCCCAGTCCAACCAAGACTGGAGCCGCCCGTTCATGCCGTCCCTCGACAAGTTCCTGACCATCGATGAGCTGATGGCAGAGGCCAAGCGCAAGGTGCCCAAACAGTTCTTCGACTATGCCGATAGCGGCTCGTGGACTGAAGGCACTTACCGGGCCAACCAGGAGGATTTTCGGCAGATCAAGCTGCGCCAGCGCGTCGCCGTCAACATGGAAGGGCGCACGCTTGCCACCACCATGACTTGCGAGCAGGCCAAGATGCCGGTGGCACTGGCCCCGACCGGCTTTACCGGCATGCAAAGCGCGGATGGGGAGATCAAGGCGGCGCGGGCGGCCGAGAAGTTTGGCGTGCCGTTTACGCTCTCGACCATGAGCATCTGCTCCATCGAGGATGTGGCCGAGAACACCTCCAAGCCGTTCTGGTTTCAGCTCTACATGATGCGTGACCGCGGCTTCATCGAGCGGCTGATCGACCGGGCCAAGGCGGCCAAGTGCTCGGCGCTGGTTCTAACCATGGACCTCCAGATCCTGGGGCAGCGGCACAAGGATCTGCGCAACGGTATGTCGGCGCCCCCCAAGTTCACGCCCAAATTCGTCTTCGAAATGGCGCGCAAACCGCGCTGGGCGATGCAGATGCTGGGCACCAAGCGGCATACCTTCCGCAATATCGTAGGGCATGTGGATGCGGCGGGCGATCTCTCCAAGCTCTCCGCCTGGACCAGCTCGCAATTCGATCCGGCGCTGTCCTGGAAGGAGATCGCCTGGGTCAAGGAGCGCTTCGGTGGCCCGGTGATCGTCAAGGGCATTCTCGATCCCGACGATGCCAAGGCAGCAGTGGCGCATGGCGCAGACGGGATCATCGTCTCCAACCATGGCGGGCGGCAACTGGATGGCGCGCCGTCCTCCATTCGCGTCCTCTCCGAGATTGTGGACGCGGTGGGCAACATCACAGATGTCTATATGGATGGTGGCATTCGCTCGGGGCAGGATGTGCTCAAGGCCGTGGCACTGGGCGCCAAGGGCACCTTCATTGGTCGCGCATTCCTTTGGGGCCTTGGCGCAGGCGGCGAGGCGGGTGTCACGCGCGCCCTCGAGATTATCCATCGCGAGCTCGACGTCACCATGGCCCTCTGCGGGGAGCGGGACATCAAGGATGTGGGCCTGCACAATATCTATTCGATCGATTGGCCGGCGCGGAATTCGCCTTTGGGCGCCAACGGCTAAGCTCTTGCCGGGCTTGGGCGCTTGAGCTCATATGCCGCCAAAGAGGGAGAGGCACATGCGTCCGGCCGAAGAGGTGCTCGAATATATCGACAAGTCGTTCTACGACCTGACGGTCCCGATCGCGACGCTCGACATCCTCCACGACAAATGCCGCTGGGCGGAAGGGCCGGTGTGGTTTGGTGACACAAACCTGCTCGTCTGGTCCGATATTCCCAATAACCGCATGCTGGCCTGGGTGCCCGAACTGGGCGTCACACCCTTCCGTACCCCGGCCAACTACGTCAACGGCAATACCCGGGATCGGCAAGGCCGGTTGATCTCCTGCTCGCATGGCGCCCGCGCTGTGTTGCGGACGGAGTGGGATGGCACGGTGACGACGCTGGTCGACAGCTACGCGGGCAAGCGGCTCAACTCGCCCAATGATGTGGTGGTGAAGTCGGACGGCACGATCTGGTTTACCGACCCGACCTACGGCATTATTTCCGATTACGAGGGCTACAAGACCGAGGCCGAGCAGGCGGGTTCCTATGTCTACCGGTTCGATCCGGCGGACGGCTCGCTAATGGTCGTGGCCGATGATTTTGTCCAACCAAACGGGCTGGCGTTCTCGCCCGACGAAAGCGTGCTCTATGTCGCAGAATCCGGTCGCAGCCACAATCCGGACGTGCCGCAACATATTCGGCAGTTCAGCGTCGATGGTGCCCGGCTGCGCAATGGCAGCGTCTTTGTCGACGTTGATAGCGGCTTGCCGGATGGTTTCCGGCTGGATGTGGACGGTAATCTGTGGACCAGTGCGGGGCCTTGCGTGAATGTCTACAATACTGCCGGGGCGCTGCTGGGGCGGATCAAGACGGGGCAGGCGACCTCCAACCTCACCTTTGGCGGCGCGCGGCGGAACCGGCTGTTCATCACCTCGAGCCACTATTTGATGGCGATCTATGTCGGTACCACCGGAGCGCAGCGCCCCTAGCGTGGACCCCAGCGGCTACATCCAAGCCCATCTGCGGCTGGAGCCGCTGGCGGGGCTGCCGCATATTCGCCTCTACCAGGCGCATTCGGGGAGCCGCCTGTCGCGGCTGATCCACGGCTATGATGCGCCGGCGCCCTATTGGGCCTTCCCCTGGGCGGGTGGCCTGGCGCTGGCCCATCATTTCCGCGCGCGTCCCGAGCTCATCGCGGGCCGACGCGTGCTGGATCTGGGCGGGGGTTCGGGTCTGGTGGCGATCAGTGCGGCGCTGGCGGGGGCGGAGGCGCGCGCCGCTGAGATCGACAAGAATGGCCAGGCGGCGATTGTGCTCAATGCCGCAGCCAATGGGGTCGCCATTCCCCTGGTCGAGATCGATCTAGACGGAGCTGCACCAAGCGGCGTCGACGTCGTTGCAGCCGGTGACGTGTTTTATGACGCGGATGTCGGGCGACATATGTTGGCGTTTCTCCGACGCTGCAACGCGGCCGGCCTTGATGTGCTGATCGGCGACCCGGGACGGCGGCACCTGCCAGCCGACCTTTTGCAGGAACTCGCTTCCTATTCGGTCGGTGATGTTGGCGACCCGCGGGATAGCGCCGGTCGCACCGGCAGTGTCTTCAAGCTGCGCTAGCGCAGTCCGTTACATCACCGCGCCGACTTGCCAGGGCACGAACTCGTTGTCGCCATAGCCGAGCTGTTCGGACTTGGTCTTTTCGCCCGAGGCGACGCGCAGCAGCAGGTCGAAAATCTGCCGGCCCTTCTCCTCGATCGAGACGCCCTCAACGATGTCACCGCAATTGATGTCCATGTCGTCGCCCATGCGGGCATACATTTCCGAATTGGTGGCGAGCTTGATCGATGGAGTCGGCTTGCAGCCATAGGCCGAACCGCGACCGGTGGTGAAGGCGAGGATATTGGCACCGCCCGCGACCTGACCCGTTGCCGAGACGGGATCGAAGCCGGGCGTATCCATGAACACAAAGCCTTTTTCGGTCACCGGCTCGGCATATTCATAGACCGCAGTCAGGGGGGTGGTGCCGCCCTTGGCCGCTGCCCCCAGCGACTTTTCGAGAATGGTGGTCAAACCGCCCAGCTTGTTGCCGGGAGAGGGATTGTTGTTCATCTCGCCGCGATTGCGACCGGTATAGTCTTCCCACCATTTGATGCGTTCGAGGAGCTTTTCGCCGACATCGCGCGAGACGGCGCGGCGGGTGAGGAGATGTTCGGCGCCATAGATTTCGGGCGTTTCCGAGAGAATTGCCGTACCGCCATTGCGCACCAGGATGTCGGCTGCCACACCAAGGGCGGGGTTGGCGGTGATGCCGGAATAGCCGTCCGAGCCGCCGCACTGAAGGGCTAGCATGAGTTCGGAGGCGTCCACCGTCTCGCGCTGGGCGCGCGCGGCGACAGGCAGCATTTCCTTGATGCGCTCAACACCCCAGTCGATCATCTTCTGGGTGCCACCGATCTCCTGGATGGTCATGGTCTGGAAGGTGTCGGTTTCCTGAAGGCCATAGCTTTCCTTCATCTTGTCGATCTGGAAGGCTTCGCAGCCTAGGCCAACCAGCAGTGCCGCACCGAGATTTGGATTGGCGGTATAGCCCCATTGAGTGCGGCGGAAGATCTGGTAGCCTTCGCCCTGGAGATCCATGGCGCAACCCGTGCCATGCACAAAGGGAATGACGCCGTCGATGCTGGGGTAATCATCGAGAATGCCGGAGCGGTTGATCGCTTCGGCCATGAATTTGGCAACGGTCGCCGAGCAGTTCACCGAAGTCAGGATGCCCACATAGTTGCGCGTGCCTACCCGCCCATTGGCGCGGCGGAAGCCTTGGAAGGTGGCGCGCTGGTCCAGCGGGATCATGTCCGGCGGGGTAGCCGCTTCGGCAAAGGCATAGTCATGCTTGAGCGACCCATCGGCGCCGCCCATACCGCAATTGTGCTCGTGCACCCACTCACCGGGCGCGATACGGTCCTTTGCGAAGCCGATGATCTGGCCAAACTTGAGGATGGCCTCGCCGGCGCCAATGGGACGCGTGGCAAATTTGTGCCCGCGCGGCACGCGCTTGACGATGGTCACGCCTTCGCGTGTCTCGATCCCCACCTCCAGATTGGCAAGCGCCACCGCAATGTTGTCGGTGGGATTGAGCACCAGCGTTCTGGTGTCGGGGCGAGTCATGGTCTCGGACATGGGGAGCTTTCGGGTCGGGTCTCAACTGCGCTTTACCGGATCGCCGATTGTCGCCAGATTGCGCCGCAAGCAGGCGTATCGCGATTGTAAAGCACCACGGCACTAACTAACATGTTAGCATGAAAACGGAAGCAAGTCCCTATTCTTTTCTGGTGCTCCCGACACCGTTAGCGCGCGGCAGTGTCACCACTGACGTCACTGCTGCCATCCGCAACGCCATCGTGGCCTTGTGGTTGGCGCCGGGAGAGACCATCGACAAATCCGCGTTGTGCGAGCGGCTGGGTGTGTCACGCTTCCCTGTGAGTGAGGCGTTGGCCCGATTGCAGGGGGAGGGGCTGGTCGATATTGCGCCCCAGCGCGGGTCCACCGTGTCGCTCGTCCGCATCGCGGATGTGCGTGAATATATGCTGATCCGGAAAGCGCTAGAGAGCGAAGCGCTGCGGGTGCTGATCGGCAATCACGATGCCGATGTTATTGAGGCGCTCCATGCCAACATGGCCGCACAGCGCGCCGCCGCGGAGCGCGACGACAGTGAGACCTTCCACCAGATCGACATCGAGTTCCACGACATCATCTCCCGCTCCATGCGGTTCACCAAGATCAAGGGGATCATCGACTCGGCCCGCGCCAATCTCGACCGCGCCAGGCGGTTGATCATCACGCCGCGCCGGCTAGCCCTCACCATCGCGGAGCACCAGGCGATTCTTGACGGTATTCTTGCCCAAGATGCCGAGCGCGCCACGCGGGCGATCCGCGCCCACATCGATGCGGTGATGGTGGAGCTTTTCGCCTTCGCCCGCGAGCACCCTGAGCCGTTTGCCGATGGTGACGTGCTCGAGCAAGACACATTCCCGTTCGGCTGAACGAACCTCCTGGAGGAGCCAAAAATGCTTAAGAACATCCCGCCGATCCTTGGTCCCGACCTCCTTGGCATCTTGCGGGCCATGGGACACGGCGACGAGATCGCTATTGTGGACGCCAATTATCCCGCCGATGCGGCTGGGCCGGCGCTGGTGCGGCTCGACGGGATCAGCGCAACCGATGTGCTCGACGCCGTGCTCGCCCTCATGCCGCTCGATGACTTCGTGGAGGAGGCGGCCATCTGCATGCAGGTGGTAGGTGATGCCAAAAAGCGCGAGCCGGTGATGGATGAGTTCGAAGCCATTGTGCAGCGGCACGAGCCCGAGATGTGCCTCGCCTCCCTCGAACGCTTCGCCTTCTACGAGCGCGTCAACAAGGCCTACGCCATTGTCCAGACGGGAGAACGCCGGCTCTATGGCAATATCCTCCTTAAGAAGGGCGTTATTCGTCCAGACTAAACACCCACGCCGAACCAATTGGCCCAAGGTCGGCCTCGACATGCTGACATGTTAGTGGCTAGACCTGCCTCACCGAAAAACGAAGGCTTGATCCATGAAACTGCTTCGCATTGGTGCCAAGGGCGCCGAAAAGCCCGCTCTCCTCGCTGAAGACGGATCGATCCGGGATCTCTCCGGCGTGGTCAGCGATATTGGGGGAGCGACCCTGTCCGATGAGGGCCTGGCGAAGCTTCGGGCGGCCGACTGGCAGGCGCTGCCGCAGCTGGATGCCGGCGAACGGATCGGACCCTGCGTGGCCGATGTGGGCAAGTTCATCTGCATCGGCCTCAACTATGCCGACCATGCCGCCGAAACCGGCGCGCCCATTCCCGCCGAGCCGATCATCTTCATGAAGGCGACGAGCGCGATTATCGGGCCCAATGACGACGTGATCATCCCCAAGAACGCGATCAAGCCGGATTGGGAAGTTGAGCTGGGCGTCATCATCGGCAAGGAAGCCCGCTACGTCGAAGAGGCCGATGCCCTCAACTATGTCGCCGGCTATTGCGTGGTGAACGATGTTTCCGAACGCCACTTCCAGACCGAGCGCGGCGGGCAGTGGGACAAAGGCAAAGGCTGCGACACCTTCGGGCCCATCGGTCCGTGGCTAGTGACCCGCGACGAAGTCGCTGACCCGCAGAAATTGGGCATGTGGCTGGAAGTAGACGGCAAACGCTACCAGGACGGTTCGACCAAGACGATGATCTTCGGGGTCGCCAATGTCGTGAGCTATGTCAGCCAGTTCATGAGCCTGCAGCCCGGCGACATTATCACCACCGGCACGCCTCCGGGCGTCGGCATGGGCATCAAGCCCGAGCCCGTTTGGCTCCAGCCGGGCAATGTCATGCGCCTGGGGATCGAGGGACTCGGCGAGCAGACCCAGAACGTCAAGGCCTACCAGGGCTAGCAGATTACAGGGCCGCCGGTTCACCGGCGGCCTTCTGGCTTTAGCGGTTCCGGGTCATCAGGTGCCGTTCCCAAGCATAGGCGGTCTCGACAATCTCCTCGAGATCGTCGTGTTCCGGCGTCCAGCCCAGCAGCGACCGCACCTTTTCACCGGTGGCGGTGATGGAGGCCGGATCACCCGGCCGGCGTGGACCTTCATCGGCGCGCAGATCAACACCCGAGACGCGGCGAACGGTATCGACAACCTCCCGCACGGAATAGCCTTGCCCATAGGCGCAATTGAGCGTTGTGCTCTCGCCGCCGGCACGCAGGTGCTTGAGCAGCAGCGCATGAGCGGCGATGAGATCGGTCACATGGATATAGTCGCGCACGCAGGTGCCGTCGGGCGTCTCGTAGTCGGTGCCAAAGATGTCCATCTTCTCGCGCTGGCCAAGTGCGGTCTGGCAGGCGACCTTGATGAGATGGGTGGCGAGCGGCGTGGATTGGCCGGACCGCTTGCCAGGATCTGCACCCGCGACGTTGAAATAGCGCAGAACGCCAAAGGTCAGAGGGTGGGCGGCCGCAACGTCGGCCAGCATCCACTCCGTCATCAGCTTGGATCGGCCATAGGGAGACATCGGATTGAGCGGCGTCGTCTCGACGACGGGCGCCAGGCCGGTCATGCCATAGACTGCAGCGGTGGAGGAAAAGATGAAGTGCTTGACCCCGCCCTTGACCGCCGCCTCGACCAGATTGCGCGAAGTCGCAGTGTTGTTGCCGTAGTATTTCAGCGGATTGCTGACCGATTCCGGCACCACGATGGAGCCAGCAAAGTGAACGATTTCGGTGATGCCGTGTTTTTCGATCAGCGCGACGACGAAATCGATGTCACCGGCGTCGCCCTGCTCGAAACGGGCGCGACCATCGATGGCCCAGTCGAAACCGGTGATCAGATTGTCAAGCACGACGACGTTTTCACCCGCGTCGGCAAGATGAAGGACCATGTGGCTGCCAATATAGCCAGCGCCGCCGGTGACCAGGACTGCCATGCGTTAACTCCAACCTATCAAAGACTTATTTCCCGCGATGCTATTTAGCACAAGTTGAGATAGCTTTACGACCAGCCCCTCAGAAGGAGTATTTGATTTTGCCTAAGCGCGTACGTACGGCCGTATTCCCAGTTGCAGGTCTTGGCACCCGTTTCCTGCCGGCCACCAAGGCGATGCCCAAGGAAATGCTGACGGTCGTCGATCGGCCCCTGATCCAATACGCAGTCGATGAAGCGCGCGAAGCCGGCATCGAGCACCTGGTGTTCGTAACCGGCCGCAACAAGGGCGTGATCGAGGATCATTTCGACCGGCAGTTCGAGCTGGAAACCACGCTAGAATCGCGCGGCAAGCACGAGGCTCTGGCCGAGTTGCGCAAGGAACTGCCCTCCGCCGGCCACACCAGCTTCACGCGCCAGCAGGAGCCGCTGGGCCTGGGACACGCGGTGTGGTGCGCGCGTGATATCGTGGGTGACAGCCCCTTCGCGCTGCTGCTGCCCGACATGATCTTCAAGGCCTCCCCCGGCGTCCTCAAGCAAATGATGGATGCCTATGAAGAGCATGGCGGCAACGTCATCGGGGTCGAGGAATGCGATCCCAAGGATGTCGCCAGCTATGGCATCATTGAGCGCGGCGAAGGCCCGGACAAGGGCTTTGAAATCACCGGCATGGTAGAAAAGCCCAAGGTCGGCGAGGCGCCCACCAACCTGTTTATTTCGGGCCGTTATATCCTCCAGCCGGAGGTGTTCGGACTCTTGAGCCAGCAGACCCGCGGCGCTGGCGGCGAAATCCAGATCACCGACGCCATGCACACGCTGATGAAGCAACAGCGCTTCACCGGCGTGAAATATGACGGCAAGGTCTTCGACTGTGGCTCCAAGCTGGGCTTCCTCACCGCCAACGTGGTGTTTGCCCTGGACCGCGACGATATCCGTGACGGTTTCGTCAAGGAGCTCCGGGCGCTCGATCTCAGCGAGCAGATCGAAGGCTAGCGCGAGAGGGTGACGCCCAGCGTCACCTGATGGCTGTCCTCACGCCCGGTGCTGGTGCTGTCGACCCGGTCATAGAGGTAGTCGGCCGTTACGGCAGTGTGGGCGTTGACGGTGTAGTCGGCGCCCGCGCCAAGACCATAGCTGGTTTCCGTCTCACTTGACCCGATAAAGCGCGCGCTGGACCAATCGGCTAGCGCGCGCAGCGCCAGCCAGGAATTGACCGTATAGCCCAATTCGGCACTGGCGTTCTGTTCAACGCGGGTGGTGCCAGGGTTACTGGGTCCGGGCGGTGCTACCTCGGTGGCAAAGGCGGCCCTCATGCGCCAGGTCGGGTCGGGCGTAAAGGTGATGCTGGCATCATAGAGCTGCGTGGTGACTTCGCCGAGGCTGGCGTCATCGAACCGCCGGACGGCGAGGCCCGTCGAGGCCGTTGCCTCGAGAGTGCTGTTCCAGCGACCGGTGATGCCACCCTCGATTTGCGTGTCGGTGGCGTTCTGGGTCAGGCCCGCCGAAGAGGTCTCGTCGAAAAGATCGCGGCCATAGCCAGCCTCCCCGAACACTTCGAAAATGGGCGTAGCCTGGAAGCCGACCCGCAATCCGCTGTCGAGCGCCCAATAGTTCTGGACAGAATTGTCGTTGACCGTGCCGTCGATGAGCGTCGTGGGTCCATAAAGGTTGCGCTCGGCGCCGCCTGACAGACCGACATTGAACCGACCGAACTGCCGGGTGATGCCAATATCGAGATTCCCGCTGATGTTTTCGGCCGGAACTGCGACATCGCTGTCGACGCCCGGTGTGCCTGAAAGCGCTTGCGAGAACGTTAGACTGCCCGTTGTGGTGAGATCGGTCACGCTGTCGAGGGCGTAGCCGGCGGTGAGACCAAGGCGAAGGCCGGTAACGTCAATCTTGCCATCAGTGGGGCGTACGATCTCGGCGCCGCCGCTGATGGCAACGGCCGAGCGAGATCCCACATGATCGAAGGCGAACTCAGGCACAAGGAAGGTATCGAAGCGCTCGCCTCTGGTGCCCTTGGTATAGGCGCCGCGGAGGGCCAGGGACCAGTCGATGTCGAAATAAGGGTGATAGGGCTCGTTTACATCTTCGCCGTCCGTCAGAACTGGCGCAGCCGGATAGATGTGCGGAACAAGCCGCTCGTTGTCGGTTGCTGACCCATCGCCGGGCGGGAGAACGGGGCCGGACAGGGCAGGCACGACCAGGCCCAGGGCACATAGCGCTGTCGCGCTTGCCCGCCATGCCAAGTGCCGCAACGCCAAGGGCAAGATCCGCTCCATTTGTTCGAAAAACGATGGCGCCGAAACCGGCTGCCTCGGGGCCATTCTTTCCACTTTATGGTTAACGATCCCTTGTCGGCTGGAGCGATTGCGGAGAACGGATCAGGCCCGCTTGGTGGCCTCTGCCCGAATCGGAACGACTCTGCTGGCGGACTCGTTGGATCGGCACGAAACCAGCTCAAAGAGCGCTCCAATGCCAGCAGCGTCACGACCCATCTGGAAAGGCCAATTGCGCCTCTCGCTCGTCTCCATTGCGGTGGAGCTCTATACCGCCACCAAGGCGAGCGCCAAGCCAACCTTCAACCAGATCCACAAGCCCACCGGAAAACGCATCCACTATGAAAAGGTGGTGGAAGGCGTGGGTCCGGTCGACCGCGACGAAATCATCAAGGGCTATGAGTTCGAAAAGGGCAACTACATCGAGCTCACCGAGGACGAGATCGACGCGATCAAGCTCGACACCAAGAAGACGCTGGAGCTGACCCAGTTCGTGGGTGCCTGCGAGATTGACCCTATCTACTATGACAAACCCTACTTCGTGGTGCCCGCCGACGAGCTGGCCGAAGACGCTTTCCGCGTCGTTCGCGATGCGCTGCGCCAGAGCGAAAAGGTGGGCATTGGCCAGTTGGCGTTGCGCGGCAAGGAATACCTCGTGGCGATCAAGCCGACTGGTACGGGGCTGTTGCTCGAGACGCTCCATTACGAGGAAGAGCTCCGCAAGGCCGATCCGTATTTCGCGGAAATCTCCGCAGCCAAGGCCGATCCTGATCTGCTGGATGTCGCAACCGCTCTGATCGAGAAGAAAACCGCCAAGTTCGACGCCAAGGTCTACAAGGATCACTACCAGGCAGCCTTGCGCGAGTTGATCGATGCCAAGATCAAGGCCAAGGGCAACAAGATTGCGGTCAAGCCGGAGAAGGACGAGCCACGGCCGAGCGGCTCGAACGTTGTCGACCTGATGGCGGCCCTGAAGTCGAGCCTTGAAGGCAGCAGCGAGCCACCCGAGAAGGCTCCGGCACGCTCGAGCAAGCCCAAAACGGCAGCGGCCAAACCAGCTGCGGCAAGCAAGCCGACGGCAAGCAAGCCTGCCGCCTCCAAATCGGCGCCCCGCAAAAAGGCGAGCTGACGGACATGGCCAGTAAAGCCGACACGCTGCTCAAGGAATACCAAGCCAAGCGCGACTTCACTAAGACGCAGGAGCCAGCGGGCGCAATCGGTGATACTAAAGGGCAGGCCTTAAGCTTCGTGGTTCAGAAGCACGACGCCACCCGCCTACATTACGATTTCCGCATCGAACTGGATGGCGTGCTCAAAAGCTGGGCGGTGACCAAGGGTCCCTCGGAAAACCCTGCCGACAAACGGCTGGCCGTCCATGTAGAAGACCATCCGCTCGACTATGGCAATTTCGAAGGCACGATCCCCAAGGGCGAATATGGCGGTGGCACCGTCATGCTCTGGGATCAGGGAACCTGGGAGCCGATTGGCGACCCGCATGAGGGGATCGAAAAGGGTGACCTCAAGATGCGCATCAATGGCAAGCGCATGAAGGGCGAATGGGTCCTCGTCCACATGAAAGGACGGGACACCAAGCGCAAGTCCGGGCCGGCACGAGAAAACTGGCTGCTCATCAAGCATCGGGACGATCAAGCGCGCGAGGAATCGACCCTGGTCGAACGGTTTACCACCTCGGTCACGACCGGACGCGATCTCGATGGCATCGCCAAGGGGCTAAAGCCCAAGAAGAAGACCGATACGCCGGCCCAAGCGGTGTGGCACTCGGACCGGGACAAGCCGGTGGCCGAGCTTGCCGTTCCCAAGTCCAAGAGCCGCGCCAAAGGCGAGGGCAAGAGCGGCAAGGCCCCGGCGCTGCCCGAATTCCGCTCGCCGCAACTGGCGACCCTCGTCGACCAGGTGCCCGATACGCCCGGCTGGCTGTTCGAGATGAAATATGACGGCTACCGCTGCCTGGCTGCGATCGCCGGCGATCAGGTGCGGGTCTATACGCGCAATGCCAATGACTGGACCGAGCAGTTCGCAGCCATCATCCCACCCCTGCGAACCATCACCGATGGCTCCGCGCTGATGGACGGCGAACTCTGCGCATTTGACGAAAAGGGGCGGACCGACTTCTCGACCCTCAAGGCGCACCTTTCCAATGGCGGGCCGCTGACCTATTTCGCCTTTGATCTGCTGGAGCTTGCTGGCGAGGACCTCACCGGGTTGCCTCTGACCCAGCGAAAGCAAAAGCTGCAGGACTTGCTCGGCCCGGGGGATAGTACATCGCTGGTGCAGTTCTCACCGCATGTGGAAGGCAATGGCCTGCGCGTGTTCGAGACCATCTGCCGGGAAGGGCATGAGGGGGTGATCGCCAAAAGGGCTGACGCGCCCTATCGAGGTGAGCGGTCGCGGTCGTGGCTCAAGATCAAATGCATCAAGCGGCAGGAATTCGTGATCGCCGGCTGGACGACTTCGACCAAGAAGAAGACTTTTGCCTCGCTGATGCTGGGAACATGGGAAGACGGCAAGCTCATCTATCGGGGTCTGGTGGGCACCGGCTTCACCATGGACGGCGCCGCTGCTCTGCAAAAGGAGCTGGATGCGCGCGCGCAGAAGGAGAACCCGTTCACCAATCTGCCCCGCGAAGCCAAGCGCAACGCCAATTTCGTCAAACCGGAACTGGTCGGCGAAATTGCGTTCACCGAGATGACGCCCGACGGGGTGTTGCGGCATCCATCTTTCCAGGGGCTCCGGGAGGACAAGCCCGCCGCACAGGTGAAGGTGGAAAAGCCGGTGCCGGTGGACGTGGCCGAGCCAGTGCCCCTGGAGGCAAAGGCCGGTATCGAGGCCGCCGCCAAGGCCGGGGTTCACTTCACCAGTCCCGAGCGCATCGTCTATCCCGGACAGGGTGTGACCAAGGCGGAGCTTGCGGCGTATTACGCAGCGGTTGCCGAGCGCATGCTGCCCTATGTCGAGAAGCGCCCGCTGAGCCTGGTGCGCTGCCCGCAAGGCCGCGCCAAGCATTGCTTCTTCCAAAAGCACAATAGCGGCAGCTTCCCCGAAGTGATGAAGTCCGTGATGATCACCGAGAAGGATGGCCACGAGGAGGACTATTTCTACGTCGACAGCCTCGGGGGCCTGCTCGGCGGCACCCAAATGAACGTGCTCGAATGGCACCTCTGGGGCTCCCGCATCAAGGATGTCGACAAGGCCGAGCGCATCATCTTCGATATCGACCCGGACGAGGGTCTCGGCTTCGATCACGTGCAGGCTGCCGCCAAAGATATCGCCAAGCTGCTCGAAGAGTTCGACCTCAAGACCTATCCACTGATCAGCGGCGGGAAGGGCGTGCATGTGATCGCCCCAATCACGCCCAAGCTGGAATGGCCCGAGATCAAGGCGTTCTGCAAGGGCGTCGCCCAGTTGCTCGCCACCCGCGAGCCCGACCGGTTCGTCGCCAATATGAGCAAGGCCAAGCGCAAGGGCCGCATGTTCATCGACTATCTGCGCAATGAACGCGGGTCGACCGCTATTGCGCCGTGGTCCAGTCGGTCGCGCCAGGGGGCGCCGGCGGCGGTGCCCATTGGCTGGGATGAATTGGATAAGATCCAGGCAGCCAACCAGTTCACGCTGGCTGCCGCTGCGGAACGCGCCAAGCTGCCCGATCCTTGGGAAGGCTATTTCACCACCAAGCAGACTGTGACCAAGACCATGGTCAGCTCGGTCAGCTAAGGCATCGGCACATTTACGCGGCGATCGATGGTGAGCGTCACCACGATCACAATGAACGCAAACAGCACGAGCCCGCCTGCCAAGAGGTGCGCCTCCTGCCATTGCAGGCGCTCGACATAGTCATAGAGCGCGATGGCGACGACCTTGGTCTCTCCCGGAATGTTCCCACCGATCATCAGCACCACGCCAAATTCCCCCACGGTGTGGGCGAAGGTCATCACTGCGCCAGTGATGTAGCCGGGACGGGCCAGTGGCAGCGCGACGCGCCAGAAGGCCTGCCATTTGTTCGCGCCCAAGGTCGCCGCCGCTTCGAGCGGGTCGGCACCAATGGCGGCAAAGCCATTGCGCAGCGGCTGCACCATGAACGGTAGGGAATAAAAGAACGAACCGATCACCAGCCCGGTGAAGGAGAAGGCTAGGGTGCGACCACCCCAAAGGCTCGCGATAGCGCCGCCCGGTCCGTTCGGTCCCAAGGCAATCAGGAGGTAAAATCCGAGCACAGTTGGCGGCAGCACCAAGGGCAGGGCAACGATTGCACCGACGACCTCGCGAAAGCGGCTGTCACTTCGCGCCAGCCACCAGGCAATAGGCGTGCCGATTATCAGCAGAATAATGGTGTTGATGCTGGCGAGGGCCAGGGTGAGGCGGATGGCGGGCCAGAGATCGGACAGGCTCATGCTATCCGTCCGCTATTCACGGCGATACCCCGCAGCCTCGATGATCTCGGTGGCGGTCTCACCCCGCAGGAACTGCATGAAGGCACCAGCCGCAGCATTGGCGACGCCCCTTTCCAGCAGCACGGCATCCTGAGCAATGGGCTGGTAGAGCTCGGTAGGCACGATCCAGACATTGTCCTTGCCGAGGACCTGGCTGGCGGCCACGAAGCCTAACTCGGCATTGCCGGTTTCAACGAACTGCAAGGCCTGGGTGATGCTGTCGCCGATCACGAGCCTGGCCTGGACAGCCTCTGCCAGTCCAAGTGCTGACAGGACCTCCAGCGCGGCGCGACCATAGGGAGCCGCTTGGGGGTCGGCGATGGCGAGGTTGTCGAACTCTACCGAAAGGACGTCCATCCCACCGGTGACATCGAGGGTGGTGCTGTAGAGCGCCAGGACGCCGGTGGCATAGGTAAAGACACTGCCTTCTATTCCCGAACCCTGCTCGACGGCGAGGGCCGGGCGCTCGGCGTCGGCGGCCAGGAAAATGTCAAACGGCGCGCCCTGCACAATTTGCGCGTAAAGCTGCCCGGTCGCTGCGGAACTGAGCAACAGTTCGTGCCCGGTTTGCTGTGCAAAAACGCGGCTCAGTTGTTCTGCCGTTGCGGTGAAATTTGCGGCAACGGCTACCCGCACCGTCTCGGCATGGGCGGGCCCTCCTAGCAGCAGAAAGAGCGCTAGCGCCCCAAGCCGCATGGCCTAGCCGCGGAGCGCCGAGGCCTCCCGCGCCAGCGCCTCCACCCGCGCGAAGTCGCCACTCGAGAGGGCGTCGGCAGGCATGATCCAGGAACCACCAACGCAGATGACGTTAGGCAGGTCGAGGTAAGTCTTTGCGTTGATTGGCGTAATGCCGCCCGTTGGGCAGAAGGTGATGTCTGGCAGGGGCGAGGCGAAGGCCTTGAGGACCGGCGCGCCACCCAGCGCTTCGGCTGGGAAGAATTTGAGAAAACTATAGCCGCGCTCCGCCGCCGTCATGGCCTCGCTGGGCGAGCCGATGCCCGGCAGCAGCGGAATGCCGATATCATCTGCGGCGTCCAGAATGCGCGGCGAGATGCCGGGGGAAACCATGAACCGGCAACCAGCATCGACTGATTGCTGCATATGAAGCGGCGTGCGCACGGTGCCCGAACCCACGATGGCCCCTTCCACCTTGCCCATCTCTTCCATGACTTTGAGGGCGTTGGGCGTGCGCAGCGTCACCTCAAGGATGGGTAGGCCGCCGGCGACCAGCGCCTCTGCCAAAGGGCGCGCCTTGCTTACATCATCCAGGATAATGACCGGCACCACGGGCGCGAGGGAGAGGATGGAGCGGATGGCATTGGCGTCTTGCGGCATGGCGAACCTCGTCTCTGGCGGCTGAGAACCGTTAGGGCGACGGCGGCGCTATCGCAAGCCTGTTCTCATTCCACCGGGTGTCACAGCTCTTGCAACCGTTCGAAGAACTGCTTGCGATGCCACGTTATGGCCATCGGGTCGGGCCACCGATCCCGGCTCGCCGGCAGGTGGAGCTTGCCCGACACGGCGGCAGTTTCGCGTACTTCTTGCTCTATCTGGCTGCAATCGATGATGATCTCCCAGGAGGGGCCGATGGTCCAGGCGAAGCGCTGGAAGGGCGCGGCGGCTTCATCACGCAAAAACAGAAAGTTGCTGGCGTGAACGGTGCCTCCTTCCGGAATTGGGCGGATCGGCGTGGCCATGGCATCCTTGGTGGTCTGATGACCCGAGAAGCTGCAAATACTGCCATAGTCGCCCGCAACCTGGCGGGCCAGGGCCTCCAGCGTGTCCATTGTCAGGAAGTCCGCCTGGGGGGCCTCTTCTATGGACAGCAAGGCGAAGTTTCCTTCCGCCACGATCCTGTCGAAGTCAGCGTCGCTGATCAAAACCATGGTTTCTTGTGGCGGATGGAGGACAGGAACAGGTTGGCCCAGCCGTACAATGTCTCGGAGGAAAAGGTCCACCTGACCATCGCCGCTCTGGGAAAAGCCTTCCAGCACTGCGGTGGCGAAGAAAGCTCCGGCATCCGCTTCACTGGAACGGCTTAGAACGATCACTCTGGCACCCCGCTCATGTGAATAGCGGCTGCTAAGCTCAGATTTCACGGGGACGGAAAGCAGCGTTTGTACAAACAGCGGGGGTATGACACCAATATCCACTACAAACGCCGGCAACTACATTCCTCGGAAAAGCGTACCTCAGTTGAAGTACGTATATCTCGAATTGGCCCTGCCGGGGGAGGAATTCGTATGCGAGTAGTCTGGACTTTACTGGCGCTGATAATGGCGAGCGCCACACCCGCCGCTGCGCAGCCGGTGGAGAGCTTCGAGCAGTTTATCGCCAACTTCCGCAGCAAGGCGGTTGCCGCTGGCGTGCGTCCGGAGATTTATGACGCGGCGCTGGTAGGTAATTCACCCGATCCGCGGGTGCCCGATCTAGTGACGACCCAGCCTGAGTTCACGACGCCCATGTGGGACTATATCGAGGGGCGGGTTACCAATAGCCGGATAGAGCGGGGTAAGGCCGCGATGGATCGAAACGCTCAGCTTTTCGCCACGGTCGGTGCGGCCTATGGCGTTGATCCCTATCTCCTGGGTGCCATCTGGGGCATGGAAACCGACTATGGCAGTGTACTGGACAATCAGGGATTGATCCGCCCGATCATTCGGTCCCTGGCGACTCTGGTGCATCAGCGGCGCACGCGCCTTGCGGAGGATGAGAAGGACCTTATCGCGGCCTTGCTGCTGGTGCAGCAGGGCCCCAAGAGTGCCGATACGCTCGTGGGGTCATGGGCAGGCGCTATCGGCCACCTGCAGGTCAATCCCTCCAATGTGCTGGCGCATGGCACCGATGGAGACGGCGACGGGCGAGTGGACCTGCATGCCTCCCTGGCCGATGCGCTGGCGACCAGCGCCCGCTTTCTGCGGGGCTTGGGCTACCAGCCCGGGTTGGATTGGGGCATGGAAGTCGTTGTGCCAGAAGGGTTTGACTACCTGCTCGCTAGCCGCACGCAAATGCGACCGGTTTCATTCTTCGCGGAACGTGGCGTCAGCCGGGTGGCAGGGCGGCAGTTTAGCGATTCCAACCTGCCCGTCTTTCTCTATGTTCCCGCGGGGAAAGACGGTCCCAAATTCCTGATGACCGGCAATTATCTGGTACTCAAGGGCTATAATTTCTCGGACAGTTACGCCATGGCCGTAGCCCATTTAACCGATCGGCTGAAGGGCGGCGGGACCTACGTCGATGATTGGCCGCGCAACACTAGCTTTCCCAATCTGGCGCAGCGGCAGGCCATTCAGGCCAGCCTGAAGCAACTCGGCTTTTACCAGGGCGAGGTGGACGGTCGGTTAGGCCCTATCACTCAGGAGGCCTATGCGCGCTTCCAGGCGGCGAGGGGTGAGGTGGCAGATGGGTTCATCACTCGTGCCGCCTATGACGCGCTCATAGCAGCGAGCCAGTAACAAGCGGGCGAAGGTGTGGCCTCCCGCCGTCGCCTTTGCTAGGAAGTCAGCATGATCCGCTACGCTCTCGCTCTGCTCGTTGGCATGCTCGTCTTCATCGACGTGGCGCCGGCCTTTGCGCAAAGCGATGATACTATCGTGGTGGCGCAACAGCAGCGGCGGCGGACCCTGTTCGATCTGCTGTTCGGCGAGGAGCAGCAGCAAGCGGCGCCTCCACCCGCACAGGCGCAGCCACAACCTTCGAGGCAACCCGCACCGGCGCCGCAGCAGACAGCCGCGCCAGAGCCTGAACCGGAGCCTCCGCCAAGTGAACCGCAGACGGAAAAATCGAGTGAAGCGACACGCCTGGCGGTGTTCGGCGACTCGCTGGCCAACGACCTTAGTGCGGCGCTGGACCGCTTCTACGCTGATGATCCGAATCTGGAGGTCATCAACCAGGGGGTCAGCAATTCGGGTTTCGTACGGGACGACTACTTCGACTGGAATGCCGCGGTCGCCGAGGAGATCGCCGAGGACAGCTTCGATATCGCTGTGGTCACGATCGGCATCAACGACCGGCAGGATATCAGCGCCGATGGCGCTTTTTACGAGCCGCTGACGGAGGGGTGGACTGCGGCCTATCAGGCCCGCATAGCCGATTTCATCGGGCAATTGCGAGCGGCTGGAAAGCCGGTGGTGTGGGTTGGGCTGCCGCCGATGTCGCGCTCGGAATATTCCGCCGCGATGAGCCAAATTAGCAATATTCAGCGGCTGGCGGCCTTCTCAGGCGGCGCGGAATTCATTGATATCTATGAACGATTTCTGGGAGAGGATGGCAAGTATTCGTCGCAAGGCCCCGATGTGAGTGGGCAGAACGCACGAATGCGCAAGGATGACGGCATCCACTTCTCCGCGGCAGGTGCGGACAAGCTTGCCTTCTATATCAGCCAGTCGTTGCGGACGTTCTATCGCGGGGGGGCGGTGAGTGTTGCGGTGGTCGATCCGCTGGCGGAGACCGACGCCGGCGCGATGCTGCGACCGCCCTTCCAAGGGCTGGGACAGACACGATTGCTTGAGGTAGCGGGAGCCATTGTGCCAATCAGCCGGGCCCCGGCGCGCGCCGGTGGGTTGCTGATCGCGACGGGTGCGCCGAGCGAAGCTAGTGCCCCGTTCTCGCTTGAGGAGATGATGAGCGCGCCGGTAGGCCGGGCCGATGCGTTTGGGGTCGGGATCGATCCCGACACGGTGCCGGTCGAGAACGCCGGCGGACGCTAGTTTTCGAGGAAGCGGACGGCGCCGATATGGGGCAGGTTGCGATTGCGCTGGGCGTAGTCGATGCCGTAGCCGACGACGAATTCGTCAGGAATATCAAAGCCCACCCAACGCGCGGTGACATCGGTCTCACGCCGGGACGGCTTGTTGAGCAGGGCGCAGACTTCCATGCGGCGGGGATGGCGGGTGCCGAGGATCTCAAGGACGTGCTTGAGGGTGTAGCCGGTGTCAACGATGTCCTCGACGACGAGGACGTCGCGCCCCTGGATCTCGCCGCGTAAGTCCTTGAGAATTCGTACTTCCCTGCTCGATTGCATGGAATTGCCGTAGGACGAGGCTTCAAGAAAATCGACTTCCACTGGCAGGTCGAGCTCGCGGACAAGGTCGGCGATGAAGATGAAAGAGCCGCGGAGAAGGCCGACGACGACGAGCTTGTCGGTGTCGGCAAAATGGGTGGAAATCTCCTTAGCGAGGGCTTCAACGCGGGCGGCAATCGCCTTGGCGGAGATCAGTTCGTCGACGACATAGGGCTTCTGCGTCATGGCGTGGCCATATCCTGCATTTTCAAACGCTTAGCCGGAAGGTCCGGGCCCGGACTGTTGCACAAAAAGGGACAGAACCACAGCAAAAGCGGTCTGTTCTGTCCCAAAAGTGCTAACGCGGCAGGCTGGTCGCGCCCATGAGGTCGAAGTCGATGGAGCGCGCGGCCTGTCGGCCCTCGCGGATCGCCCAGACCACCAGGGACTGACCGCGGCGCATATCGCCAGCGGCATAGACCTTGGGAGCCGTGGTCTTGTAGCTCATCGTGTCAGCAAAGAGATTGCCGCGCTTGTCCAGTTGGGCGCCGAGTTCGGTCAGCATGCCTTCGTGCACCGGCGAGGCAAAGCCAATGGCAAGGAGCACAAGATCGGCCTTGATGATGAAATCGGTGCCGGGGATGGGCTGGCGCTGACGGTCGACGCGGGCGCATTCGACGCCGCTGACATGGCCCTTGGCGTTGCCGAGGATCTTCATGGTGCCGGCAGCGAATTCGCGGATGGCGCCCTCGGCCTGCGAGGAGGAGGTGCGCATCTTGACCGCCCAGTTGGGCCAGTTGGTCAGCTTGTTCTCCAGTTCGGGCGGCTGCGGACGAACGTCGAGCTGCGTCACGGCAATGGCGCCCTGGCGGAAAGACGTGCCAACACAATCACTTGCGGTGTCACCACCACCCACCACCACGACATGCTTGCCGGCGGCGGTGAGCTGGAATTCACCCGAGACGTCCTCGCCGCCCAAGCGACGATTCTGCTGGACGAGGAAGGGCATGGCGAAGTGCACGCCGTTGAGATCGACGCCTTCGGCCTCGACCAGGCGGGGCTTTTCAGCGCCACCACAGAGCAGCACCGCGTCGTGCTGGCGTTGCAGATCTGCTAGCGGAGTGTTCACCCCGACACTAACGCCATAGTGGAAAGTGACACCCTCGGCTTCCATCTGGCTGACGCGGAAGTCGATGTGCTGCTTTTCCATCTTGAAGTCGGGAATGCCATAGCGGAGGAGACCACCGGCCTTGGGCTCGCGCTCATAGATATGCACGTCGTGGCCGGCGCGGGCGAGCTGCTGGGCAGCGGCCAGACCGGCGGGACCCGAACCGACGACACCGACGGACTTGCCGGTCGTTTCGGCTGCAATCATCGGCTTGACCCAGCCCGAGCGGATGGCCTTGTCGGCAATGGCCTGTTCCACCGTCTTGATGGCGACCGGCACGTCCTCAAGGTTGAGCGTACAGGCTTCCTCGCAGGGGGCGGGGCAGATGCGGCCGGTGAACTCGGGGAAGTTGTTGGTGGTGTGGAGGTTGCGCGCGGCTTCTTCCCAATCGCCGTGATAGACGAGGTCGTTCCAGTCCGGGATCTGGTTGTGGACCGGGCAGCCGGTGTCGCCGTGGCAGAACGGAATGCCGCAATCCATGCAGCGCGCAGCCTGATCGGCGACGCGCCCTTCACTCATTGGAATGGTGAACTCGCCGAAATGGCGCACGCGGTCGGAGGCCGGCTCATAGCGCGGCTCTTCGCGTTCGATTTCGAGAAAGCCTGTTACCTTACCCATGGCTTTGCTCCTAGTTCAGAAGGTCTTCGGAATAGGGTTCGCAAGATGCCGAAACGTATTCGGCCCCGGCAAACTCTGGAATGTTCATGGCTTCCACCTGCCGTTTGAAGGTGGGGAGCTGCTGTTTATAGGTGGACTGGCAATCGCTTAGACTAAGCCCGTCAGGGGCCGTGAACAGCAGCGACTTCATCGACCCGTCGGGCAGCCGGTATTGCAGCACCACGGCTGCCTCCGGTGCGGCCAGGGCGGGCGCGGCGGTAGCGATCGTCACAGCGATAGCTGCGAAAAGCTTATTCATCCATTCCTCCCGTCTGCCCGGCTTTTGAACCGGCAAGATCTCGTGCCTGGGGTGCGACCCCACCCGGCCTCCCCGTTGAGGGGGAGGGGCGATGCGGTGAGCGCAATAGGAGCGTGGCATCATTCCGCCGCCACGCCCATGCCGCCGGCGGCACGCTTTTTTTCCATCTCGCGAATGGCGCGGCGGTATTCGACGGGCATGACCTTGACGAATTTGGGCCGCATCTCGACCCAGTTGTCCAAGATGTACTTGGCGCGGCTGGAGCCGGTGTAGTGCAGATGGTTGGAGATGAGCTGGTGCAGCCGCTCGTCATCGTGCTTGGTCATGTCGCCGGAGATGTCGACGCGGCCATGCCATTCGAGATCGCCACCATGGTGGTGAATCTTCTGCATAAGTTGCTCTTCCTCGGCCACTGGCTCGAGTTCGACCATGGCGAGGTTGCAGCGGGAGCGGAAGCTCTCGTCCTCGTCGAGGACATAGGCAACGCCACCACTCATCCCAGCCGCAAAGTTGCGGCCGGTGGCGCCAATGACGACGACAACGCCGCCCGTCATGTACTCGCAGCCATGGTCACCGGTACCTTCGACCACGGCGATGGCGCCCGAGTTGCGGACGGCGAAGCGTTCCCCGGCAATGCCGCGGAAGTAGCACTCACCCGAAATGGCGCCGTAAAGGACGGTGTTGCCGACGATGATCGACTGTTCCGGGACGATGGCAGCCTTGTCGGACGGGCGCACGACAATGCGGCCACCAGAGAGACCCTTGCCGACATAGTCGTTGGCGTCGCCAACCAGATCGATGGAGATGCCGCAAGCGAGGAAGGCCCCGAAGGACTGGCCGGCGGTGCCGTTCAGCTTGATCGAGATGGTGTCCTCGGGCAGGCCCTCGTGACCATACCGGGCCGCCAGGGCACCCGACAGCATGGCGCCGGCGGAGCGGTCCCGCGAGCGGATCGGCAGATCGATCTGCACAGGAGTGCCGCTCTCGAGTGCCGGCCTTGCCAGTTCGATCAGCTTGCGATCGAGCACGGCCTCGAGGTGATGGTTCTGCGTCTCGGAGTGGTAGAGCGTGTCGCCGCCGATGGGGTCGGGCTTGTAGAAGACCTTGGCCAGATCGATGCCTTCACCCTTCCAGTGCTCGGTCAGCTTGCGCTGGTCGAGCAGGTCGGAACGGCCGATGAGTTCGCTAAGGGTGCGGGCACCCAGCTCGGCCATCAGGCTGCGCAGCTCTTCGGCGATGAAGAAGAAGTAGTTGATGACGTGCTCGGGCGTGCCCTTGAAGCGCTTGCGCAGCACCGGGTCCTGGGTGGCAACGCCCACCGGACAGGTGTTGAGGTGGCACTTGCGCATCATGATGCAGCCCGCCGCGATCAGGGGGGCGGTGGAGAAACCGAACTCGTCGGCACCCAACAGAGCCCCTACCAGCACGTCACGTCCGGTCTTGAGGCCACCATCGACCTGCAGGCGCACGCGGGAGCGCAACCGGTTGAGCACCAGCGTCTGGTGGGTCTCGGCAAGGCCGATTTCCCACGGGCCGCCCGCATGCTTGAGCGAAGTCAGCGGCGAGGCGCCGGTGCCGCCATCATAGCCTGAGACCGTGATGTGGTCGGCGCGAGCCTTGGCAACGCCGGCCGCGACGGTGCCCACGCCCACTTCGGACACGAGCTTGACCGAGATATCGGCCTGCTCATTGACGTTCTTGAGATCGTAGATGAGCTGCGCCAGATCCTCGATGGAATAGATGTCGTGGTGCGGGGGCGGGCTGATAAGGCCCACGCCAGGTGTCGAGTGGCGCGTCTTGGCGACGATCCAATCCACCTTGTGACCGGGCAATTGTCCGCCTTCGCCGGGCTTGGCACCCTGCGCAACCTTGATCTGGATCTGGTCGGCATTGACCAGGTATTCGGTGGTGACGCCAAAACGACCCGAAGCAACCTGCTTGATGGCCGAGCGGAGGGGATTGCGCGAGCCGTCGGCCAAAGGCTTGTAGCGGTCTGGCTCTTCGCCACCCTCGCCGGTGTTGGACTTGCCGCCGATCCGGTTCATGGCCACCGCCAGGGTGGTATGGGCTTCACGGCTGATCGAGCCAAAGCTCATGGCGCCGGTGACGAAGCGCTTGACCAGTTCGGCTGCCGGCTCGACCTCCTCGAGCGGCACGGCGGGGCCGAGCGGCTTGATGTCGAAGAGGTTGCGAATGGCCAGATAGCCGTTGTCGCCGCCGTTCACGCGGGCCGCAAAGCTGTTGTAGCGGTCCTGGGCGGTTTCGGGCGAAGCCTCGAAGGTGCGGACGGCGTGCTGGAGGTCCGCGACGACATCGGGGCTCCAGGCGTGCTTTTCGCCGCGGATGCGGTAGCCGTATTCGCCGCCGACATCGAGCCCCTTGCGCAGTTCCATGCTGTCGCCAAAGGCGTCATCATGGCGGCGCTTGGTTTCCTCGGCGACCTCCTTGAGGCCGACCCCTTCGATGGTGGTAGCGGTGCCGAAGAAGAAGCGGTTGACGAACTCGGTGGATAGACCGACCGCATCGAAGATCTGTGCGCCGCAATAGGACTGGTAGGTGGAAATGCCCATCTTGGACATGACCTTGAGCAGACCCTTGCCCACGCTTTTGATGTAGCGGTGAACCACTTCTTGGGCGTCGACTTCCTCGGGGAACTCGCCCTCGGCTTGCAGAGCCGCCAGCGCTTCGAAGGCGAGATAGGGGTTGATCGCTTCGGCGCCATAACCGGCGAGCATGGCGAAGTGGTGCATCTCGCGCGCTTCGCCGGTTTCCACCACGAGGCCCGAAGAGGTGCGAAGGCCCTTGCGGATCAGGTGGTGATGCACGGCGGCGGTCGCCAGGAGGGCCGGGATCGGGATGCGATCGGCGGCGACCAGGCGGTCGGAGAGGATGATGATGTTGTATTCGCCCCGGACTGCCGCTTCAGCCGCCTCGCAGAGGTGGTTGATGGCCGCTTCCATGCCCTGGGCGCCTTCGTCCGCGGGGTAGGTGATATCCAGCGTGCAGGTCTTGAACTGGTTGTCAGGCATGGCACCGATGCCGCGGATCTTTTCGAGATCCTCGTTGGTGAGAATGGGCTGACGCACCTCGAGGCGCTTTTCGCGGGAGCTGCCTTCGAGATCAAGGATGTTGGGGCGCGGGCCGATGAAGGACACCAAGCTCATCACCGATTCCTCGCGGATCGGATCGATGGGGGGGTTGGTGACCTGGGCGAAGTTCTGCTTGAAGTAGGTGTAAAGCAGCTTGGACCGCTGGCTCAGCGCGGAGAGGGGCGTGTCGGTGCCCATCGAGCCGACGGCTTCCTGACCGGTGGTGGCCATCGGCGCCATCAGCAGCTTGATGTCTTCGGTGGTGTAGCCAAAGGCCTGCATGCGATCGAGCAGGGACTCGCTGGTCTGGGGCGCTTGGGGCTCGGTCTCGGGCAGGTCCTCAAGCACGATCTGGCTGCGGGCGAGCCACTCGGCATAGGGGTTCTTGGTGGCGAGCGCCTGCTTGATCTCGCTGTCGGAGATGATGCGGCCTTCTTCGAGGTCGATCAGCAGCATGCGGCCGGGCTGGAGGCGCCAGCGCTCGACGATGTCCTCGTCGGGGATGGCAAGCACGCCCGATTCGGAGGCGAGCACGACGTGACCCTCACGCGTCACGAGATAGCGCGCAGGACGCAGGCCATTGCGGTCAAGAGTGGCCACGACATAGCGACCGTCCGAGAGCGACATGGCGGCAGGGCCGTCCCAGGGCTCCATGAGGGCGGCGTGGTATTCGTAGAAGGCGCGACGCGTTTCATCCATCAGCGGATTGCCGGCCCAGGCTTCGGGGATCAGCATCATGGCGGCGTGCGGCAGCGAATAGCCGCCGCGCACGAGGAATTCGAGCGCGTTGTCGAAGCAGGCGGTGTCGGACTGGCCCTCATAGGAGATCGGCCAGATCTTGGTGATGTCGTCGCCGAACTTGGGCGAGGAGACCGAAGCCTGGCGGGCGGCCATCCAGTTAACGTTGCCCCTGATGGTGTTGATCTCACCATTGTGGGTGGTCATGCGGTAAGGGTGTGCCAGCTTCCAGGAGGGGAAGGTGTTGGTGGAAAAGCGCTGGTGAACCAGCGCGATGGCGCTCTCGAACTGCTCGTGGTGCAGGTCGGGATAAAAGGCGCCGAGCTGTTCGGCCAGAAACATGCCCTTGTAGACAATGGTCCGCGCCGACATGGAGACGACATAAAAGCCGTTGTCGCTCTGGGCTTCAGGGATCTCGCCATAAACGGTGTTGGAGATGACCTTGCGCACGATAAGGAGCTTGCGCTCGAACTCGTCGAGGGTGAGGCCGTCGGGCCGGGCGATGACCATCTGCTCGATGATCGGCTGGGTGGCAATGACGCCTTGGGAGAGCCTGGAATTGTCGGTGGGGACAATACGTTCGCCCAGAAGGGTGAGGCCTTCCTGGGACAGGCAGCGCCGCACGGCCTCGGCGCAGCGATCGCGCAGGCCGGGCGTGTTGGGATAGAACAGCATGGCCACGGCGTAGTGGTGCTTTTCTGGCAGGGCGACATCGAGCACGGCCTGGAAAAAGGCGTGCGGCGTCTGCACCAGAATGCCCGCACCGTCGCCCATCAGCGGGTCGGCGCCCACGGCGCCGCGGTGTTCCAGGTTCTCGAGGATTTCGAGACCCTTTTGCACCACTTCGTGGCTGGGCTTGTTCTTGATGTTGGCGATCATGCCGATGCCGCAGGCATCGTGCTCATGCGCGGGGTTGTAGAGGCCCTGCGCGGCGGGACGACCATCGACACGCTTGCCATCAAGGATCAAGGTTTTACGGGGTGTGGCCGTGGTGGTGACCGGAGAAAGACTTCCGTTCCGCTCGTGTGCCATATCGTAACCTCGCTCTTTGGTGCCACCCGTCACCGGGTGTGTTGCTATGTCGTTGCATCCTGCTGGTGCCGGCGGGCCGGCGGGGTTGGATGCGTTGTTCGTTCCTCTGTGGGCGCGTTGCTGAAGCGGGTCGTACACAGTACGGCTCGAATGAGCAATCTTCGTCCATTCTTGGGGAGTGGCACTGCATCCAAATGGCCACTCAATTCGGGCTCGAGATCTGCCTTGCGGCGTGGCCTGGAACCGAAGTCCGACCTCTCGATATCAGCCCCGCCTGTCCGTTTCCGCTAATGGCATAGCGGGCCAGCCGGATCGGCGTGCGCGCTGGCCGCGGAGAGCGGGGCGACGCGTTGGATAGGACAACCGTGTTGACCTATCTAGACCACATTTGCATAATTCCAAAGTGGGAGCAAGCAGGAATTGCGGCAGCAATAGGATTTCGCCAACTCTCCCATAGGATTTGTGCTGAGCGGGCGGCGCAAAGGAAAAGGCGCAGCCATGACGGCTGCGCCCCCGGACAGCTCAAGGATGGTGTCGGTTAGTTGACCGACTGGTCCTCGATGGTCTGCTGACCGCCATTGGCGGCGCTGATCTGGATGGTGCGCGGCTTCTTGCTCTCGGGGAGCTCGCGCTTGAGTTCCAGATGGAGCAGGCCGTTTTCGAGCGTGGCGCCGTGAACCTCGACATAGTCGGCGAGCTGGAAGCGCAACTCAAAGGAGCGCTCGGCAATGCCGCGGTGGAGGAATTCACGCGCCTTGTCGCCCTGTTCGGCCGGCTTGGCGCCCTTGACGACCAGGCTGTTCTCCTTGGTCTCGATGGCGATATCGCCCAGCGCGAAGCCCGCCACCGCAATGGAAATGCGGTAGGCATCATCGCCGGTGCGCTCGATATTGTAGGGCGGATAGGTCTTGGCTTCCTGCCCGACAAGCGTGTCGAGACGGTTGAACACGCGGTCGAAACCGACGGTGGACCGATAGAAGGGGGAAAAGTCGAAGGTCTGCATTTGTCACATTCTCCGTAAAGCAACGTGTGTTCCCGGGGTGGTTTTCCGTTGGCTCCCTGAAGCGGCGAGCGGGGTGGAAAACAGGCCCGAGGTCCCCGGAAATCCGGCGGACGCAACAAATGTAGGCGGCGATTTTGGCCGTTCAAGACCCTCAAATGGCCTTGATGATGAACCGTTTCTGAACAACGGATTGGGGTCCAGTTCAGGGGGGCGGCGCTAGAAGAGCTGGCAATGCGGTCCCATCACCCCGCCCCCCGCATGGGCGCCGCATAACGGAAGCTGGCATCTGGCAACAGATGCCAGCTTTTTCTTTGGTGGCAGACTCTCTTCACAGGATGGGGCGGGTTTGGTCTAAGACGGGGCACACGCGCAGGGGACCCCTCATGAACGCCATTGTCGACCCGCACGGACCCGACCTGGTCAATTTGCCGTCCAACCCCATGCCCGAGGGTGGGCGCGCGGGCTATTTCCAGACCTATGACAATGTGCGGCTGCGCTATGCCATCTGGCCCAAATCGGCCGAACATCGCGGCACCATCTGCCTTGTGCAGGGGCGCACCGAATTCATCGAGAAATATTTCGAGACCATCGCCGATTTGCGCGCACGCGGGTTTGCCGTGGCGACCTTCGACTGGCGCGGCCAGGGCGGCTCGGAGCGGATGACCGGCAATCCCAAGCTGGGCCATGTCGATCGGTTCGACGACTATTGGTGCGATCTCAAGAGCTTCCATGGCGAAATCCTGCTGCCCGATTGCCCGCCGCCCTTTTACCTCGTGGGCCATTCCATGGGCGGGCTCGCCTCGCTCTTTGCCGCCGCGCATGACCGGATGATGTTCGACCGGGTATTTCTTTCTGCGCCCATGGTGGCGCTGGATCGCCAGCCGCTGTCGCTGGGGGGCATGGCCAAACTGGGCGAGGCGCTGAGTTTTGTGGGGTTGGGCAAGGTGCCGGTGCGCCGGGGCGCCGATAAGCCGATGAGCGAAGAGAGTTTCCCCGGCAATCCGCTGACCTCTGATCGCCGTCGCTATATGCGCGGGGTGGAACTGGTGCAGGCCAAGCCTGAACTCGAGGTGACCTCGCCCACGATCCGCTGGGTGGCGACCGCCATGGCGGCGATGGCCCAAGCCAATGGCGATGATTTTCCGGCGCGGATCGGCATTCCGCTGTTGATGCTGGGCGCAGCGCGGGACGAAGTGGTGTCGACCGCCGCCATCGAGCGGTTGGGCCTGCGTCTGCGCACCGGCCGCCATGCGGTGATCGCCGGCGCGCGACATGAACTCTTCATGGAGAACGACGCCATCCGCGGGCAGGTGCTCGCGGCGTTCGACGCGTTCATCACCGAACAGAGCGGCTAAGGCCTTTCAATAAGTCTACCCGAGTGCCTTCAGGCGCGGTTGACGAGATCCAGCGCCTTGTCGAGGAGGGCGGGGGTTGCGGCGGCGATGACGTTGCCGCCGGCGGTGGGCTCGCTGCCATCCCAGCATGCGATGGCGCCGCCCGCTTCGCGGATAATGGGAACGAGCGCGGCGATGTCGTAGGTGTTGAGGAACGGCTCGACCACGAGATCGGCATGCCCAGCGGCGAGCAGGGCGTAACCATAGCAATCCATGCCGAAGCGCTGGAGGCGGGTCGCCTGCTCCACTGCTTGCCACTTGGCCGCGAGTTGGGGCGTACTGAAAAGCGCCGGTGTGGTGGTAAAGACGCGGGCTGCGGCGAGTTCGGTTTCGCCCGAGGTGCGCAGGGCGGTGGTGGTTTCGCCCCGCCGATATGTGGCGCGGCCGGGGATGGCGAGAAAGGTCTCCCCGATGAAGGGCTGGCTCATGAGGCCGGCGACGGCCACCCCATCTTCGGCAAAGCCGATCAGCGTGCCCCAGACCGGTGCACCGGAGATAAAGGCGCGGGTGCCATCGACCGGATCGATGATCCAGCTGTGGCGGCCCTCGCCCATCGTGCCCCACTCCTCCCCAACGATGGCGTGATCGGGGAAGTGCCCGCCGATGACAGCGCGGATAGAGGTTTCAGCGCCGCGATCGGCTTCGGTCACCGGGTCGAAACCCTGGGCCAGCTTGTTGTCGATGCTGAGCCCGGTGCGAAAAAGGGGCAGGGTGCGCAGGGCGGCCGCGTCGGCGGCGGCCAGCAAGGTGGCTTCAATGCGGGCGAAATCGATCGGGGACAGCGACATGGGAGTTCCGGGCAGGGGCGGCCCCCAGGCTTTACTCGGCGGCGGCCTTTTGGGGCAAGGGGTGGCTGCCCACCAGTGAGACCAGATCGATGCCGATCAGCGCCATGACGAGCCGGTCGACAATGCCGCGAATGGCATCGAAGCCGCGATGCTTGGTGAGCGTCGCTTCGTTCATGTAAAGGTGCCGGCTGATCTCGATCTGCAGCGCGTGGACGCCATGTTGCGGGCGACCATAGGAGCGGGTGGAAAAGCCCCCGGCATAGGGGCGATTGCGCGCCACGCGCAGCCCGGCGCTGGTGAAGATGGTTTCCACCAGATCGACCAGAGCGGGCGCACAGGTGGTGCCATAGCGATCGCCCAGGACAATATCGGGCGCGGCGCGATCGGCCGCTCGAGTGATGCGCGGCATGGAGTGGCAATCAATGAGGATGGCGACGCCAAAGGCCGATAGCGCTTCGCTGAGCAGGCCCTGCAAGGCGGAATGATAGGGGTGATAGATGCCCTCGATGCGCATGCGGGCATCTTCCAGCGTCAGCCGCTCGCGGTAGATGGGCTTGTTCTCGGCGACGACACGGGCCAGCGTGCCCAAGCCTGCCGCTACGCGGGGCGAAGTGGTGTTGTAGCGATCCGACAGCGGTTCGACGAACATGGTGGGATCGAGTTCCCAGGGCTCGCGATTAACGTCGAGATAAGCGCGGGGAAAATGGGCGCGGAGCAGGGGGGCACCCAAATGGGGCGCGCGGCTGTACAATTCGTCGACCCAGCCATCTTCGGACTGGCGGATGGAAAGGTGATCGAGCCGGGTCATCGCCAGGAACCGCTCGGGGTAGACGCGGCCGGAATGGGCTGAGTTGAACACCAGCGGGGCAACCAGCCGTCGCGGCCGGATCGTCTCAAATGCCGGCTGATCCCAATAGTCGGACCGCACGCTTCCTCCCGGGCAGGGCGCGTCTTTGGATCGCGCCGGGTGATTTGCCAGATATCTTGGGGCCTTGGGCGGAGTTTGTCCAGATTGTCACACAATCGGGTTCATATCGGCACACCCCGTTGCATGGCCTCAAACTTCGCTTAAACATCTCCCCCTAGTATATGCGACTCAGCGGGCAGGGCGGGCTAGAACCCGCCGCCAACAGATGAAGAGGCCGGAGACTTTGATGAAGCGTATTCTGCTCGCCGAAGACGACAACGACATGCGCCAGTTCCTGACGCGCGCGCTCAAGACCGCGGGCTATGAAGTGGTGTCCTTCGACAACGGGCTTTCGGCCTATGAGCGGCTGCGCGAGGAACCGTTTTCATTGCTGCTGTCCGATATCGTGATGCCGGAAATGGACGGGATCGAGCTGGCGCGGCGTGCGACCGAACTCGATCCAGACCTCAAGGTCATGTTCATCACCGGCTTTGCCGCGGTGGCGCTTAATCCCGATAGCGATGCGCCCAAGGAGGCTTCGGTGTTGTCCAAGCCGTTCCACCTCAAGGACCTCGTCAACGAAGTCGAGCGCCTGCTGGCGGCCTGATTTCCACAGGGCCGCAGAAGAGCCCCAATATGCCCCTTGACCGGGTCGCGGCTTTTGTGGTCTATCCCCGCCACCGGAACGGCCCAGCCGTTTGGTCCCGGAGAGATGGGCGTGTAGCTCAGCGGGAGAGCACTACGTTGACATCGTAGGGGTCACAAGTTCGATCCTTGTCACGCCCACCATCTCTTTTCTTTCCCTGCCGACAAGGCAGCGGGTGCGTAGCTCAGCGGGAGAGCACTACCTTCACACGGTAGGGGTCACAGGTTCAATCCCTGTCGCACCCACCATTTACCAGATTTTGGCGGTGAGGCCGGGCTTCAAGCGCTGAAGTCCTGCGCTTCCGGTGCTCACGTGCCTGATGCACGCTGCGCGCCGGTTCTCTGACATCAGCGCTTTCGCCTCGGCCTGACCGCAAACTCAGGCAAATGGTGCCCCGAACCGGTGCGGTTCTCGCGAATGCAGATTCTCGGTGTGTTTTTACCGACGCAAAGGCCGCATCGTGCCCTGAAGGGGTTCCGCGCTCCTACCACATGGTCTGTTTGGCGCGTTCGGGCCAGGACTGGTCGTAGGTGTCGCCGCCGACCTGGTTTTCGGTCATGCTGGCGAGCATCTGGCCGGGGGTGGGGAGCGCGGTGGCGGGGATATGGCGCTCGGGATTCCACAGGTCCGAGCGGATGATGGCGCGAGCGCATTGGAAATAGAGTTCGTCCACTTCCATGACGATCACGGAGCGGGGCGGCTTGTCGTCGACGGCGAAGCTATCGAGCAGAGCGGGGTCGATGCTGAGTTGGGCTCGGCCATTGGCGCGCAGGGTGGTGCCGGAGCCGGGCAGGAGAAACAAAAAGGCACAGCGCGGGTCGCGCACGATGTTGCGTAGCGAATCGATGCGGTTGTTGCCGCGCCGATCGGGCATCATCAGCGTGGTCTCATCGTGGATGCGCACAAAGCCCGGCTGGTCGCCGCGCGGCGAGCAGTCGATACCTTCGGGGCCAACTGTGGCGAGGGCGGCAAAGGCGCTGGCCTCGATGAGGCGCCGGTAGTCGGGCGTCACGCGGCGGGCGACCTTGACCTTGGAGGCTGGAGCGGGGGCGGGCGTATAGAGCGCTTCGAGCTCTGCGATGGTGGTGACGATGGTCATTTCAGTCACTTTGGCTTGATGGCGCGGGAGCGCGGGGCGGGGGTGCGGAGCGGGCACGGCTGCACTATATCTAGACCATGTTTGATTTTTTCCGAAAGCGGGAGAGGCCGATGGATGCCCACACATACCCCGTCACGCGCACCGATGCGGAGTGGCGCGAAAAGCTGACGCCCGAGCAGTACCAGGTGATGCGCGAGCATGGCACCGAGCGGCCGGGCTCGTGTGCGCTGCTGCATGAAAAGCGGCCGGGGACGTTCAGCTGCGCGGGCTGCGATACGCCGCTGTTTGAAGCGACGCTGAAATTCGAGAGCGGCACGGGCTGGCCCAGCTTCAACGATCCGCTGCCCGGTTCGGTCGAAACGACCACCGACCGCAACTATGGCATGGTGCGCACGGAGGTGCATTGCGCCACCTGCGGCAGCCATCTGGGGCATGTGTTTCCAGACGGGCCGCCGCCGACCGGGCTGCGCTACTGCATCAATGGCGTGGCGCTGGAGTTCCAGCCGGCGGAGTAGGTCATTAGGTTGTGTAGACATGGCACCCTCGGATGAAAGTCCGGGGGTGTTTTTGTTTGCTTTTGGCGGTGAGTGGCCCCCCCCCCAGGCCTCCCCCGGAAGGGGGAGGAGCAGGGAGGGTTAGGTGCCTCTTGGTTTGGCGCGGTTGGTCGCCTGGGCGGTGAGGGGATCGTCGGGCCAGAAGTGGCGGGGATAACGGCCCTTGAGATCCTTGGCGACATCGCGCCAGGAGCCGCGCCAGAAGCCGGGCAGGTCGCGCGTGGTCTGGATGGGCCGGTGGGCGGGGGAGAGGAGGACCAGCAGCAATGGCACCTTGCCGCCGGCGACCGCCGGATGGCGGTCGAGCCCGAAGAGCTCCTGCACACGCACTTCAAGGGCGGGGCCGTTTTCGGCGGCGTAGTCGATGGGCAGGTGCGAGCCGGAGGGGGCATTGAAATGGCTGGGGAGGAGCTTGTCGATCTCCTGGCGCGCCGACCAGGGGAGGAGCGTATCGAGCGCGGCGCCCAGATGCTCGGCGGTGATGGCGGCAAGGCGGGTTTCGCCTAGGAGATGCGGGGCGAGCCAGTCGGGATCGGTCGCGAGCGCCTGATCGGAGAGATCGGGCCAGGGCGCGCCGATGGTCTGGTGGAGGAAACTGGCACGGGCGCGCAGGGCCTTTTGGTCGCGGCTCCAGGGCAGGCTTTCAGGGCGATCGAGGGCGGCTTCGGCGAGCAGCTGCGCGGCTTGGTGGAGGTCGGAGATGGCTACCGGTTCGTCGGCGAGGCGGAGTGCGTCGAGCTGGCGGGTGCGGCGGGCGCGCACGCTGCCCGACGCGGGGTCGAAGCTGAGGATTTCGCCATGGATGATGCGGGGGGCAAAGAGCTCTTCGAGATCAGCGCGGTCGAGGGCGGCGGCGCTGCGGATGCGGCTGGTGGCGGCAGTGCCGGTGACATCGGCGACCACCAGAAAGGGCGCTGCGCCGAGCGCATCGGTCTGCTCGAGGGTAGCCTGGCGGCCATTGGCGAGGCGAAAGCGGCCGCGCGCACCGGCGGCCTGGGCAATGCGATCGGGAAAGGCGCGGGCGAGGTGACGGCCCGGGGCGCGGTTGCTGCCAATGCCTCCACCAGCAAGGCTCGCCCAGCGGCGGGCAAGCGCTCGTGCGTCCGTGGCGCGCTTGGAGCGATCGGTGCGGAAGCGATCGAGACGCTGGGCGAGGTCGATGCTGTCACCGCCCAGGCCCCGTTCGGACAGGAGCATGGCGAGTTCCGCCGCGCTGGTGGCGTCGTCTTCCCCCGCAGCGGCAATGACCATGTGGGCGAGGCGCGGATGGAGCGGCAGGCGGGCGAGTTGCTTGCCCATAGCGGTGATGTGGCCTCCGCCATCGAGGGCGTCGAGGCGCTGCAACAGGCCCACGGCTTCGGCCCAGGCGGGTTTTGGCGGCGGATCGAGAAAGGCGAGCGCCGCTGGATCGGTGACGCCCCAGGCGGCGAGATCGAGGGCGAGGGGGCTGAGATCGGCCGCAAGGATCTCAGGCGTGTCAAAGGGTTCAAGGGCGGCGGTCTGCCCCTGGTTCCACAGGCGGATGGCGATGCCGGGGCTAGTGCGGCCGGCGCGGCCGCGGCGCTGGTCGGCGGCAGCGCGCGAGACGCGCCGAGTTTCGAGGGTGGTGAGGCCGGTGCCCGGCTCATAGACGGGCACGCGGCGGAAGCCGGAATCGATGACGATGCGGACCCCATCGATGGTCAGCGACGTTTCGGCGATCGAGGTCGCGAGCACAATCTTGCGGCGGCCCCCTTCGGCGGGGCGAATGGCGCGGTCCTGCTCGGCCGGGGTGAGCTGGCCATAGAGTGGGGCGATATCGACCTGGGCCGGGACGCGGCTGGCGAGGCGCTCGGCCGTGCGGGTGATCTCGCCTTGGCCGGGCAGAAAGACGAGCATGGAGCCTTCGTGCTCACGCAGGGTCGCGAGGATAGCGGCAGTGACCTGGTCTTCAAGGCGGCCCAGCGGATCGGGTTCGCGGTAAAGCGTTTCCACCGGAAAGGCGCGGCCGCGGCTTTCGATCACGGGTGCATCGCCCAGGAGCCGGGCGACGCGGGCGCCGTCGAGCGTTGCGGACATGACGAGGACGCGCAGATCGGGGCGGAGGGCGGCGGCGTCGAGCGCCAGGGCAAGGCCGAGATCGCCATCGAGACTGCGTTCATGGAATTCGTCAAAGAGCACGGCGGCAATGCCGGTGAACTCGGGATCATCAAGCGCCATGCGGGTGAAGACACCTTCGGTGACGATCTCGATACGGGTCTTAGCCGAGACCTTGTTGTCCATGCGCACGCGATAGCCGACGTTCTCCCCCACGTTTTCGCCGAGCAGCCGGGCCATCTGCGCGGCGGCGGCGCGCGCGGCGAGGCGGCGTGGCTCGAGCATGAGGATGCGACCGTCGCCGCGCCAGGATGCATCGAGCAGGGCGAGGGGCACGCGGGTGGTCTTGCCGGCGCCGGGCGGCGCGACGAGCACGGCATAGGGGCCGGAGGCCAAGGCCGCATGGAGGGCCGGCAGGGCGTCGTCGATGGGCAGGGGCGGCAGGGACATTGGTGGTCAGTAGCGGTTTTGGGGCGGGGGGCTCAAGGGGGCGTCCTTTAGAGAAGAACCCCCACCCGGCCTCCCCCTGGGAGGGGAGGGGCGAATGAGGGGTGGGATGGGGGATGTTGGGCAACGCGGGAGGAGTGTCGGCGTTCTGCGGGAGAGCGGTGGGAGCGGAGAGGGGTTCGCAGCGGGTTCCCGGCGTGGAATAGTCCGGAAAGTTCGGAGGAGCCGCAGCCATGAATCTCGTCACCATCGCCAGTGACCAATTGAGCGTCGCCATCTCCCCGCTGGGGGCGGAGATGCAGCGCCTGACGACCAGCGACGGACGGGATTGGCTGTGGGATGGCGACCCGGCATTCTGGACGGGACGGGCGCCGATCCTTTTCCCCATTGTGGGCAAGGCGCCCAACGATCAGGTGCGGATCGAGGGTGAACTCTACCCCATGGGGCAGCACGGCTTTGCGCGACGGACTGAATTTGACCTTGTGTCGAGCGAGGCAAGCTCGTGCCGGTTTGAACTGAGCGCAAGCGGCACGACGAAGTCGATCTACCCGTTCTCGTTCCGGCTGACGCTCGACTATCGCGTCGAGGAGCGGAGCGTCCACATCGCTGCGGTGGTGGAGAACCGGGACGAACAGCCCATGCCGTTCGGCTTTGGCTTCCATCCGGCATTTCTGTGGCCGCTGCCGGGATGCGAGGGTGAGCCGCACTGGGTGCGCCTGGACAATAGCGCCGAGCCAGCCATGGTGCGCCTGGCCGCTGGGTTGGTAAAGCCCGAGCGACTGCCATCGCCCTTCGAGGGCGGTGACGTAACCGTGCAGCACGCGTTCTTCGATGCCGATGCGATGATCTTCCCAGATGGAGCCGGGACTGGCGCGCGCTTCCAGTCAGGTGAAACGGCGGTGCAGCTGGGTTGGCATAACCTGCCGAACTTTGCACTGTGGTCAAAGCCAGGGGAAGCGCCCTTCCTCTGCCTCGAACCCTGGCACGGCATGGCCGCCGAGGTGGATGGGTCGGACCGGATTGAGGACCGCCCGTTTACGACGGTGCTGGAGGCGGGGAAGTCAGCGCAGTTTGGGCTGCGGGTGGAATTGGTGGGGTGAATCTAGGAACAGCCCCCTCCTGGCCTCCTCCCGAAAGGGGGGTGGGCTACACTTTGGGGCGGTGTCTCGCTAGGCCGATTGGCGGCGCACGCCGAGGCGGGACATTTTTTCGCTCAGCGTACGGCGGGGGACCTGGAGGGCGTCAACGACGGCGGCGATGGAGTCGTTGTGACGCGCCAGCTCGGCTTCGATGACGTGGCGCTCATAGGCGGCGACGCGTTCGGCGAGGCTGGCTGCAGCGGGCGCGGGCGAGGCTTCGGCGCCGAGGAGATTGCCCAGGGAGCGGCCGGGAGCATCGAGGCCGAGCGCGAAGCGCTCGGCGGCGGCGCGCAGTTCGCGCACATTGCCGGGCCAGGAATGGACCATCAGTGCATTGACGTCGGCGGGGTGCAGCGAGGGCGCGGGCTTATCGAAGCGGCGTGCGGCTTCGGCGAGGAAGTGATGGAAGAGCAGCACGCAGTCATCGCCGCGGTCCCGGAGCGGAGCGAGCGGAATGGTCGCCATGTTGAGCCGGTAATAGAGATCGGCACGGAAGCGGCCGGCTTCGCTTTCGGCGCGCAGATCGGCTTTGGAGGCGGCGATGATACGGATGTCGAGCGGAATGAGCCGGTTGGACCCGACGCGCTCCACCGCCCGCTCCTGGATGACCCGCAGCACCTTGGCCTGGGCCAAAAGCGGCATGGATTCGATTTCATCCAGCAGCAGCGTGCCGCCATTGGTAAATTCGAACTTGCCGATGCGCTTGTCGCGGGCGCCGGTATAGGCGCCGGCCTCGTGGCCGAAGAGTTCGGACTCGATGAGCTCGGCGGGGATCGCGGCGCAGTTGACGGCGACAAAGGGACCCGCCGCACGCGGCGAGAAATCATGGAGGCATCGCGCCACGACTTCCTTGCCGGTGCCGGTTTCGCCCAAGAGGATGACGTCGGTGGGGATGGCAGCGAGCTCGCGCACGAGATGGCGCAGATCGTCCATGAGGCGGGAGGTGCCGATGAGGCGGGTCGCCAATTCGCTTTCCCCGCCATCAAGCTTGCGGCGGAGCTCGGAAACCTCGCGCTTGAGCGCGATCTGTTCGGCGGCCCGGCGGAGTGTCTTGACCAATTGCTCGGGCACATAGGGTTTTTGGAGGAAGTCGAAGGCGCCGGCGCGCATGGCTTCAACGGCCATAGGCACATCGCCATGGCCGGTGATGAGAATGACCTCGGTGGCGATGGCGCGCTCGCGGACGGCTCGCAGCAAATCCATCCCTGAGAGGCCAGGCATGCGCACATCGGTGAGCACGACATGGGGCCGAACGTCATCAAGGAGGGCCAGCGCCTCGGTGGCGTTGGTAGCGACATGGGCGGTGAAGCCCGACAGGCGCAGCCATTGTTCGAGGGCGACGCGCATCATTTCCTCGTCGTCGACGATCAGGATAATGGGTTCGCTCACGCGACGGTCTCCTCTCGGATCTGAACTTGGGCGGCCAAAGGCAGGCGCACGGTGAAGGTGCTGCCTTTGCCGGGGCGGCTGGCTACGGTGATGACCCCACCGATATCGCGGACGAGGCCATAGGAAATCGACAACCCTAGGCCCAAGCCACGGCCGGCTTGCTTGGTGGTGTAGAAGGGATCGAAGAGGCTCCCCAGCTCGGCTTGGGGAATGCCCGCGCCGGTATCGGCAATGCTAACCTCGGCGCTGGCGCCGCCAGTGGCAACGCCGATGGAGAGGACGCGGACCGGCGTGTGCTCCATGGCGTCGGCGGCGTTGGAGAGGAGGTTGATCAGCACCTGCTCGAGATGGATGGGGTTGCCCCTCACCAGCAGCGGACCGCGATGCCGGCGATATTCGACATCGACACCAAAGGCCTTGAGCTTATGGTCGACCAGGTCGAGGGCGTTGGCGATGACGCTGCCGATTTCCGCGGTCGCGTCGATGCGGGTTTCCTTGCGGGCGAAGGTCTTGAGGTGACTGGTCAGCGAAGAGAGACGGTCGACCACCTTGTCCATGCTGGAGAGAATACCGACGATATCCTTGTCCTGCCGCTGGGCGGCGACAAGCCGGGCACTGGCGATATAGGTGGCGAGGGCCGAAACGGGCTGGCTGACCTCGTGGGCGACGCCAGCGAGCGCCTGGCCAAGGCTGGCGAGCTTGGCCGCCTGCACAAGACTCTGTTGAGCCTCGCGCTCGGCGTTTTCAGCGCGGATGCGTTCGGCGATCTCGGCACGCAGGGCCTCGTTGGTGATGTAGAGGTCCTCGGTGCGCTCGGCGACCCGCTGCTCAAGCTGCTCATGATCGGAGAGGCGCTGTGCCACGGCCTGCTGGCGCTGGACGAGGAGCGTTGCAATCAGGAGGAGAGCCGTCCAGCCAAGCGCGGCGGCGCTCGCGGCAATTGCGGCGCTGGCATTAAGGGGCCCGGCGGGGCTGAACGATAAAATGCGCCAGTCATGCTTGGGGAGCCGCATTTCCTCGACGAGAAAATAGCCTGACGCCTCGGGATCCTTGCTGTCGATATAGGCGAACTCGGTGCCGCGCGAGGGCCAGCGATCGACCAGGATGCCGGTGTTGTCGATGCCGTTTTCGCCGTAGCGCTGGTCGGACGAGACGATCTCCGCCCGATCGGGGCGGATGGTGCGCAGGGGGCGATAGCGCCAGTCGGGGCGGGTGGACAGGATAACGACATCATTGAGATCGGCGATGGCAATGAGTTCGCCCGAACGCCACCAATTGGCTTCGATCTCCCCGAGATTAATCTTGGTGACCGCAACGCCGATGGGGCCATTGGGACCGTCCACACGCTGGGAGAGGAAGTAGCCGGGCACGCTGGTCGAGATGCCGAAGGCGTAGTAGTTCGCCCGCCCCATGGCCATCGCGTCGGCAAAATAGGGGCGGAAGGCGTAATCGGTGCCGACGAGGCTGGTCAGCGTCCACCAATTGCTGGCGGCAACAACATGACCCTCGGCGTTCATCAGGAAGATCTCGCCGGCGCCGGCCGTCTCGTTGATTTTGCTGAGATAGCCATTGGCCGCTTCTACGGCAGCGGGGTCGTCGGGGTTTTCCAGCGCCGCGCGGGATTCGCGGGCTTGGGAGATAGCGGCGGGCAGATAATGGTAGCGCTCGATAATGGCCTCGAGCGTGCGGTCGAACAGGGCTAGGCGTCGTTGCGCCAGTTCTTCGGTGTCGCGAATGGCTCCCGTGAGGGCGATTTCGAAGGCGACCCAGGCGACAAGGGCAATGGAGACGAGCGCACCGGCGGCGGCGGCCACCCGCCACCAACCCCACGGCAATCGCAAGGCCGCAAGCCACCTCATCGCTATCCTCCCCTGCAATCGGCAAGAACTTGCCGGCCACAGCGATTCTTTTGGGCAATTTCTTGCCGGCGGTTCTAGCATAGGCTCTTGCAGCTGCATACCTGCCTTGCATTTGCCGGGTGGCACAGCGATTGCAAGAGACTGGATGCGGTTGGCCAACGAACGCCGACCCCCATGTTCAATTCGGGAGGACTACAATGAAGACGACAACCCAACTGCTTGCCGCCGGCCTGCTCGCCGGCAGCGCTTTTGCTGCGACTGCGGTCGTGGCGCAGGAATTCCCAACCCAGCCGGTTACCATCGTCGTGCCGTTCTCGGCCGGCGGCCCGACCGACACCGTGACCCGCCTCGTCGCCCAGGCGATGAGCGAGGATCTGGGCCAGCAAGTGGTGGTGCAGAATGTTGGCGGCGCCGGTGGTACGCTGGGTGCCGGCCAAGTCGCCGCCGCTAATGCGGATGGCTATACGCTGCTGCTCCACCATATCGGCATGTCCACGGCTCCTGCGCTATACGCCAGCCTGCCTTATGACCCGGTCGAGGACTTCGAACCGATCGGTCTGGTCACCGAAGTGCCGATGACCATCGTCGCCCGCAAGGATTTCGAGCCCGAGACGCTCGAGGACCTTATTGCCCATGTGAAGGAGAATGGCGAAGACGTCACCTATGCCAATGCCGGCATCGGGGCGGCAAGCCAGCTTTGTGGCCTCCTGTTCATGGATGCGCTCGGCACGCAGATGACCGAGGTGCCCTATCAGGGCACGGGCCCGGCCATGACCGACCTCCTGGGTGGCCAGATAGATATGATGTGCGACCAGACCACCAATACGACCAGCCAGATCCAGGCCGGCGAGATCAAGGCTTATGCCGTCACCACGCCCGAGCGCATCGACGTGCTGCCCGACGTGCCGACCATGGCCGAAGGCGGCATCGAGGACTTCGAGCTCTCCATCTGGCACGGCCTTTATGCCCCGGCGGGTACCGATCAGGCGATCATCGACCGGCTCGCGCAGTCGCTGCAGACCGCCCTCGCCGATGAAACGGTGGGGACGAGCTTTGCCGAACTCGGGACCGAACCAGTCGCCGCCGACGACGCGACCCCCGATGCGCTCAGCGAACGCCTCAGCAACCAGATCGAGCTCTGGGCTGGCGTGATCGAAGAGGCCGGCGTTTCGGCGCAGTAAGCGCCACACCGCGCGCCAAATCGAACCTCCGGCCGCCAAGAGCCGGGGGTTCACTTTTCAGGGGGAGACTGGATGGCATTTTCCGCATCCAAGAAGGATGTCGCAGCGGGCGGCATGTTTGTGGCGTTCGGCGCCTATTTTGCGCTCGAGGCGATGACCTACGAACTGGGAACCCCGTTCCGCATGGGACCGGGCTTCATGCCGGTGGTGCTGGGCGGCATTCTGGTGGCGCTCGGTATCGCAACGGCTGCCGCCGGTCTTCGCAAGGGGGAGGCCGACGAACGGACGCCCTGGCCCTGGCGGGGCATTGTTCTGGTGCTAGGCACGATCATCTTTTTTGCCGCCACTATTCGCGGGCTGGGCTTTATTCCGGTGGTGTTTCTGTCGGGGCTGGCGACGGCGCTGTCGAGCCGCAACAATAGCTGGCTTTCCGCTGTCATCATCGCCACCGGCCTCTGCACTCTTTGCATGCTGATCTTTGTGGTGGGCCTCGGGCTCATCGTGCCGTGGTTCGGCCCCTGGCTGCAGTTCTAGGGCGGGAGACCCCAATTGGACCTACTTTCTTCGCTCGCCCTCGGCTTCACCGTCGCGCTCGACCCGATCAACATTCTCTACTGCTTCATCGGCGTGCTGCTGGGCACGCTGGTGGGCGTGCTGCCGGGCATTGGACCCACGGCGACGATCGCCATGCTGCTGCCGATCACCTTTACGCTGCAGGCGGAAACGGCGCTGATCATGCTCGCCGGTATCTATTACGGCGCCCAATATGGCGGCTCGACCACGGCGATCCTGATCAATTTGCCGGGTGAGAGTTCCGCTGCGGTGACGGCTATCGACGGCTACCAGATGGCGCGACAAGGGCGGGCCGGCCCGGCACTTGCAACCGCGGCGCTGGGGTCGTTCTTTGCCGGTTCTGTTGCGACGCTCTTGCTCGCGTTTTTTGCGCCGCCGTTGGCAAGAGCAGCGCTCAATTTCGGGGCGCCTGAGTATTTCTCGCTTATCGTCCTTGGCCTCCTGGTCTCCATCGCCCTGGCGCATGGGTCGATCATCAAGGCGCTGGGCATGATCGTGCTCGGCCTGCTGCTCGGCATGGTGGGGCAGGATATCTATACCGGCACGCCCCGTTTCACTTTCGGCTTCCGCGAGCTTTTCGGCGGGCTCAACTTCGTGGCCGTGGCGGTGGGCGTATTCGGCGTCGCCGAAATCCTGCGAAATCTCGAAAACGAGCACGAGCGAGATGTCGGGGTCAAAGAGGTTAAGAACCTCTGGCTGACGCGCGAGGACTTCCGGCGCATCATCATGCCGGTGCTGCGCGGCACCGGGCTGGGGTCGATCCTGGGCGTTTTGCCCGGTGGTGGGCACATCCTTTCGGCCTTTGCCTCCTACTCGGCCGAAAAGCGCTTGTCCAAGCACCCCGAAGAGTTCGGCAAGGGGGCTATCGAAGGCGTGGCCGGACCGGAATCGGCCAACAATGCCGCGGCCCAGACCTCGTTTATTCCGCTGATGACCCTGGGCATTCCCGCCCATCCGGTGATGGCGCTGATGATCGGCGCCTTTATCCTGCAGGGGATTACGCCGGGCCCCAATGTCATCAACCAACAGCCGGCGCTGTTCTGGGGCATCATCGCCTCGATGTGGATCGGCAATCTGCTGCTGGTGGTGCTCAACTTGCCGCTGGTGGGGCTATGGGTAAAGATGCTCTCGATCCCCTATCGGATGCTGTTTCCCGCCATCGTCTTGTTCGCCTGCATTGGCACCTATTCGATCAATCAGAACATCTACGACATCTATGCGATCGCCTTCTTCGGCATCGTTGGCTACCTGCTGATCCGCTTCGGTTGCGAACCGGCGCCGCTGCTCCTGGGCTTCGTGCTGGGACCGCTGCTGGAGGAACATTTGCGCCGGGCGATGATCATCTCGCGCGGCGATCCGATGATCTTCCTTGAGCGCCCAATCTCGGCGGTGTTGCTCGCTCTAGCGCTGTTGTCGGTGGTGATCGCCGTGCTGCCCAGCATCAGGCAGAAGCGCAAGGAAGTGTTTGTCGAGGACGATTGAGGGGTACCTACCCCCACCCTGGCCCTCCCCCTCGAAGAGGGAGGGAAGACCGTCGAGAGATGAAATTATTCGGCGGCGCCGCGTTCGTCGATCATGGCGTCGGGGCCGTTGGGATCGCCCGGCGCGGTTTCGGCGCCGAGATCAGGAAAGGCAATGATGCGGTTGTTGCGGAAGTCGACCCGCAACACCAGAAGGCCCCGTTCCTCGAACCAGGTGAGGAGGCGGCGGGCACGGCTGGCGGAATGCGTGCCATAAAGGCGCGCCAGAGTGGCGTCGCTGGGGCAGGGCGCGCCGGTAAGCGCTGCCTGGGCCAAGACTAGAAACACCCCCTGCACGTCATCGCTAAGCGTTTGCGACAGTGTCAGCGCTTGCTGCCAGCCATCGGATTGAGCCGTTTCCGCATCGGGCGCCACACGGGCAACGGCGAGGCGCCGCTTGAACTCGGGCAGGGCCGGTGGCTCGCCGGGCACGCGGCGGATGCGGCAGCGGACGAGGAAGTCCTGATATAGGACGGCGACCGTGCGGAAGCTCGCATCAGGGTCGCCGAGCAGTTCGACCATGATATCGTCGATCTGACGGCCGCGTTCGGCCTCGTCGATCTCGGGGAAAAGCGATTGCGGAGCCGGCGTTTCGCCTTGCGGCCGGGAACGGACGACCTGGGCCAGGATGTCGTTGGTGGAGGGCGGCGGCGGTGGCGGCGGCCGGCGCACGACGGGGCGCACGGCTTCGTCCGGGTCCGCAGTGAAAATCAGATCAGCGGCGTCTTCGGGCGCTTCGGGGAGCGGCGTCAGCTTGGGGCTGGTAGAGCGGGCGGACGTTTCGACCGCACCGATGGTGATCGGCAGCGGCCGGCGGGAAATGGCCGGCCCCAAGGCCACGAAGTGGCCGCGGGCCAAATCGCGGAACTGTTCGGCCTGGCGCTTTTCCATGCCCAGCAGATCGGCAGCGCGCGCCATGTCGATGTCCAGGAAGGTGCGGCCCATCAGGAAGTTGGACGCTTCGGCCGCGACGTTCTTGGCCAGCTTGGCAAGGCGCTGGGTAGCAATGACGCCCGCCAGCCCGCGCTTGCGGCCGCGGCACATGAGGTTGGTCATGGCGCCCAGGGAGAGCTTGCGCGCTTCATCGGAGACTTCGCCGGCCACTGCGGGCGCAAAGAGCTGGGCTTCATCGACCACGACCAGCATGGGGTACCAGAAGTCACGATCGGCATCGAACATGCCGCCCAAAAAGGCGGCGGCGGCGCGCATTTGCTGCTCGACGTCGAGACCTTCGAGGTTAAGGACGACCGAAACGCGATGCTGCCGAACACGCGCGGCGATGCGCGTGAGTTCCGCCTCGGTGCGGGTGGCGTCGACCACCAGATGCCCGAACTTGTCGGACAGTGTGACGAAATCGCCTTCCGGATCAATAATGCACTGCTGCACCCAGGGCGCGGATTGCTCGAGGAGCCGCCGCAGCAAATGAGACTTGCCCGAGCCGGAATTGCCCTGGACGAGGAGGCGCGTGGCCAGCAGTTCTTCGAGGTCGAGCGTGGCGGGCTGGTGGCCGGCCGTCATCCCCATGTCGATCGCTACCTGCATCGGTTCTCCTGGCGCCGATGCGTCACATCCCACTCGATCCGGAACAACACGCACGGCGTAACTGATGCCGGACTGTAGCACAGGACCGTACCGATTCGGTCACCGCGCGAAGGAATGCCCACAGCTCAGGTGGGGTGGGCTGTTGCCGCGCCCTTGCTTGTATGGCAGTTGATAGGGGGCGCATGGCGCAGACGAGGGAATGACGATCATGGTGATGGCGGAGGTGCTCGAGCCGGGGGAGGCGACCATGTCGCTTCGCGTGGTGCATGCGCTGCGCGACGACATCATCACGATGAGCCTGAAGCCCGGCGATGTGATCTCGGAAAGCGACATTGCGGGACGCTATGGCGTGTCGCGGCAGCCGGTGCGGGAGGCGTTTATTCGTCTGGCGCAGTTGGGGCTGTTGTTGATCCGGCCCAAGCGCGCCACGGTCATCAAGAAGATTTCGCCCGAGGGCGTGCGGCAATCGCGCTTCATCCGTGAGTCCATCGAGGTCGAAATCGTGCGACGGCTAGCCGGCCAACCAGGGCGGGATACGGCCGAAGTGCTGAACGGGCTCATCATCGAACAGGAAGAGGCATCGGCGGCGGACGACTCTCGGCGCTTCCATACGCTTGATGAGCTTTTCCACCGTACGCTCGCCCGGCTGGCCGGAGTGGAATATGCCTGGCAGCTCATCGACGAGCACAAAATCCAGCTCGACCGGGTGCGCTATCTGACGCTCGGTGTGTCCTCGAGCCAGCGCGCCATCAGTGAGCACAAGGCGATTGTCAGTGCTGTGGTGGCAGGCGACGTTGTTGCCGCGGAGGCCGCGATGCGGGCGCATCTGGCGCGGGCCGAAGTGCTGCTGGCGCAAACCATCACCGATTTTCCTGAATATTTCGAGTAGGCTGGTGGCTGCGAGCCTTGCAACTGCTGCATGTCTTTTCTGCCAATCAATCACTTGATTGATAATAGTGGCGGCGGTAGAGAGCCGCTCCATGAGCGAAACCCACACCAAGCGCGAAACCACTGACGAACGCCGGACCGCGATTGCCGCCGCAGCGCGCGGGCTGATCGTCGAGAAAGGCCTTGAGGGTCTGCGCACGCGCGACATTGCGCAGCATGTCGGCATCAATGTCGCGACGCTGCACTACCACGTGCCCAGCAAAGCGGCCCTGGTGGAGTTGGTGGCGGAATCCATCCGCGACGACTTCAAAGCCCAGGCGCAAAGCCGACAGCGCGCGGGCCGGACGGGCCTCGAACTGCTGCGCATGGAGTTCGAGGACTTCCAGCAATTGCGCAGCGACAAGCCCGAGCTTCTGATCGTCATGGCGGAGCTGGGTGAGCGTGCCCGCCGCGATCCCGAAGTGGCGGCGATCATGTCGCCGATGCGCGTGTTCTGGATCAACCAGATCGCCGACATCCTGCGGCAGGGGGTGGTCGATGGCTCCTTTCGCCAGCCGCTCGATGCCGATGCCGGAGCGCTGCTCTTTACCGGCGCCCTTTCCGAATTTGCCCGCACAGGAGGCCGCTTTGGCGATGCGCAGGCGCTCTACACCGAACTCGAGCGCGCGTTTGTGCGCCCGCAAGCGTCACAAGGATAAAACCGATGTCCGATACCACTGCTGCAGCACCCGATCCGCGCCGCTGGCCGGCGCTCTTTGTGCTGCTGATCGCCAATTTCATGAACCTGATCGATGTCACCATCGTCAACGTGGCGCTGCCCTCCATGCGCGATGGCCTGGGCGCTACCGACAACCAGATCGAATGGGTGGTCGCGGCCTATATCCTCGCCTTTGCGCTGGGATTGCTGCCTTTCGGGCGGTTGGGTGACATCGTGGGTCGCACCAAGATGTTCCTCTGGGGCACGGTGGCTTTCACCACCGCATCGGCGCTGTGCGGGCTGTCGCCCAGCATCGAATTTTTGATCTTTGCCCGCGTGCTGCAAGGCCTGGGCGGGGCAATGATGGCGCCGCAGGTGCTGGCCATCGCCACCGTCACCTTCCCACCGCACGAGCGAGGGCAGGCCTTCTCCCTGTTCGGGCTTTCGGCCGGGCTGGCGTCGGTGTGCGGCCCAATCCTGGGCGGCGTGCTGATCGGCGCTAATCTCTTCGGCATGGACTGGCAGCCGATTTTCCTGGTCAACGTGCCGATCGGCATTGCGGCGGTGGTACTGGGCTGGTTCATCATCCCCCGTACGCCGGGGAATGCCGAGCTCCGCAATGATTATGTGGGAATAAGCCTCTTTGGCCTGGGCATCGTGGCGGTGGTGTTTCCCATCGTTGAAGGCCGTGCCTATGGATGGCCACTCTGGGCGTTCGCGATGATGGGCGCCGGGCTGCTGTTGCTCGCCGGCTTTGTGCTGTGGACGCGCAACCGGGCGCGCCTCAACGAACCGCAATTGCTCAATTTCAGTCTCATCAGCAATCGGCAGTATATGTTCGGTGCCTTTGTCACCACCGTCTTTGCCTCGGGCATTCCGGGCATGTTCATGGTGATCTCGCTGCTGCTGCAGGGCGGGTTCAATTTTACCCCGCTGCAGTCGGGGCTGACCAACACGCCGTTTTCGGTGGGCGTCCTGATCGCCTCAGTGATCGCTGGGCGTCTCGGCAGCCATTATCTGCGAGGCCGGCTGGCTGCTTCGGGGGCGCTGCTGAGCGGGGGGATTTTGTGGCTGCACTTCTATATCGCCGGGGTGGGCGACAGCATCAGCTCATGGGCCTTCTTGCCGCCGCTATTGATCGCTGGCGTGGGGCTGGGCCTGGGCTTCTCCTCCCTGTTCCAGCTGGTGCTGGCCAATGTCCCGCCGCGCGACGCGGGGGCAGGGTCGGGTGCGCTGCAGGCTTTCCAGCAGGTTGGCGGGGCCCTAGGCGTGGCGCTGATCGGAGAGATCTTCTTTTCGAGCCTGGGCCGCGGGTTTGCAGCCGGCGAGGCTCAGCACCAGGTGTACGCTACCGCTTCGAGCCTGGCGCTCTGGTATGTGGTGGGGGTGTTCGCCCTGGTGCTGGTCATGGTGCCGCTGTTCCGCCGGGGTGGGCAGGGGCAGGGCGCCCCCGCGCATGTCGCCGCGGAGGTGTAGGAGCGTAGCTTTGCTGCCCGGGCAGGGTTCAGCCCCTTCCCTTACCTCCCCGCAAGGGAGAGGGTGGCTGCGCGAGGACAGCGTTTTGGACAAGAAAAAGGGCCGCTCGGGAGAGCGGCCCTTGCCAGTTTCGGGAGGAGACTGGGTAGGATCGCTGCGAAAAACTGCCGGGATCCGAAAGGGTGGAACACCGAAACCGGTGCTCTGTTAACCGAAACTGTCTCACACAGGTGCGGCAGCCGCTAGCGCATTTCGGCCACAGGTAGCGGGAAAGCGTCAGCTTGATGTCAGGTGTACCCCCACCCGGCCTCCCCCTGAGAGGGGGAGGAGAAGAGGCGCGGTCCCTGAGGAAGGGAGGGTTAGAGAGGCGGCTCCTACCGCACGATCAGGGTGCCGGCGCCGTGCTCGGTGAAGAGTTCGACGAGGACGACGTGCGGGGTCTTGCCGTTGAGGATGACGACGCCTTCCACACCATTGTCCAAGGCTTCGAGGCAGGTCTCGACCTTGGGGATCATGCCGGCTGAAATGGTGCCGTCGGCGATCAGTGCCTTGGCCTCGCTGACGGAAAGCTCGGGGATGAGCTTTTTGTTCTTGTCGAGCACGCCGGGTACGTCGGTGAGGAACAGGAGGCGCTTGGCGCCGAGCGAGCCGGCGATGGCACCAGCGAAGGTGTCGGCGTTGATGTTGTAGGTGTTGCCGTCGCGGCCGGGCGCCACCGGAGCAATCACCGGGATCATTTCGGAGCGGGCGAGGAGATCGAGGAGGGTCCGGTCCACTTCGACCGGCTCGCCAACATAGCCGAGATCGAGCAGTCGCTCGATATTGGATTCGGGGTCGATGAACTTCTTTTCGGCTTTCTTGGCGAAGACCATGTTGCCGTCCTTGCCGCACAGGCCAATGGCCCATTCGCCTTCGGCATTGATGGTGGCGACGATTTCCTTGTTGATCGAGCCGGCGAGAACCATCTCGACGATTTCCATGGTCCGCTTGTCGGTGACGCGTAAGCCCCCTTCGAACTTGGATTCAATGCCGAGGCCCTTAAGCATTGAGGCAATCTGGGGGCCACCGCCATGGACAACGATGGGGTTGACCTTGGACTGCTTGAGGAGGGCGATGTCGCGGGCGAAGGCCTGTTGCAGGTCCGCATCGCCCATGGCGTGGCCGCCATATTTCACCACGACCGTCTTGCCCTCGTAACGCTGCATATAGGGCAGCGCCTGAGCCAGAATGCCCGCATCGTGCGAGAAGCGGTCGGTCGAATTGTTCGGTTCAGTCATGGACGGACCTGGCTCCCCTTGCGTGGCATGGCCGGAAAAGACCGCAACGGGTCTAGAGCATGAACGCGCAAAGGAAAAGACGGTTGTGAGTGCATCGGGTTCTGATCTCTTTTCCCCGCCCATGCGTTGTTGTTCAATGAGGCGCCTGAGGGGGCGCTGCGAGGGAGACTTCCAGCCATGGCTCTGCCCAACGCGTCGCAAGAGGTCGCGGATCTGATCGGGCGTTGCGCCCTGCGGGACCGGGAGGCGTTTCGCACGCTCTATCAACGCACAAGCGCGAAACTCTTCGGCGTGGTGCTCCGTATCTTGAAGGACCGTTCGGAAGCCGAAGAGGCAATTCAGGAAGTCTACGTCAAGATTTGGCAGCGTGCTGATCGATACGTGGCCGGCACGACTAGCCCTATCAGCTGGCTTGTGGCGGTGGCGCGCAACCACGCGCTCGACATTCTGCGGGCTCGCCGCCCGGCCGCCGACGATCTCGACGTTGCCCTCGAAATACCCGATGCCGGTCCAACGCCGGAGCGGGCGACCGAGGACGGCCAGGAGCGCGCGCAGATTGAGAGTTGTCTGCAAACGCTCGAGCCGGACCGCGCCGATGCTGTGCGAGGAGCCTATCTCGATGGCTTCAGCTATGATGAACTGGCGCGCCGCCATGCGGTGCCGCTCAACACGATGCGAACCTGGCTACGGCGGAGCCTGCTAAAACTGAGAGAGTGCCTGACGGCATGAGCGACACCGATCACACCGAAGATGAAGGCGACCGGCACCGGGTGCTGGTGGCCGAATATGTGCTGGGGCTGCTAGACCAGGCAAATCATGCCCGTGTGGAACGGCTGATCGAGGCCGATGCGGGCCTGCGGGCCGAACGGGATTTCTGGCTCATGCGCTTGTCTGCGCTCGATGAGAGCTTTGAGCAAGTACAGCCGCCTGCCCATGTGCTGGGGGCGCTGGAGAAGCGGCTCTTTGGCGTGGAAAAGAGAACCAGTTGGTGGGACTCCCTGGCCTTGTGGCGCGGGCTGACGGCTGGCGCATTGGCAGTCGCCGTGGCGGCGATCGGTCTTTCCCTGGTTCAGCCGGCGCCCGATGTGGCGAGCCTTACAACGCAATTGGTGGCGGCGCTCGACGCCGAAGACAGCGATGTACGTTTTGTGGCTCTTTATGACGGCAGCGGGGCGGTGCGTCTGACCGCGCTTTCGGGTGAGGCCGTGCCGGACCGTGACTACGAACTCTGGGCCATCCAGGGCGGCGACCCAATTTCCATGGGTGTCGTTTCTGTCGCGGACCGCAACACGGTGATGATCGGCCCCGAAGTGATGGAAGGCTGGGGCGAAGGATCGGTTCTGGCGATTACGCTGGAGCCGGAAGGCGGAGCGCCAGGTGGCGTCCCAACCGGTCCGGTCGTTGCGCAAGGCGCCGTGACACAGATCTGAGCGGTGTTGTTGCAGCAGAGGGTAAATTGCGGTGATAGGGCCAATCGCAACTTACGCGCTTTCATCACGCTTGGATCAGCACAATCTAAGAAAATGTGCGTTCACTAAAAATAATCGCCCAAATGCATTTTTTCTGAAACTGGATGAATTCATCTTCCGTATCTCCTCATGTCCCGAACGATAATCGGGGACGAAATATGAGGAAGGAACAGAACAATGAATATCAATCTTCGCACCCTAGCCGTTACCACCATGCTTTCCGCTTCCATGTTCGGCGCTTCCGCCGTTTACGCTCAGGACAATCCTGAAGTTGGCGGCGCAGCCATGGACCCGGCGATGAACATCGTCGAGAACGCTGCGAACTCGGCTGACCACACCACGTTGGTTGCAGCCGTCCAGGCTGCTGGTCTTGTCGAGACGCTGTCGGGCGAAGGCCCGTTCACCGTATTGGCCCCGACCAATGCGGCTTTTGACGCCCTGCCAGCCGGCACCGTCGATACGCTGCTGATGGAAGAAAACAAGGATCAGCTGACCGAGATCCTCACCTGCCACGTGATCCCGGCCCGTGCTCTGTCCACCGACATCGTGTCGATGGTTGAGGAAGACGGCGGTGAGCATATGGTCGAGACCGTTGGCGGCTGCATGCTGACCCTGGCCGTTGATGGCGACACTGTCACGGTGACCGACGAAAACGGCACGACTGCCAATGTGACCATTGCCGACGTGATCCAGTCTAACGGCGTGATCCACGTCATCGACGCCGTGCTGACCCCCGCTTCGTAAGGGGCAAACCTCGAGGACCCGGTTTCCTCCACGGGTCCTCACCATAGTTTGACGCGCTAAATGCTGCCCTCAAGCATAGAATGGCCGTCAAACCTAGGCTCCGCGCGCTCGCCGCTCCCCTCGGCGGCCCAGCCGCGGGGCCGTTCTTTTTCTGGGAAGGTATTCGACATGCTTATTGCCCGACGTAATCTGCTTTTGGGTGGCTCGGCGCTGGCGGCGCTCTCGGCTTTTGCCGTCCTGCGGCCAATGAGCGACAGCCACGCCGCCGAAGGCAGCTTCCCCTTCGAGCTCAGCGAAGAAGAGTGGCGCGCTCGGCTGGAGCCGGCCGCTTATGACGTGCTGCGCCAGCATGGCACGGAGCGCCCCTACACCTCGCCGCTCAATGACGAGAAGCGCGCTGGCACTTTTCATTGTGCCGGGTGCGACCAGGCGCTGTTCGATTCGGCAACGAAATATGACAGCGGGACCGGGTGGCCGAGCTTTTACACCTACCTTGAGGACGCCCTGGGCACATCGGTCGACGAGTCCATGTTCATGACCCGTACCGAAGTGCATTGCTCGCGTTGCGGCGGGCACCAGGGACATGTGTTCGAAGACGGTCCACAGCCGACCGGGCTGCGCTACTGCATCAATGGCGTAGCGCTGAACTTCGTGCCAGCGACGGCCTAGCGATCACAAGCGCTCCAGAGCGGAACGATCAGTGCGCCCCGCTGGTTGGACTCCCACAACAAGGAGTACGACTATGAGCAAGGAAAGCACCGACAAGGCTCAAGATAGCAAATCTAAAGTGGACAAAATGAGCACTGGCGGCCATCTGGGCGGTACCAATTTCGGCCAGGTTCCCGGCGACGCCAAGATGAAGGACGACCGCGAAGGTGGCGACAAGGCTCGCCCGAACGACGGCAGCAACTAGTCCAACGCAAGCCTGATTTGCAGCGGCCGGTCCGGGATTGCCCCGGGCCGGCCGTTGCCGTTATGTGGATGGCAATGCCATCGCGATGCTCCCTCCCATGAAACTCACCATTCTTCAAACGGGCGAAGTGCCCGAGACGCTACGCGGCCGCTTCGGGCCCTATCCTGGCATGTTCGAGCGCATGTTCGACCAGACGGGCCGGAGCTTCGCCTACGAGGTGGTGAAGGTTTCCGAGGGCGAGCCGCTGCCGGACGCCGGCGCGCTCGAGGGGGTCGTGCTGACCGGCTCCTCGGCTGGCGTTTACGATGACTTCCCCTGGATGGAGCCGCTACGCGAGTTCATCCGCGATGCTTACGCCAAAAAGACGCCGATGCTGGGGATCTGCTTTGGGCACCAGATCATGGCTGATGCGCTGGGTGGTGATGTCCGCAAGAGCGAAAAGGGCTGGGGCCTGGGGCGGCACTCCTATGCAGTCAAAGCCACGCCCGAGTTCATGCGGGCAGCTCCGACGCTGCTCTCGGTGGCCTGCTCGCACCAGGACCAGGTGATTACGCCGCCAGAGGAGGCCGAGGTGATCCTGGCTTCCGAATTCACCCCTAATGCTGGCCTGGTCTATCGCAATGGTGCGGCATTGAGCTTTCAGCCGCATCCTGAATTCGATGACGACTACATGTTGGCGCTGGCGGAACTGCGGCGGGGCCGGGCGCCTGACGAGGTGGTGGAGCGTGCCATTGCTTCGGCGACGACGCCATCGGACAGCCGCGAAGTCGCTGGGTATATCGCTCGTTTCCTCAAAGAACGGTAAGGCTCAGCTTTCCAGCAACATCGCGATTTCCGCACGCAGCTCGGCAAGGCCGGTGCCCTTTTCGGACGAGGTCAGCATCACATGCGGGTGGGCGGCGGGGCGCTTGGCGATGGCCGCCTGGGTGGCGGCAATCACCTTGTCGAGGTCTTTCTTGAGCGGCTTGTCGGCCTTGGTCAGGACCACCTGATAGCTCACCGCTGCCCGGTCGAGTTCGTTCATTACGGTGAGGTCATTGTCCTTGGGGCCGTGGCGACCATCGACCAGCACATAGACGCGACGCAAGGTGGCCCGGCCGGTCAGATATTGATGGATGAGGCGGGTCCAGGCCCGCACCTTGTCCTCGGGCGCCTTGGCGTAGCCATAGCCTGGCATGTCGACGATGCGCAGTTCTTCGCTCTGGGACTCGAAGATGTTGAGTTCCTGCGTCCGGCCTGGAGTATTGGAGGTGCGGGCGAGACCGGACATGCCCACCAGGGCATTGATCAGGCTGGACTTGCCGACATTGGAGCGACCCGCAAAGGCGATCTCGATTTTATCCATGGGGGGCAGGTCGTCGAGACGGACACAGCCCTTCACGAAGAGGAATGGCCGCGCAAAGATCAGGCGCCCACGTTCGACGATCTCTTGTGGGTATTGGCTGAGTTCAGGCTGCATGGGTCTCTTTCAGGTTCGTGGCGCTGGCGGCGGGGGCGCGGCATGGTTTAGCAGCCAAGCCGCGCCCTTGGTAGCCAAGGGGTAAAAGAAGAGGGCGCCTTGCGGCGCCCCTGTCTTTATTTGGTGGTTTCGGCCGGCTTGGGCTTCCGGCGGAAGCTGTCGACGATGTTGCCGAACAAGTTCACCTCGGCGCCGTGGCGCTTCATGATGAACCATTGCTGTGCCACCGAGAGGGTGTTGTTCCAGGCCCAGTAGATCACCAGACCCGCCGGGAAGGTGCCCAGCATGAAGGTGAAGATCACCGGCATCCAGTTGAAGATCATCGCCTGGGTCGGATCGGGTGGCGGCGGGTTGAGCTTCATCTGCACCCACATGGTGATACCCATGATGACCGGCCAGACACCCAGATGGAGGAAGCCGCCCAGGATCGGGATAACGGTTGGGTCCCAGGGGATAAGACCAAAGAGGGTGAAGATGTTGGTCGGATCGGGTGCTGCAAGGTCGCGGATCCAGCCAAAGAACGGCGCGTGGCGCATGTCTAGGCTGATGAAGATCACGGTATAGAGCGCAAAAAAGACCGGGATCTGGATCAGGATGGGCCAGCAGCCCGAGACCGGATTGATCTTTTCCTTGCGATAAAGCTCCATCATGGCCTGCTGCTGGGCCGGCCGGTCGTCCTTGAGGCGCTCCTGGATGGCCTTCATTTCGGGCTGGACGCGCCGCATGGCGGCCATGGAGGCATAGGAGCGGTTCGCCAGCGGGAAGAAGATCGCCTTGACGATCACCGTCACCGCCAAGATGGCGAGGCCGAAATTGCCGAGGATCCCGTAGAGGAAGTTCAGCAGGTAATACATCGGCTTGGTGATGAAGTGCAGCCAGCCCCAGTCGATCAGCAGTTCGAGCCGGTCGAAGCCGTATTGCTGCTCGTAGGAGGTGATGACCGCCTCTTCCTTGGCGCCGGCGAAGACATAGGTCTCGTTGCTGGCTGCACCGCCTGGAGGAACCACAACCGGAGCAGTCTCGACGAAACTCGTCTGGTACTCGTCATAGGCGCCGGGATTGCGCCAGTTGAAGCGGGCGTTGATGGTCTGTCCGGGCTGCGGCAAGACAGCGGTGGCCCAGTATTTATCGGTGAAGCCAAGCCAGCCGGTGGTGTTTTCGTAGGTGATCTGCTGATCGTTCTGCAGGTCGCCATATTTGCGCGACACCAGATTGTTGGCACCCAAGACGCCGTGCAGGCCTTCATGCTGAATGAAGAAGTTCTGCACCTGGGGCGTACCCTGCCGCTCCACGCGGGCGTAGGGATAAAGAGCGACCGCGCCTTCGGTCTGGTTTTCGACGGTCTGCGTGACGGTGAACAGATAATGCTCATCGACCGAGAAGGTGCGGCGGAAGATCAGGCCTTCGCCATTATCCCAGACCAGGGTCACCGGGTTCTCGGCGGAAAGAACGGTGTTCTCGCCCTCGACCGACCACACGGTTTGAGCCGTAGGCACATCGACTTCGGCGCCAGCAGCGGGCACCCAGCCCTGTTCGACGAAATAGGCGTTTGGCGCCCCGGACGGGGTCAGCAGCGTAATGATGGGCGAAGCGGGGTCAGTGGTCTCGCGATACTGCTTGAGTTCGAGATCATCGAGACGCGCGCCGGTCAGGTTGATCGAACCATGCAGGTCCAGCGTGTCGATCTCGACGCGCGGGCTCGCGGCAATTGCTTCGGTACGCTCGGCGTAGATCTGCACGCCATTGACCGTCTGGGGGGAGGCAGCGGTGCCTGGCACGGCATCAGCGGCGGGCGTGGCCAGAGCCGGATCCTGTGCGGCCTGCTGCTGCGCGGCGATCTCGGCCTGGCGCTGCGCCTGCTCGAGTTGCGGTCCAGCAATGAAGTACTGCCAGCCGAACAGCACGATCATGCTGAGTACGATGGCGAGGATCACATTGCGATTATCGTTCATGGTCGGGAGTTCCGTGGGCCGCGGCCAGGGGTGGTGGAGCGTTCGCCGCTCGGCCTGGGATTGTGCACGCGCCCGACGGACGCCCCCAGATCGGCAACCAGCTTGCTGAAGGGCTCGCTCAACGCTTCCCTTCGGCCGACCAGCACATAGTCATGATGGTCGCGAAAGTCATCGGCGCATGCTGTCACAGCCGCACGAAGGCGGCGCTTGATGCGATTGCGCTCGGGAGAATTGCCCGTCTTCTTGGTGACGGTAAAGCCAATGCCGGGCACCGGATCGTCGGCTGGCGCTGCCTGCAGCCCAAACGCAGACCGCCCGGCGCGATTGCCCCGGGCAGCCCGTAAGAACTGGGAACGCTTGGTGAGCCGGCGCAAGGTGCGGGTCGGCTGCTCCATGGCCGTCATCCGGCCAGACGGCCTTAGGCCGAGAGCTTCTTGCGGCCCTGGTTGCGGCGGCGATTGAGAATCGCACGGCCGTCCTTGGTCGCCATGCGGGCGCGGAAACCGTGGCGACGGGCACGCACGAGCTTGGAAGGCTGGTAAGTACGCTTCATGACATCAAACCGCGTCGGGCGCGGTTCCTCTTGTTTGCTGCTCTCGCAAGAATTTCGGTCACACGTGAGCGCGGCGCGCCATGGGTGTGGGGTTGCGGGGGTCTATAGGGAAAAGCCGGCCGCAAGTCAACGCGCGAGAGATGCCCATCCGGCACAACAATCTGCAGTTGTCATCGCTGTGACGAGACCGCATAAGTCCCGCCATAACCTTCTTTACGCCTTGGGTGGCATGGCCGGCATCATTAAACCAGACCTCTGTATCGTGAGCGCGGGCGCCTTGGGCCTCGGCATCGCCATCAATGCGAGCCGCCGCGGCGGCTCGGTGGTCCTGGTTGATCGGGGCGAGGAACCGGGAGATGGTCCGCAGGCGCGGCTGGCAAAGGCGGCGCTGCTGGCGAGCGCCGCACGGGCTCATGCCCTGCGACACGCCGAAAAGGTCGGGCTGGTTGCCACCGAGCCAAAGCACAATTTCCACGCGATCAGCGAACATGCTGCGGCCTGCGCCGCCAGCGCCGCCCCGCGTGATAGCCAGGAGCGGCTCGAGGCTTTGGGCATCACCTATCTCACTGGGGAGCCGCGCTTCACGGACGGAGCCACCCTCAGTGTGGGAGATAGTCTTGTCAAGGCCGGACAATTTGTCCTTGCCGGGGGCAGCCGTCCAGCCATTCCCGAACTTCCCGGGTTGGCGGACGTGCCGTTTTTCACGCCCGACACACTGCTTGAGAATGTGCGCAAGCTCACCCATCTGGTTGTGATCGGCGGGACGCCCGAGGCGCTGGAACTGGCGCAGGCCTATTGCCGGCTCGGCTCGGAGGTGACGCTGGTGCCCCAGGGCGGGTTGCTGACCCAGTTCGACCCCGAATTGGTGGCGCTGCTGGTGCGGGCGCTGGGGGAAGAAGGCCTCACCATCATCGAAGGGGCGGACGTCACGGCTATCCAGAAGCGCAACCAAGGCATCGGCGTCAGCATTCGCCATGCCGATGGCAGTGAAGGCAAGCTCGACGCCTCCCATCTCCTGGTTGCCAGCGGACGCACCGCCGAGATCGATGGCGAGTGGCTTGCTGCAGCGCGCCTCAAGCGCGATCGCCAGCATCCCGAGCGCCTGGCGCTGAATGGCAAGGGACGCAGTTCGAACTGGCGCGTCAGTGTGATCGGCGGCATGGCTGGCGAATTCACCCCGCACGGGGCGGAGCACCAGGGCGAGATCGTGCTCGACCGCATTTTTGGGGGCAAGGGCGGGCAGTTCGATCCGCTTGGCGTGCCCCGCTATGTCGGCACCGCGCCAGCATTGGCGCAAGTGGGGCGGCTGACGCCGCACATCGAAGCTCGTGCCGGCGAAGCGGTGGTGCGCGCGAGCCTGGCGGAGAACGAAGCCGCTCTGGCGCTGGCGAGCCCCTTCGGCTCGGCCAAGCTCCTGGTCGACAAAAAAGGCGCCATTGTGGGCGGTGGGGTCGTTGGCGCGGGGGCCGGAGAAACCATCGCTTCCCTCGCCATGGCCATGGAGCGCGGCCTCGATGCTGCTGGGCTCAGCCGTTTGGTCCTGCCGCATCCCAGCCTAGCCCAAGTGCTGGTGGAGCTCGGAGCCATCTACCTGTCCGGGCAGCCAGCCAAGCCACGGCGGCTGCGCAGGCTGCTGCCCTAGAATGCGTTTTTGGGGAGAGCCGCCTGGGAGGGGGTTCCGCCGGAATCGCGCTCCCCTATAATGGCCGGGATGAAAGCCAAGCGCAGCGTTCTCCCCGGCCGGTTCTCCGGACTTTCGATCAAGCTGATCGCCACCATTATGGGGGTGATCCTCCTTGTCGAGGTCGTGGTCTACCTTCCCTCGCTTGCGATTTTCCGGGCCAATTGGCTGGAGGACCGGCTGCGCGTGGGCGTGGTGGCGGCGCGGGTGCTGGATGCGGTGCCCGACGTGATGGCGCTGCCGCGCAACCTCACCGATAGACTGCTGACCTCGGCGGGCGCCTATGCCATCGTTTACCGGCGGGAAGGGCAGAGCCAGCTGATCGAACTAGCTGAGCCGGTGACGCCCGCAGCGGTTGTCACGGCCGATATGCGCCAGCGTGACCTGTTCAGCCTGATCGGGGGAGCTTTCGACACGCTGTTTGCCGGACCGGGCCGCACTCTGCGCATTGTGGGCGAGGGCGACATCAATGCCAGTATGGTGGAACTGCTGATGCCTGAATGGCCGTTGCGGCAGGACATGCTGGCCTATTCGCGCCAGATTGCCTGGGTGAGCCTGGCCATTGCGGCGATCACCGCGGTGGCCCTTTACCTGCTCGCCAGCTCGCTGTTCGTGCATCCCATTCGACGGCTCACCGCCAATATGCTGGCGTTTCGGCAGGCGCCGGAAAATGCTGCTCTTATCATCGATCCGTCGCATCGCCGCGACGAGATCGGCATTGCCGAGCAGGAACTCGCGGCCATGGAGGCAGAGCTCTTTTCCATGCTGCGGCAGCGGCGGCATTTGGCCGATCTGGGGCTAGCGGTCGCCAAGATCAACCATGATCTGCGCAACACGCTGACCTCGGCGCAATTGCTCTCGGACCAGGTGGCGACACTGGACGATCCCAAGGTGCAGCGCCTGGCGCCGCGCCTAGTGACAACACTCGACAAGGCCATCGGCTTTGCCCAGTCGGTGATCGACTACGGGCGCGAGACGGCGGCATTACCCGTACTTGCCCCGGTCGGTATGCGGGCCCTGGTGGACGATGCCGCCTTCGACGCCCGCCTGGTGGGCCATCCGGACATCCGCTTTGCCAATATGGTACCCGAGGAGCTGGTGCTGAACATCGATGCGGGGCAGTTGGGCCGGGTCTTTGTCAACCTCCTTAAGAATGCCCGTGAGGCGCTGGAGGGCGCCGCTGGCAATCTCACCGACGCAGTGGTGACGGTTGGGTTTGCCGAGGGCGAGGACCGGCTGGTGCTGTTTGTTGCCGATACCGGGCCGGGCTTGCCGCCACGGGCGCGGGACAATCTCTTTGTGGCGTTTGAAGGCTCAGCGCGCGCGGGGGGCACCGGCCTGGGCCTAGCGATTGCGCGCGAAATCACTGAGGCACATGGCGGCCAGTTGAGCCTAGCCGAAGTCGAGCGCGGCACCCGGTTCGAGCTCAGCCTGCCCAGTGGGCTACGGGTTGTGGAGTAGTTTGGGGTAGCGGGATAAAAACTCGCTGCGCCTTCTTGCCAAGCCGGAATGGCCCATGTATGGGTGGCGCCGCTTCAGGCCAATGAGCACTTCGCGCTCCGCCTCAAGCTCGCCGCCAAGTCGGCATGCGCGCCCGTAGCTCAGCTGGATAGAGCACCAGACTACGAATCTGGGGGTCAGGAGTTCGAATCTCTTCGGGCGCGCCACTTCCGTTCAAAACTGCGAACACCAAAAGTGCCGGACTTCCCAGCAATAACTTGTTCCAGCGTTGCCTTGTCTCCGACAATTCTGACGACCTCGTCATCGACCTCGATGCGATCGACCACGGAGCGGATGTAGGCCTTGCGAAACGGAATCTCTCCGTTTGCAATGTTTTCCCGCATCATGCGTCCGAAGCGTTCCACCAGTTCAAGCGGAACAACTGGCGGGTTGCCGGTGTGCGTCTGGATGCGGTCAAGCGCCGCTTCAGCTTTCTCGCGCTGGTTCTTGAGCTCGGTGATGCGATCTCGCAGGATATCATCGAGCTCGGCGACACCTTCTTCAATCATCCGATACAAGCGCCGCAGCTTATCTTCTGCCTCGGTCTTGTCAGCTTGCAGGCGTAAGATTCTGCCTTCGACTTCGGCAGCCTTTTGCGCCCGTCGCTCACCCAAGGAGCTGAGCAGGCTTGCCAGCCGCTCGGTTGTGAACAGCCGATGGGAGAGGTGCTGAACCACAAGGTCGTCCAGTGTGTCCATCCGGATGGAGCGCCCCTTGCAAGCAGACTTGCCCACTCGCGCACAGGTCGAGCAGGTATAATAGCGATGCACCTTGCCATTCTTGGAAGTCCCGGTGCGAAGGGTCATTGCTCCCTCGCAACTGGCACAAACAGCAAGGCCCGTGAGGAGGATGGGTCCTGTCGTCACCCGCGGTGGCGTGGTCTTTGGGTTCTTGGCCTTGAGAGTGTCCTGCACCGCATCGAATGTGGTGCGCTCTATGATAGGCGGCACCTCGACGATGATGTGTTCCGAACTAGGCTTCGCCTGCAGCGTCTTGGAACACCGCTTGTTGAAAACCCACTGTCCGATATAGACGGTGTTGGTCAAAATGCCATGCAAGGTCCCGACGCCGAAGCGCGCATTGCGCTTGGTGCGATATCCTTGCTGGTTGAGACGCTTGACGACTTCCTTGACGCCAAGGGGACCCGACTTGCCGTCCCCCTGCAGGTACAGCTTAAAAATCAGCCGCACGAGTTCGGCCTCGACCGCATCAACTTCAAGTCGCTTCTTAACGCGGGCGCCGCGCTTTTCCACCTCTTCAGTCCGATAGCCCAGCGGCACCGGGGAGCCGTTGTAAAAGCCCTGACGAGCATTCTCGCGCATGGCGCGCAGCACATGCTTGCCGTTCTCGCGGCTCTGATACTCGTCAAAAAGCGCAATCACCTGCCGCATCATTACCTGAGCAGGATCATCGCCCAGCTCCTGCGTAATCGAGACTACCCGCACACCGGCTTTCGCGAGCTTGCGGATGTACATTTCCAGTCCGAAGGAATCGCGGAACAGACGGCTGTAGCTGTGGACGAGAATAACATCGAACGGCCGATCGTCATCTAGTGCGCGTTCGATCATCTTCTGGAATTCGGGGCGCACGTCGTCGGTAGCCGACGCGCCGGGCTCAACGAACTCTCCCACGAACCGCCAGCCCTTGGTGATGCAAAAGCCGGAAATCTGCTTGCGTTGATCGGGGATGGAGAGGTCGGATTCCGCTTGGCGCCCCGTCGACACGCGCAGGTAGGCGCAGGCACGCACGGGTGCCTCCAAGACCTGGGGCTCGAATGCGCCAGCGGGCGAAATTGCGGTCATTTCTTATGTCTTTCTCTTTGATCGAGCAGCAGTTTTCCAGTCTTGGAGGAGACTATCAAGTGCTTCTCCGAGGTAGGTTTCGATAGTCTCCAGCTCTTTGTCGGTCACCGGGACATGCTCGGTCCAACAGTCAACCACAGTCGGTGCCCCGGTCGGGTTGACCGCCAGTGCTTTCGCTGTTTCTGATCCCGGAACTTGCGAGCGAGATGGGTTGAGCGCGCGCTTACTCACGGGAAAGCTCCCGCGACGGCGTTCTGACCAGCTTGGTTTCAGCGACCCGATCGACTTGCTGCGTCGGCTTCAGATAGTCGAGCGTCGACACCTTCAACCTTGAGGTGCTGAACGCGGAACTCAGAACGGAGAGGCGCTCGTCGTCATCGACAGCACGTCCTCGCTCACTCAACAACCGCTTTGCTTTGACATGAACGTCGAGTGCCTTGCGGTCCACAAACAGATGGGTAGCCTCGCGGGCACGGCTCGCCGCGACAAAGATGTCGTGCCGGTCCATACTTGGCTCGGCCAGAACGAAGGCCTGCTCTGTGGTCAGCCCCTGCGCGCCGTAGCAGGTGGTCGCATAGGCATGGACGAGCTGCAGGCGGGCCTTGTCGTCGGAGTACTCCTCTGGGGAGAACCGCACCTTGCGGGAGCCGACCTTGACAACGATCTCGGTCTGATCGAGGCCGGTTCGGTCCACCTGCACAACTGTTCCGATGGTGCCGTTGATGACGCCCAGGGCATCATTGCGCTGCAGGAAGCGCACTGAATCGCCCCGTGCCAACGCAATGCTATGGGTTTGTCCGGAGGGGGTGGTCGCCTCGAATGCCGTTTCGGAGCTGGTGTCGATCTCGCCTCTGGCACGGAGTAGGGCTCGGGCCGCAGCGTTAAGCGCCAGCACTTGCCGGTTGGACTTGGCGATCATCAGCGCCGTGCCTTCACCATGCTGTGCGCAGTGCCGGTCCCAGGCGTTTGCGAGCTGAGTCACCGTCTCTCGGGGACTGGCGCAAAGGTGAAGGTTGTCGTGTTGGGAAAACGCTGCGAGAGCGTCTGGCGCCTTGCCCTGGCCGAGGGCGGTTACGGCTTCTCGCGCCCACTGATGGCGTTGGCGCACAATGGTGTCGACGCGCTCGACGCCAAGTGCATCGGCCACGATGCGCAAACCTGGGCCGCCGATCGGCTGCAATTGCCGGCGATCACCAATCAAGCGGACAGCGACCTGGCGTCCGGCTCGCCGAGCACTTTCCACCTCTACGAGCAGGCGGTCCATCTGCTTGCTGGTCATCAGACCTGCTTCGTCTACCAGCAGCACTGTCTTATCAGTGAGGAACTCTTGGTCGTGCTCAGCGCGGGCAATCCAACTGTCCACGGCTCGAGATTCGATACCGAGATCATCATGAAGCTGATTGGCGATCTTCCAGGCAGTTGAAGCGCCAATCACGCGCCAGCCGTGATCCTGCCAAACCTGCGCAACCGGCGCCAGCAGAGTGGTCTTGCCCACTCCAGGGCCGCCTTCGATGATAGACAATGCTCTTGCCGCGCACGCGCTGCGTGCGGCGGCGGCTTGTTCGGGATTAAGGCCGAACGATCCCAGGAGTTCTTCGACGCGATTGACCGGCGGCGGTTCGACTGCGATGGCGGCGATGTGCTCGGCTCGGGCAAACAATCCCTGCTCAAGCGCGATCACCTCAGGCGTCGAATAGATCGCGTGACCCCAGGCATCCTCAGCGAGTGTGACGACACGGCCCTCCCTTTCGAGACGGGCGAGAGCGTCCGCCAAAGAGAAGGTGCCGTTGTCCTCGACCAGAGCCGCTGCCACCGCGGCAACCAGATGCCGGCGCTCGAAGGTACTCGCGCGGTCCGTCAGTTGCGCAAGGACGTCATTGAGCAGCGTGCTTGCAGGGTCTGCTTCATCAAGGGTCCGATCCAGATCAATGGATCGGTCCAACTTCCAGGTACGCGCTCGCTCCACGATCTGCTCGGGCGCATGCCCAAGCTCGCGGCACTTATCGCGCCAGAACTCATGGCGCTCGATACCCTCAATTTGCCGCTTGGACTGGCGCGTGCTGAGTGCCTTGGCCGCAGCCAAGGCTGGAGCGTCGGCAGTTGTGATACCCAGTTCGGCAAGTTCATCGGTGATTTCTTGGCGCCGCGCCGAAAAATAGGCGCAGAGCTCAGGGTCAACGCCGGCCACCTCGAAGATGCCGTTTGATCCGGTCACCTCGATACCGAAGCCCAGCTCGCGCAAACCCTGAGCGAGGGCCCTGTGGTAGAGCGCGCCAGCGGCCATCTTCCACGCGAACAGAACTCTGCCGTCGATACGGCCAACACTGCCGTCGGCCCGTGTGGCCAGTGACAAGCAAATAGCGTGCGTGTGCAGGGCACAATCCGCGAACGTCTGGCCGTCGCTATGCAGCGCCGGGCGCGCCTCGCCATGCTGGAAAGCGGCAACGCTGAGCGAGACCTTCTCTAACTGCTGCCCGCCGTGGCCGCGCCGGCAGAAGGCGGCGTTTTCATCGAGCATTCTGATGGCGGTTTGCACCGCACCCTGTTGAACCGCTTCCAGTTGCTCACGCAGTTCGCCGCCGGCGATGCCCCAGAGCAGGGACATCGACTTGGGGCTGGAAAAGGTGATGTCGTAGCCGCCGACCTGCTCGACGCGATTGCCGTCGTTGGTGAGCAGGGAGCGCCCGTTTTCATCGAGCGCTCCATGAAGGCGCTCGAAGAGCTCTGCTTGCACCACTTGACCGGCTGTGATGCCGAAATCTGTTCCACCGACCCAGATGCCCTGTGGTTCGCGGTCGTCCAGATAGTATTCTGTGCGGCTCAGATAATACTGTGCTGTGGTGCCGGCTGCGATGCTCGCGACCATGAAGACCTCCGAATTGGAGGATCTCCACTAAGCCTATCCATCGCTCGGTAGCGCGGAAGCCAATTCGCAGATCGCTAAGCTCCGATGACGTTTGACAGGAAGGGTCAGTCGTTGCGCGCCCTCCGAGGAGTGGCGCCGCCGGGTCCCAAAAACCTGCGAATTGGCTTCCGCGCTACACGGTTGGAAATACTGCTTTGCTGGGGGCACTCGAACTCGGATTCGAGAGTAACCAGGAGTTATCGACCATGGCTCAAAAGCCAACCAAGATGAGCGTGTCCCTGCCGGCACTGCTCTGCGCCATCAGCCAGGAATCGGCTGTCGGCAAGACTACCTTCATGACTGTGCTCGCAGACGTCTTGACGCTTGCAAGCCAGCCTTACGTCGTCTTCCAGGCAGACGACAAGCCCCGGCTCCAGCAGATGCTGGGTACCCGCGTCGTCGATCTCCAGCCTGATCCCGATCTCCTGCTCACCCAGCCTTCGTTGCTGCGAACCGCCTACACCCCGCTCTATTCTGCATGCGAGCAGGCGCGAAAGACCGGCACCTCAGTGCTGCTCGACGGTGGTGCCCGGGAAGTTGAAAGGCTCGCTGGGTTCTTCACCGATATCGAGCTCAGTGCAGATCTCGACACCTGGAAGCTGCCCATGTTGGCCGCGGTTCCAGTGCAGGCAGACCCCGAGTCCATTCTCGGCGCAGCCATGACCTGGCGACGCATGACCGAAGCTGTCCCGAACGTTCGTCTAGTGCTGGTGGAGAATCTCCATGACCGTGGCCGGATTGAGCAACTGAGCGCTTCAAGTCCGGCACGGCGGCTGTTCGAATCCGAACTGTTGCCGCTGGTGGCTGGATCTCCGCGGCTCGTCATGCCGGCGCTCCTGACCGACTTCTGGCAACCCTTTGAGGAATCCGGCACGCGCTTTCTCAAGGTGATGGCGCTCGAGGCGGAAGAAGGCGCCGCAATGTTCGGCATGAACACCGGCGAGTTCAAGCTGGCACGGGGTCAAGTCACCCGCTTCTTCAAGCATATGCAAGCGCAGATCGAGAGCATTCTGGTGCTTGCCGCAAAGGGGAACGGCGATGTCTGACAACCCTGACAATGGAGCAAAGGGAGCGCCGGGGACACCCCCGGCGCTTCCCTCCGATGCGGACGTTGCCCGCAACGACCGCGAAGCTCGCCTGGAGATTGGGCGGAGGGCCCGCAGGATGGCAGCTCGGTGCATCGAGGAGGGTGCTCCCGTGAGCCCGAGGGTGCTGCGGACCCTGGGACCTGCAGGTCAGGCCTATTTCTTCAAGGTTCTGCGCAGGCAGCTGGACAGTCAATTCAAGACGGTCCAGGAGGCGGCCGCTAAATCCGAAAACCAGAACGCTGCAACGGCTCCAAGATCCGACAGCGGGGCACCCTTGCTGATTAGCGCCGAAACCTGGTCGGATCAGCGCCAGAAGGAACGGTCCAGGTACGGAATGCGAGCGGTGAAAGTCGGCTTGTACGTCGCGCTTACCCTCACCCTCGCAGCCAGTACCCTTTTGCACTTCCATCAAGATCGAGAGCTCCTCAACGCGCTCATCGGCTTCCTGCAAGGAATTTCTCATGTGCTTCGATAAGCTCAACGTCGGCTTTACGCCGCGCAAGCATCCCGCCAACGCCGTGCTTGCAAGCCTGATCTGGTCCGTCATCTTCGCTACGATCGCCTTCGCTGCCCTTATGCTGGCGGTCCCTATCTACGACGTCTGGGGAAAGAGTCATGCTCCCTCCGCATCCCTGCGGGTGCTTGAGCAGTACTGGCGTGGAGAGATCGACGACGCCTTCTGGTTCCGCCTCCACCTGGCGCTCCTTATCGGGGGCATCGCCGGCATTGTCGTGGGCGTTCAGTTCTGGCGGACAACGCCCGTCTCCGAACCCTTCCGGCTGCTCAATCCGGCCGACCCCAAGATCCACTACGAGGAAGCCGCCGAGATTGCGCTGAAGCGGGCTTTTGCCAGGGACGCAGGAGCCAAGTCCGGGCGAGGCATCTTCATCGCCCCATTCATTGCCCTGACCGACCGGCTGGAGCGCAAGAACATTCTCATCGCGGGCGCCACCGGGTCGGGTAAGTCCAATATCGGCTTTGCATTGGCAGAACAGGCCATTGAGCGCGGCGATGTAGTTGTTCTGCATTGCACCAAGGGTGATGTCACAAGGGCTTTCAGGACGGAAGACATCGTCCTGCTTTCCCCTGCTCATCGGGATGGTTGGGCCTGGGACATCGGCGCCGATATCGACGGTCGCGCTGCGGCTGCCGAGTTCGCTGTAGCCGTGATCGAGGAGGCCAAGGAGTCGTTCTTCTCCAACACCGCCCGGTTGGTTCTCATCGACATGATCGTCGCCCTGATTGAACAACGAGGAAAGCGATGGGGACCGCGCCAGCTACTTGAGGTGGTGCTCTCTGAGCATCAGGCAATTGTTGAGATGATTGGCAAGCTCGACCTCAATGCCAGCCCACTGATCACCACGGGCAATCCCGACGAGCTCTCGCGCACCATGGAAAGTGTCCTTGCCACGCTGATTTCGGGAGCTCTGACGACCTTGCGGCCCATGGCTTATGCGTGGAGCAGGTTGCCGCGTAGCCGCCGCTTTTCCATCAAAGCTATGCTGTCGCCCGGTTGGAAGGGGCCGAAGGTTCTGATCGTGCAGTCGCACCCTGCCTTCGAGGTTCTGTCCACAACTGTCTGCGGCGGGGTGCTGCGGCGCATTTGCCAGCAGGTTGCCGCTCCACGCTCTAAGGGAACCATTGTCCCCAGGGTCACCATGGTACTCGACGAATTTTACTCTCTGGGGCGCATCGAAAAGATGGACAAGAGCCTTTCCGTTGCTCGCGAGCAGGGGCTTGCAGTGACAATTCTGCTCCAACACTTAGGGCAACTGGGCATTTACCGAGAAGAGGCGTCGGCGCTCCAGAGCCTGTTCCAGATCAAGATTTTCGGCAAGCAGGAGACAGGAGAAGCAACGACAGCGCTCTCAACGATGCTCGGCAATCGGCGGATTGCGGTGACCGAAGAGAACCGCTTGCCCGAAGCGAATGACAAGCGCAAGTATGTCTCGCATACCCTCGAATATCCGGTGTTTTCACCAGCGCAGTTCGCCGGTGAACTGGGTAACTTCTATCCCGGCACACCAGCTGAGATCATCCGAGCGCTACTGATCTACAACGGAAATGCACATCGGATCGACTGGCCACCAACTCAGTGGCAAGCTCAGAGCGAGGGCTTTGTCGAAGCCGCATGGACCAAAACAGTGCAGCGAACGCAAGACACCCATACCAGTTAAAAGGTATCAAGGAGCATCGGGGGACCCGGTGCTCCACTGCCTTATCCCCGTACACCGGCTGCGGAGAATTGCTCTCCTCCAGTCCGTTCTCGCTGACAACAGCGCTTTGCTCAATGGCATTCTATCGCAGGGCAGTTGTTTTTCGTCCGCATTCCCAGCTTGCTGCGTGCCTCGCCGTATAGCCGTCGCGGCTGCTTTTGCGTCCCCATGCGGCCGCCCGGTTCGTCGCACTTGGGGGCTTCACTGCTATGGTCCCATAGGTCATGGGTTTCCAGGCGGATAGCTGCACCCCTCTACCGGCTTGCCTATCAGGTCCTGCTTACCTGGTGGGCTCCCGTTTCCAGCGTCTCTGCATTCACCACGCTAGGCCCGTGCTGAGGCGGCACCCCGCTCTCCTTGTGCTACCTAGTCCCTTCACCGGATTTTCGATCAACCCACAAGAGGTCCGCTACGCCTGCGTCCGGCCGGAACAGCTAGGCCGTTCCGGTGATCGCATCCGGCTCATGAACACTTCGGGCGCTGTCGAGCGGGGATGGACCTCGCCAAAGCACAGGAACCCGACAATGTCGCACGATATCAATCTCGTCCGGAGAGCTGCCTGGCACCTCGCCAAAACCTTGATGGTCTCCGTGGTCCTTTTTCGAGCCGGTAGCGAGTTCGCGATCATGGAAGCTAGAGACTATGACGGCGACGAGGCCGCCATTCTTGAGGAATTTGATCCGTTCAAGTCGTGAAAGGATTTGGCCGGAGCAGAGCTCCGGCTTCTTTTACCGCCCAGGTGAAAGGTGGTTGGCTGGGACACTTGCGGTGGGCTTCGCGGCAGGGAGTGAGAGAATTGCAGTGCTATCCGTGACGGTGTGGAAGGCGCGAGAGCGACTTGCGCCTGCCCGTCGCGGAGCCTTCCCAATGTCACAAGCCAAACCAGCTTCCCGCCAGGACCGGAGCAACATCTATGCGGAGATCACCGACACCATCATCGCCGAACTGGAGGCCGGGCGATTCCCCTGGGTTCAACCCTGGGGTAAGCCAGGGTCGTTGTCATCGCTCGATCTGCCGCGGAACGCCACCACCAACCGCCCCTATTCCGGCATCAATGTCTTGATTCTCTGGGGCGCGGTGTTTGAGGGCGGCTATGCCAAGCAAAGCTGGCTGACCTTTCGCCAGGCGCATGCCCTGGGGGGCAGCGTGCGCAAAGGCGAACGTGGTACGACTGTCGTTTATGCCAGCCGGTTCATCCCGGGGGAGAACCGTAGAGCTGTTCGGCCAAGCGAAGAGGGGCGCGGTATCCCCTTTCTCAAGCGCTTCACCGTGTTCAATATAGAACAATGCGACGGATTGCCTGCCGATATCGCCGTAGCGGCGCCGCGGCTTCCGCCGGACCTTATCGTACCTGCCGCTGAAATGTTAATAGACGCCACTGCCGCGGACTTTCGTATCGGCGGCGCCAGAGCGTACTACAGTCCCAGCCATGATTTCGTGCAGGTTCCACCGCCTCAGGCTTTTTTCGAGCCAATCAACTGGCACCGAACCGCCTTTCATGAGCTGGGCCACTGGACCGGCCACGGCTCTCGGCTGAAGCGGGATCTTACCGGCTCCTTTGGCTCGAAGAGCTATGCTCGCGAGGAGCTTGTCGCGGAGATCACCGGCGCCTTCGTCTGCGCTTCGCTCGGCATCATCCCAACCGTCCGGCACGCCGACTATGTTGGTGCCTGGCTCGAGCTCCTGCGAGAAGACGATCGGGCCATTGTCCGCGCTGCTAGCGCAGCGTCCAAGGCAGCCGACTATTTGATGGCCTTCCTGCCAGCTGCCGAGTCTTCGAGCCGCGCCGTAGGGCAGGCGGCCTGAAATGCCTAGCCCTTCACCCGGCGCCGATGGCAGGCAGAGGGAGAGGTCGGCGGGGGATTGAGTGACGGGAATAGGAGGTCGGGAGAGAGGCTCCCGGCCAGCCCGTCCGGAGATCCAAACAGATGGCGAACTCGGTTCAGAAGATTACCCTCAGCGCCTCGCGAGACATTCCATTCAATCAACTGGTGTTGAGCCAGGCCAATGTCCGTCAGGTCAAGGCAGGCCTGTCCATCGAGCAGCTGGCCGAAAGCATTGCCCAGCGCACGCTCCTGCAGAGCCTCAGCGTGCGGGCCATCGTTGACGGGGAGGGCAAAGAGACCGGCATGTTCGAAGTTCCAGCAGGTGGGCGGCGCTTCCGCGCCCTGGAACTGTTGGTCAAGCAGAAGCGCATGAGCAAGTCCCAGCCTGTGCCATGTGTCATTCGGGACAGCGGCATTGCCGAAGATGACTCCCTGGCTGAAAACATCGAGCGGGCGGACCTGCACCCCCTCGATCAGTTCCGCGCCTTCCTCAAGCTCAAGGAGAAAGGCCTGGGGGAAGAAGAGATTGCCGCCCGTCAGTTCGTCAGCGTCGCCGTCGTCAAGCAGCGCCTCAAGCTTGCAGCGGTTTCGCCGCGCCTGCTCGAGCTTTATGCAGAAGGCGAGATGACTCTCGAGCAGCTGATGGCTTTCACGGTCAGCCATGACCATGATCGACAGCAACAAGTATGGGCGGCCATTGCCGCCGGTTGGAACAAGCAGCCATACTACATCAAGCGGATGTTAACGGAGGGGGCGATCCGAGCTGACGACCGCCGAGCACTCTATGTTGGGGTCGGTGCATATGAGGCCGCTGGTGGCACCATCGTTCGTGATCTCTTCGAGCCCGACAATGGTGGATGGCTCCAAGAACCATCCTTGCTCGAGACCTTGGCTCGCGAGAAGCTCGAGCGTGAGGCCGAGGCAATCAAAACTGAGGGGTGGCTCTGGGTGGAAGCTGCACTCGACTTCCCCTACGGACATGCCGATGGCCTGCGTTCGCTCTGGGGTGAGGCAACCGACCTGACCGCTGACGAGCGCGCCGCACGGGAGGCTCTCAAGGACGAGTATGAACGTTTGCAGGAACAGTATGCCGGTGCTGACGACCTCCCCGAAGTAGTCGATCAGCGCTTAGGCGAAATCGAGACGGCTCTCGACAAACTCGATAACCGTCCACTGCGCTACGACCCCGAGGAAATAGGCCGAGCTGGCGTGTTCATCAGTCTTGATGCTGATGGCTCTGCTCGGGTCGAGCGCGGTTTCGTCCGTCCGGAGGACGAAGTGAGGCCAAGTGACGATAACGGCGATAGCCAGGAGCCGAACGGCGGTGCCGAGCCGGGGGGAGTGGACGAACCAGGCCCCGACCGCTTGGCGGCGAGGTCGAAGGCTCGATATCGCCTGGCGCCACAGAGGACGACGACGACGCCGTTCGCCCGCACTCGGATCGACTGCTGCTGGAGCTTACGGCCTTCAGGACGTTGGCCTTGCGGGATGCGCTTGCCAATGAGCCGAGCGCGGCCTTTCTCACCATGCTGCATGGTTTGTGCCTGCAGGTTTTCTATCCCCACCAAAGTCAGGAAACCTGTCTAGAGCTGAGCCTGAGAAGCACCACCCTGCAGTCGCAGGCTCCAGCGCTGGGCGACACTTTGCCAGCCAAAGCCATCGCTGCGCGACATGGCGCCTGGCAAGCCCAGTTGCCCACCGATCCCAAGGGCTTGTGGGCGGCTGTATCTGAACTCGACACCGACAGCCGCCACATGCTGTTCGCCCATTGCGTGTCGCTCGGGATCAATGCTCAGCACGAGCCATGGAACCGCAACTCGGGCCGGCAGCGGAGTGCCAGCAACGTTGCGCGCGCTGCATCACTCGATATGAGCGCAGCAGGTTGGATGCCGACTGCCGAAAACTACTTCGGTCGCGTTTCGAAGGCCCGAATTCTCGACGCGGTTCGCCAGGGCAAGGACGAGCGGTCCGCGCAACGCATCGAACACCTGAAGAAGGCGGAGATGGCAGTGGAAGCTGAGCGCCTGCTCAGCGGCACCGGTTGGTTGCCTGAGCCCATGCGCACCCCGGCCGAGGAGCCGGTCGAGATCATCGCCGTGCCCCCGTGCGGTGAGGAGGAATTCGAGATTCCCGCCAGATCGGATGAGGGTCAGAATGAGGACGAGATCGATCCCGAAGTCATGCATGGGGTTGCCGCCGAGTGACATCTTCCAGCACCGGAGCGCCAAGCGCTCCGGTGTGCCCACTTCACGCGAGTACTGCTATGCTGGAAAAACTGACAGCGGCGGCGCTGGCGCAGGCGCTTGCGCACCGTGCCGAGCCAGTGTGCCGCCACTATCTGTCGAACGGTACCAAAGCCGGGCGATACTGGACAGTCGGAAACGTCGGCAACGTGCCTGGACGCTCCCTCTACGTCCGACTGAGTGGGCCGCTTTCTGGCCCAGGTGCGGCGGGGAAGTGGCGGGACGCCCAAACTGGCGAACATGGCGATCTTTTGGACCTGATCGCTCAGGTATGCGGTTTGACCAAGTTCGGGGAGATCGCTGCCGAAGCGCATCGCTTCCTTGGCACTGCGGAACTACCTACCGAAACGAGTAAGGCTGGCCATATTCGCGCCACCACTGGGTCGGCCGAAGCTGCGCGTCGTCTTTTTGCCCGGGCGCAATCGATCGAAGGAACCCTTGGAGAGCGGTATCTGCGAGGGCGTGGAATCACCCATTTGGGTGGAGCCTCCATGCTCCGCTTCCATCCGAGCTGCTTTCATCGCGATCATACCGGCACAATGACGCGGCTTCCCGCCCTTGTCGCCGCAATCACTGACAATGCCGGAAACGTCACCGGTGTGCACCGCACCTGGCTCAGCCCGGACGGTACGGGCAAAGCTCAGGTTAAGACGCCCAGGCGTGCTATGGGTCAGCTTCTCGGGAATGGCGTGCGCTTTGGTTTTTCAACTGACACTCCTGCGCCCACGATGGTGGCTGGCGAGGGGCTTGAAACCATGTTGTCGCTTCGAACCGTATTGCCCTCCATGCCGATGATTGCAGGGCTTTCTGCCGGACATTTGGGGGCGCTCATTTTGCCCCATGGTGTGCGGCAACTTTATCTTGCTGGCGACAATGACCAAGCCGGTCGGGCCGGGATGGAGCGTCTGCGACAGAACGCAGGCGGATCGGGCCTTGAGGTCTTGGTGCTACGGCCCCAGCTGGGCGACTTCAACGACGATCTGCGACGCCTGGGAACTGACGTCCTGCGCAGGTCAGTTGTGGATCAACTCGCGCCACAGGACCGGGCATTCGCCGTTCTCTCCCCAAACACGGCTCTCTGAAATCCCGTGTGCCTAAGCTCGCTGCGCCAAATCAAGCCCAAGGGTCAGCCTTTGCTTGCGTGTCATACCCGTGAGTGGCCTTCCAGCAAGCGATCGCGCCGCAATCGGCTGGGACTGCAATGGCGAAGGGCAAGTGTTTTCCGCCGGACCCTGCGGGCCCTTTGCATCGCCAGGCAAAACACCTGCCCTTCGTCATCCTCCGCCGCGCTCCGGCCGGCGCGTTCGCTTGCCGGTGCAGGCCCATCTTGATGGCGGCCAAAGGGATCGCATGGAAGGCCGCAACGGTACGGCCTGCAGCAAAGGAGCTTCATCATGATGTTCGATCTTTCCGAAGCAAACGAGCCCGACCATCTCCAATCCCCGACCAGCCGCGTCACCAGTGATCTCGAGCTCTACGGCTATCGGCCAACCCGCGAGGAGCATGATCATCGCCCACTGCCCGATGATCAGACTGTCACCGGCACGCTCGCCGAAATGTTCGATGTCCTTAGCGCGGCCCTGACCGACACCTGTCTCGAACCCGAACTCGAAAACCTGCTCTGGTCCACAGTCAACACCTTCCACCGCACAGTCGATCGCATGCAGCGCCAGCTCGACCGCAACGAGGACGCACAGAAACGCAGTCAGCTTGAGCAGGATGGTTCCGAGGTAAAGTCCGTTGCCCTCGAGCATCTCATCGAGGAGGGGCAACTCCTTTCGGAGCGGCGGGACAGCATGGAGTTCTTCCGCGACACAGCCGCTGAGCTCTTCGAGATGCGCACAGGCTCGGCCTGGCGTCCCCGTGCTGGCTCCATGATCAACCACAAGCATCTCACCGCAGCCCTTATCGACAGCCGGGACTATCTTGCGGCCAAGCGGCGCGCGGAAACCCTGCCGCTCCTCCAGCCAGGAACAAGGATTGCCTTTGCCGGTGGGCTCGACTGTAATGACCACCAGAAGATCTGGGATGTGCTCGACAAGGTCCGGGCAAAACACGCTGACATGGTGCTGCTGCATGGCGGCAACCCCCGCGGAGCAGAACGAATTGCGGCTTCATGGGCAGAAAACCGCAAGGTTGTGCAAATTACCTTCAAGCCGGACTGGACCCGGCACGCCAAGGCGGCACCCTTTAAGCGTAACGACCAGCTGCTCGCCACCTTGCCGACAGGTGTGATCGTGTTCCCCGGTTCAGGCATCACCGACAACCTGGTCGACAAGGCTCGCCAGCTCGGCATCCCGGTTTGGAAGTTCGGAGAGGGGCGCGCATAGCGCCCCTTATCTTCCACTGCGCCTGCAAGATAGGATCGTGTCCTTCGGCGTGGTGTAACTGAGGCAGGGCCTCCACGCATATCCGGCTTGGCCGGGTTGGTCAGCGTGCGGGGACTGCCGGCAGGCTGACGAGGGGATCATCGCTCAAATGGGCAACGGATTCCAGCGACATGTATCTGGCGCGCTGCACAGCCCACTCATCGTTTTGCTCGAGCAGGATGGCGCCCACGAGCCGGACGATGGCATCCTCGTTGGGGAAGATGCCCACCACCTCGGTCCGGCGCTTCACCTCGCCATTGACCCGTTCTATCGGGTTGTTCGAGTGAAGCTTGGCCCGATGCTCCTTGGGGAAGCTCATATAGGCGAGGACGTCGTGCTCGGCCTCATCCATGATGGTGGCGAGCTTGGGCACGCGAGTGCGGATCTGGTCGGCAACGGCGCGCCATTGGATACTTGCGGCCTCAGGGGTCTCCTGGGCGAAGGCTGTAGCGATAAAGGCGCTGGCCACCCGGCGACCGCTCTTGCCAGCATGAGCAAGGACGTTGCGCATGAAGTGAACCCGGCAGCGTTGCCAGGTTGCACAAAGGACCTTGGTGACAGCCGCCTTGATGCCTTCATGAGCATCGGAGATGACCAGCTTCACGCCTCGTAGGCCGCGGCGGGTCAGCTTGCGCAGGAACTCGGTCCAGATCGCCTCGGCTTCCGAGGTGCCGATCTCCATGCCCAGCACCTCGCGTCTACCATCGGCGTTGACGCCGATAGCCATGATGGCAGCCACCGAGACAATGCGGCCACCCCGGCGCACCTTGAGGTAGGTGGCGTCGATCCACAGATAGGGCCAATCGCCCTCGATCGGTCGGTCCAGGAACGCTTTAACCTTACCGTCGATCTCCTCGCATAGCCGGCTCACCTGGCTTTTGGAGATGCCGCTCATGCCCATGGCCTTGACCAGGTCATCTACCGAGCGGGTGGAAATGCCTTGGATGTAGGCTTCTTGGATCACTGCCGTCAGCGCCTTCTCCGCCATCCGGCGCGGCTCAAGAAAGCCAGGGAAGTAGCTGCCCTTGCGCAGCTTGGGGATGCGCAGCTCGACTGTGCCGGCTCGTGTCTCCCAGTCCCGTTCGCGGTAGCCATTGCGCTGGACCCGCCGCTCAGTGCTCTTCTCGCCATAAGCGGCGCCGGTGGCAGCGCTAACCTCCAGCTCCATCAACCGTTCAGCAGCAAAGCCAATCATCTCGCGCAGAATATCGGCGTCGGGGGTCTTCTCTACCAGCGTGCGCAGGTTCATCATCGAGTCGGTCATCGGTGGTCCTTCAGGTGCAGGGTTGGGGTAAGCAACCAGACCTTACCGGAAATCCGTCGATGACCACCCAGCCGCTCGCTCGCTACGGCGCTCGTAATGGCGCGCTCGCGAGCGGCTTGACCAGCTCAGTTACACCACGTCGCGGGACACGACCCAAGATAGCGAACAGCCGTTTCGCGTCCCCACCGGTGAAGCCGATCCATATGGATGTATGTCGAAGTAGCGGACTTCGACTATACATCGCTGGATGCAAGCACAGGTGCAATCGTCATGGGACCAATCATACGCTCCATCCAAGCTGACGATCGAGGACCATGGGAAGCCCTCTGGCGAGCCTATCTCACCTTCTACGGCGCCGTTCAGGAACCAGACGCAATGGAGCTAACCTGGCAGCGCCTCCTCGAACCTGAGGAGCCAGTGCACGGTCTTGTGGCAGAGCTAGATGGTGCAATCTTCGGGCTGGTCCATTTCGTCTACCACCGCTCGACTTGGACGTCAGGCCCTTGTTGTTATCTCCAGGACCTCTTCACCGCAGAGGCTGCGCGGGGGCAGGGCGTCGGCACCGCGCTCATCGGGGCGGTCTGTGAGCGCGCGAAAGCTGATGGCGCAAACCGGGTCTATTGGCTCACCCACGAATCCAACGACGTTGCGCGTGCACTCTACGACAAGATCGCCATCAGGAGCGGCTTCATTCAATATCGTCGCCAACTGTAACGTCCGCGGCGGATCTGCCGGGCCCCTTTTCAGCAACTGGCTGCCTGATACCCCTAGTTGAAACGCTCAAGACGCTAGCCGGCCATTGCCATGGTAGCTAACCCCGGCAGGTTACCATGTCGACTTGCACCCAGCAGTTGCGGGGCTGCACCATCTCCGCGTGCTCCGGCCAAGCGCAAGAAAACGCTCGGCGGCTTGCTGGTGACCATCTCCTTTTGCACGACATGTGCGGTGAAGTTTTTGAGTTCCCGAGCGGGTCATGCAAGCAGCAATCTGGTGAAGGGCATGGCGAGCAATCCTTCAGCGCCGCTCCATTTGTCAGTCGCTTCGTTCACCACCCCCGTTTTCTGTCGCCGTTGTTCGTCGCGTCAACCTTGCCGTCAACCCGTGAAGGGTTCCCCTGCGCGTGCCGCTTCGGTGACTTCGGTCTCCTGCTCCTTTCTGTTGGCGCCATCGGGGGATGGTCCCCGAGCAACCTCAAAATTGGAGAACTGAAATGGCTACCATCGCAACCCTGACCCACAAGATCGACGGCTCGCTTGAAGGCACGCTCACCACCCTCAACGTTTCTGCACCCATCGCCATCGTGCCCAACGCACGCAAGGTCAAGGACAACGAACCCGACTTCCGCATCATCTCCCGCAAGAACGGCTTCGAGCTCGGCGCCGGATGGAACAGGATCAGCCAAAGCACCGGAGCTGAATACGTTTCGGTCTCCCTCAGCGCCCCGGAGTTCGGCACCATCTACGGTAACGTCGCCGCAGCGCCAGGTGAGGACGACACCAAGAAGGTGATCATCTGGAACCCAGCAAACTAAGCAACACTCTCCGGTCCCGCCGAAAGGCGGGACCGGCCAATGGGAAGCCTCGAGTTGGGCGCCCCTGCAAATGCACGCCTCTCCGTCAGGCAACACCATCTGCATTAGGCAAGTAGTGGAACCAGGTCATATCCAATTCGGTGAACGTTTCGGCGTCGACTCCAAGTGCCTCCACAATGGCATCTGCGAGGCCTATCAGCAGAAGAGTTACCTCTGCCAATGTGGATTTCTCGGCGAGCGCGATAGCGTTCACTCGCAGGAAATCTCTCAATTGCCGGAATGAAACGTTGGGCATCTCTATGTCATCAAGAGCCCATGCGAGATATTCGTCGAAGGCCACCTGGATCGGCTCGTCTACCGGCCGATCATCTATGGGCAGGATTTCCTGCAGCATTAGCGAAAGTTGGTGGAGACGTGCAGACGAAGAATCTAGGTGATCACGTTCCAAACGAGCGGCAGTGATTGGTAGTACCATTTTCTGTAGGTGCCTTGGTTATGTAAGCCCGCGTTCACTGACGGGCTCAAGAAGATAGTGGCGCAAGTTTGCCAATAGCTGGGGCGATATGGGCCATGGCCTCCCGCCTCCCAGCTTACCGCTGGCCTTGAGGCCGTCGTTCAACGGCTTCGATCAGAGCTTGTCAGCCTTGCCTCGCTCGAGGCAGAGGAGGTGCCGAGAAGCCACTTCGGGTTCTGAGCAGATTGGCGGCGGCTCTCCAGGGTTGCGGACGCGCACTGGGAAAGTGCAAGAGTGGACCGCGGATGTGCAGGTGATCGGCATGCCTTGCCACCGCCCATGGCTGCTCAGCATTACGCGTCCACTCATACCGAACATCGATCTGACGGTCGGTTCGACTGATCTCTTGTGCAGCTAGGAGCAGTTCCCGCCAGATGCCTTCCGGCAATACGGACTGCAAAAGCCACCATGCCTCTGCCCCAGACTGAAATTCTGCCTCTGAGAAATCATCCCAGAAGTCGCCGCCGAGTGTCGCATGACCCTGGCGCCTCAGCTCACCAAGCCAGTGGGCAATCATCAACAGCGGCTCGGGAGGCTCATCCGGTTCGCTTGCGTCGAAAGTCATGCCGCTGAGATGGCCGATAATGAGGTCTTCTGTCGTCAAGCCAATCTTGATTTGCTCTATCGTTGCGGCTCGGCCCCCAATACCACCAATGTCGTCCAACATCTTCTCGAGCTCAGTTTGCAGGGCATGTCGACGATCTTGAGCCGGGGGGCGGTTGGGGAGTCTGCCAGCTCCAATGGGGCGCCGGCGCCTCCCCTCGGCTCTTATCTGCGCGCGCTCCCGTAGGAGGCCATCAGTTAGGATATCGGGAAGTTGATTGGTGCTTGCGTGCCACGCAATCCTCCGTAGGGTCGCAACCCACTGGGAGAGCCAGGCCATCACCATCTCTGGGGTGACGGGGACGTGCTGCTCTTGAGCAGCACGCGGCCAATGGCGAGCATTATGAAGAGCATGGCAAACGTCTGCGCGCAGCTCAAACTTGACCTGAGATCTTATATTTGGAAGCTCCTGACCGCCAAAGTAGCCTTGAGCAACTGCATCACGCCCTTTGCGCACCCAGGAGCCCGGGGTTCCTTCGAAGCCCGGATGAATAACGTCCAGGTCGTTGGCACACCCTCTCCCGAGCAACAAGCCTTCCCACTCGACGAGCAAGTATCGGCCTCGATCATCTTCCCCGTAAAGTGGCGCCAAAGCGCCGGAAACTTTTTCTGTCAGCAGCGTTCGCGCCGCTTCTCGGTTTCCTTCCGCAGCAAGCTCATCCTGCCATCCAAAGAAATCGGGGCCGAGCATGCTTACGACTTCATCAAGCAGGATGGCATGGCCGTGAACCGCCCGTTTGTGTGCTGTGGTGAAAAGGCTGTCCAGCTTCTGACCACGGCCGCCTTTACGGAGCTCAAACTCGCAGACGTACCCCTGCTTTACAAACAACTTTTCCGCTCTTGGGAATGCAATGAAGGGCCAGTGTTCAAGGCTGGAGCGCGTTAGCAGCTTAGGGGTAACTTCTCGACGAAATCTGGCCTGATAATCTAAGAGGATTCTGTCGATGACAGCATCATCGCTGAACCGGTCGGCATCGATGAAGACATAGCCGACGTACCCTTCCGTTGAAGGGGACACCGGCGGTTCTATGACCTGATCCACCGCGTTCCGAGGATCCTCGTGATCCCACTCATCGACAGGCTCGTATTTGTTCAGTTCAGCGAGGCGGGACATCTTGTTCCTCAAGATTTCACATTGTTCAGGCGAGCGACAACCAGCTCAAGTTCGTCCATCGAGACGTCTTTGTCCGTCATCGAGGTTTGGGCAGTAGACGGAAGGGCGGGTATACGACGGGCGCCCCTTTGATGGTCAGCATCAGACGCCAGCCTAGAGCGCTCCGCCGACTTCACTCGGTTTCGCTGTTGGGCAGGTCTCTCCGGAGGGGCAGCGTCCTGTGGGTGCCTCGCTGCTGTAGAAGTTCTGTCAAAGGCAACGCGTAGATGGTCGGAGGAGTACGGGCGGCCATCCTGCATGACCGCGCCAGCCCTCTTCAGCAGATTTGCGAGTGCTCGCCACGTAAGCCCGCGAGAGCGAAAGCCCGCGATCGCAGTCCTGTGCTGCCGGACGACCCTCTCAAGTGGAACGCGCTCACCATCGAGGATGAGATCCTCGAAGAACGATTTTGCCCACTGATTAGGTGTTTGCTGCGTCATAGCAGCTGCTTCTACATTGGTCCTGTTTCGCCACTGTTAGAAAGAACCGAGCAATTTGAAGCATTTCCGAAATGCTCTATTTTGCTCTTCTCACACCTGTGCACCGGTGGTGCGGGACATGCCAATCGATACAAGGCACCGGCCCAAGAGTTCGAATCCCGCTCTCTCCGCCAGTTCCCTTAACGAACAATTCTTCACAGTTTCCTATCTCGGGCTCAGGGCCGGGATTTGCGGTCATCTTTCTAGAAAGCTGTGAAGCTGCGGCGTGCACCAAACTTCCACGTTTCTCTCTGAACCGGGCATTTTCTCCAGATCTCTGAAGTCGACTACCTCGCTTCAGAGGGGAATATAGGCCGATTCCAATTAGGCAGTTTTTCAGCCTTGCGCCCCGTTGCGGTCGGTCGGCAGCCGCGGTCGCTAGCAGACATTCACCCGAAGCGGGCTGACGTCCAGCTCGAGTGGTGACGCGTTTGCGAGCCAGAACAACCGACAGTTCCTCAGGGCAGCGACTAGAAGGCCCTCCCATAGACCAACGATCAAGAGCAGCTGGTTCCAGCAGACCATTTTAACGCCGGGAAACTTTGGTCGCTTCGATGACGACATCATTCAAGCCAATTTCTTGCGATCCGCCCAGCCTCATGAGCTCAACTACTCGGAGTCCGAAGAGGAAAGCCGCGAATGGGTAGCTTGTCTTGCGGGGCATGCGAGCAGCCGACAAGGACCGGGGTGGAGCGGCCACGGAGTTTCTCGTCACTTTGTCCCAAAACCGGCTCACACCTCAGACGCGGGACGTGGAGACGATCGTAAATGCGTCGGTTCCGGACGCACCCTTGGTGCCGTTCCTCCAAACAGTTTGCTCCGCCCGTATCCCCGACACATCTCCGGACGTGGCGAAGCCTCAAGATGATCCCACCGCGAGCGACCGACAAAAGCAGTTGCTTAGTGCGGACACAGGTTCGGGCATGAGCTAGTGCTGTGTGAGGCTGGAGACGGCCACGTCACCGACACGCCACTGAAGCAGGCGACACCTCGATTGTCACAGGTCGTGAGTCAATGAGGACGCTCCTATCGTCTGAAATGATTCTCAGTCCTCGACCCTCAATCGAGCATGACCTAAATTCCCCTCCACCAAGAAGAGGCCCAGATCTTATCCTTGTTGTGCTTGGTCCAACTGAACTCCTTCCACATGGAAACTTTGACTCCATTGCTGATACCGTACTTGTTGTCGTCGTTCAGCTTCTCGTAGACTCGGTTGGTGATCCAAGTGCCGTGGTCCGCGCTTTCTGCAGTCAGTTTCGCAGCCAGGTTTGCGCTGTTACCTATCCAAACAAGATCGTTATCGCCACGCGCGCCGCTCCGAACGGTCCGAACTAATCCCGTGTCCAGCCCGACCGTATGTCGGATCTTGAACGTGGACGATTTGTAGTAGGCCTCTAGCTGCGGCTGCAATAAGTTCTTGACCGCGTAATTTATCTTGAAGGCACACCGCAACGCGTCGTTGCATTGTGAGCTCCCGATGAACACGACCATCACCCTGTCGCCGTCGTAACCGACTACCGTGCCACCAGCGTTGTTGGCTAGGCGGGTTGCCGCGTAGAGGAAGGACTTATAGACTTCGGCAGCGAAATACCAATGATGGTTCTCGACCAGTGCGGTTGATTGGTCCAAATCGGCATAGAGAACAGTTGCTCTTTCAAACTTCACTGCGTCATTGCCCAGCGCGACATCTTTGGCGCTAGGCACCTTTTGACCGTCACGGACAGACCAGTGAGTGCTGAACGTGTCTTTCGCGTTAGCCTTGATATCGTCCGCGAGTCCCATGTCAGCTTCCTAGAGGGCCAAGGTCGGTCACGAGCTCTCGCAGTTGATTGCAAGCGGGCGCCATTGCAGCCGCCGTATACTTGGCATCCGCTACGGTCCTATACAGTATCGTCGTCACTCCGGTGAGATCTGAAGGAAGCTCAACTTCGTCGCCGCGCGGTTCGAACAGGATAGCTCTTTGTCGCCCTAACCGGCCCATGAAGTAACCAACCTCGAATATTACGTTGTCCCGAGGCGAACGCACCACTGCGTCCCGGCTAGAAACCTCCTCGTCCGGCTGTGCGATCGCGACTGCGAAGTCGGCGGTGGCGAGGGCGCCTTCGAGGTTCTCCAAGGTGTATTTACCGGCGCGGAAGACACCGTCCGTCCAAACAACCACGTTGTAGGGATCGTGATCTAGTGCGGTCTGGATGGCACGTGCAATGGGCAGCGCTTCGACGGACGAGATGATGAAAATCTCGATCTTCTCGCGCGGCACTCCTACGTGCTTGTTCCGCTCCAAAAGCCTCCTCGCGAGGTCCTTGGCGAAAAAGCGCCACAAGCGCGGGTGGCCATCTGCCAATCTTGTGAGCGCTGCCTCCGAGATGCGGCCCGCCAGTACAGGTTCAGAAGCGATCACGGTCGCCGAGCGCTTCTGCAATGGATTGACCGCTGACATCTCGCCGACTGTTTGGCCGGCATAGCGCGTGGCGATGTGCTTACCGTTGATCAAAACCTGAACCGTGCCGGTCAAGATCATCAGGAGGTCATCGTCTTGAGCGTTCTGTTCGATAAGAACAGAACCAGCGTCGTACTCGAGCACATGAAGGTCAGCTGCGATGTCCTCTGCCAGTTCGATGTTGCCTTCTACGAACCTTTGCTCAAGAAGTGCTTCAACCAGCCGTGTGTGGCCCGCCTGCCCTGTGAATTTGTCTTTCATGGGCCCTCCAAGGCAGAGAAGGCCAGAGTCGCTACCTCAAGGCAATGCATAACTATTTCGCTGTTTCAGTCCTCCACATGGGTGCTGATCTCGTTGAGCAGACCACATCCCGGGATTTAGGAACGGCTTTTGCATCAAGCTGAACGGTCCGACAGTGCAAGGGACGGAGTTTAACGCGTTGCGCGACTGTATGAGATAGGGAGTTGCCACATGTCCGCGACCCGGCGAACGGCAGTCTTGCACTGGGTGCAGTCTAAGGAACAGCCGGTCCGCAGTCCAAGTCTAATCGCCTCGACATGTGGGGCAAACGAAAACAACACGTCTACGGCCGATCGTTACCGAATGATAAGCGGCATGTGTGACGCTAAGGAAAATTGAGGCAACGCATGCGCGATACTGCAAACACAAAATCACTCGGCAACTTTGTATGGTCCATCGCCGAAATCCTCCGCGGGGACTTTAAGCAATCCGAATATGGCAAGGTCATCCTGCCCTTTGTCGTCATGCGCCGCCTGGACTGCCTCCTCGAGGGCTCCAAGGATGCAGTGCTCGCCGCTGCACAGTCGCTGCCAGACGGTATCGACGATAGCACCAAGGACATGATCCTCTTTGGCGCCATAGGCGACAAGGTGAAGGTCTATAACCTCTCGAAGTTCACCTTCGAGACCCTGCGCGGCCAGGACCCTCGCCAGCTCCACGATAACCTCGTCGACTACATCACAAAGTTCTCTGGCAATGTACGGGACATCTTCCTCGACAAGTTCCTTTTCACCGACCAGCTCAAGCGCCTCAAGGATGGTGGCATCCTCTGGAACGTCTTCGAGCGCGTTTGCGAGATCGACCTCCATCCGGAGGCGGTCAGCAACGTGGAGATGGGCTACCTGTTCGAGGACCTGATCCGGCGGTTCTCGGAAATCTCGAACGAGACGGCCGGTGAGCACTTTACTCCCCGTGAGGTGGTGCGCCTGATTGTGGACCTGCTGATCGCCAACGACGATGCCAAGCTCACCGGCAAGGGCATCATCCGCCAGATCTACGACCCGGCGTGCGGTACCGGCGGCATGCTGGCGATGGGGGAGGAGGCGCTAACCGCGTTCAACCCCTCAATCCGCGTCGAACTCTTCGGACAGGAACTGAACCCGGAATCCTTCGGCATCTGCAAATCGGATATGCTGGTGACCGGCCACAATCCCGAGCAGATCGCCTTCGGCAACACGCTCACCCAGGACGCGCACAAGGGTAAGCGCTTCCATTACATGCTTTCCAATCCGCCCTACGGCGTGGACTGGAAGAAGTATCAAGACCCGATCAAGGCCGAGGCCGAGAACATGGGGCACGACGGCCGGTTCGGTGCCGGCACGCCCCGCATCTCGGATGGCCAGTTGCTTTTCCTGCAGCACATGATCTCCAAGATGCGTGACGACGAGGCAGGTTCGCGCATTGGCATCGTCATGAACGGCTCGCCCCTCTTCACGGGCGGAGCAGGGTCAGGCGAGAGCGAGATCCGCCGCTGGATGCTGGAGAACGACTGGGTAGACGCGATCATCGCACTCCCAACGGACCTGTTCTACAACACCGGCATCCAGACCTATGTCTGGCTTCTGACCAATCGCAAGCTGCCTAACCGCGTCGGCAAGGTGCAGCTGATTGATGCCTCGGGCGAACGCTTCTGGAAGTCCATGCGCAAATCGCTGGGCTCCAAGCGCCGGGAAATCACCGATGAAGCCCGGGCCGAGATCGTCCGGCTCTATGCCGAGTTCCTCAATGGCGAGAGCGGGGAGGGCGACGTCTCCAAGATCTTCCTCACCACAGATTTTGGCTATCGCGAGATCCGGGTCGAACGACCGCTGCGGCTCATCTTTCAGGCTAGCGCCGAGCGGATCAGTCGGCTGGATGGTGATAAAGCCTTCCTCAAACTGACCGAGGAGGAACGCGAGGAGCTCAAGGTCGCCTTGGTTGGCATGGGCGATGAGGTGATCCGCGAGCGCAGCGCCTTCGAGAAGGCGTTTGCTAAGGCGTTGAAGGTTGCCGGCCTGAAGATTGGTGCGCCGGTCAAGAAGGCGATCCTTTCAGCTTTATCCGAGCGGGATGAGGGCGCGGAGATTTGCCGCAGCGCCGATGGCAAGCCAGAGGCCGATACAGAGCTTCGCGATCACGAGCTGGTGCCGCTGAGTCAGGATCGGCGAAACTATTTCGAGCGCGAGGTGACCCCCTTTGTGCCAGGCGCGTGGATGGACGAGAGCTACCGTGATCGCGATGGCGAGGTCGGCCGGGTCGGTTACGAGATCAACTTCAACCGGTACTTCTATCAGTATGTGCCGCCGCGGCCACTGGAGGAGATCAGCGCCGAGTTGAAGCAGCTTGAGGCAGAAATCGCTGGGCTGCTTCGAGAGGTCTCAGCATGATTACCCTTCAGCAACGGGTCCATTCGACAGTGCCTCCAGCATCGTGGCAGCGCACAAAGCTGCACCGAGTGCTTCGCGTGCGGAGTGGCAATAAGAATGCAGGAATGGCTGAGCAGAACTTGCTCTCACTCAGCTACGGCCGCATCGTACGCAAAGACATCGATGCATCTGGGGGGCTTCTCCCTGAGAGCTTTGAAACCTACCAGATCGTTGAGCCGGGCAACATCGTCATGCGTCTCACCGACCTTCAAAATGACAAGCGCAGCATACGCCAGGGACTGGTGAAAGAACGGGGGATAATCACCTCTGCCTATGATGCGTTGGCGGTCCCAGAGGGCGATGACCCGAGGTTCTGGGCGTATGCTTTGCTTGCTCTTGATTTGGCCAAATACTATTATTCTTTGGGGGGAGGTGTTCGGCAGTCGATCAAGTTCTCCGATTTTCCGAACGACTGGATTGCCCGCCCGTCTGGTGACCATCAGAAGCGGATCGCTGATTTCCTCGACCGCGAGAGGGCTTTGATCGATCAGTTGATCGAGAAGAAGCAGCGATTATTGGAAGTACTGGCCGCCAAGAGATCCTCCGAGATACTGCTGGGGGTCAGTAAAGGGCTTGTATCTAGTGCTCACATGAAGCCAAGCAGGCTCGGCACCGGGCAGACAGTGCCAGACCATTGGAATGAGCTAAGACTGTCGCTGACTTGCCGCTTTGCACAAGGCAAGGCGCACGAACCGTTCTTTGAAGATGATGGGACGTTCGTCGCAGTTACCGCTCGGTTTGTCTCTACGGGTGGCGCACACGCCAAGAGGTGCTCCACGAACCTTTCCCCCGCAAGAATCGGTGACATTCTAATGGTCATGAGCGATCTGCCAAACGGCCGAGCCTTGGCCCGCTCCTTCTTGGTTGACCGAAATGATCTGTACGCAGTCAATCAGCGGGTGTGCGTTGTTACGCCCAAGGAGGGAGACAGCCGGTACTTCTCCTATCAGCTGAACAGGAATGACCAGCTGTTGCGCTACAATGATGGAATCAACCAAACTCACCTCAAGACCCGCTACTTCCATGAGATGGTGCTTCGGGTACCTCCTTTGGAAGAGCAGGTGCAAATCGCCGACCACCTCGATCATATTGTCGAACGTGTCGATGCGGCCATCACGCAAACGGAGATCTCTATCGACCACCTGAGGGAACTCCGCTCAGCTCTCATCACCGCCGCCGTCACCGGCCAGATCGATGTCACCACCTGGGGCAAGCAGTCCCAGACCGATCGCCGCCTCGACAAGATTCAGGAGGAGATGGGCGCATGATCTCTCTCAACGCGCACAGCATCCATAAGGAGAAGACCTTCCAGGAGCACCTGGTCTCCCAGCTCGTCACGGGTGAGGGCTATCTGCGCCGGGTCGCCAGCACGAACTATGACCGCAGCCTCGCCATGGATAAGGACCTGGTGCTGCGCTTCATCAAGGAAACCCAGCCTAACGCCTGGGAGCGCCTCGCGCAGCACTACGCCAGCTCGGCTGACGCCACGTTCTTCAAGCAGCTCGAGCGGTCACTGAAATCCCGTGGGCTGCTGGACGTGTTGCGCAAGGGCATCAAGATCGTGCCAGGCATCCAGTTCACGCTCTGCAATTTCCGGCCCGCCAGCGAGCTTGAGCCGCGCCGTGTTGCCGAATACCGGGCCAACATCCTCTCGGTGATGGACGAGGTCGAATACAGCGAGAAGAACGGCAACCGCCTCGACGTAGTGCTGTTCGTCAACGGCCTGCCGCTGGTGACCATCGAGGCCAAGAACCTCCTCACCGGCTCCACCTTCCGCAACGCCGAGCAGCAATACCGCAAAGACCGTGCGCCGGCCGGCGAGCCGCTGCTGACCTTCAAGCGCGGCGCCCTCGTGCACTTCGCAATCGACGAGGACAATGCCTCGATGACGACGCGGCTTCAGAATGGCAAGACGCGCTTTCTGCCATTCAACCGCGGCCGCGATGGCGGCGCCGGCAATTCAGACATCGAGAACGAGCACCGCATCGCCTATCTCTACCAGGCCGGCCCATGGGGCGACGCCACCTTCTCCCGTGCGGTGTTGCTCGACGTCATTGGACAGTTCATGCATCTCGACGTCACCGGCGACAAGGAGACCATGATCTTCCCGCGCTTTCAGCAACTGGACGCGGTTCGCAAGCTCATGGCGCACGCCAAGGCTAATGGAGCTGGCAACAACTACCTGATCCAGCACTCGGCCGGCTCAGGTAAATCTAACACCATCGGCTGGCTGGCCCACCATGCGATCAATTTGCATGACGCCCTCGACGCCCAGGTCTTTCACACGGCCATCATCGTTACTGACCGTGTGGTGCTCGATCGCCAGCTCCAGGGCACCGTCGCCCAGTTTGAGCAGACCAGTGGTGTGGTCAAGAAGATCGACGGCACGTCCCGCCAGCTCAAGGACGCCATTGCCCGTGGCGCAAGGATCATCATCACCACGATTCAGAAGTTCTCAACCGACCACCTCAAGGAACTTTCCGGGCAGGCCGGAAGAACTTTCGCTGTGATCATCGACGAGGCCCATTCGAGCCAGTCGGGCAAGAGCGCGCAGGCCATGAGCGATGCGCTCACTCGTGACGAGGGCACCAGCGATAACATCGAGGACGTGATCGCCGAATATCAGCGTGCCCGCGGTCCGCAGCCCAATATCAGCTTCTTTGCCTTTACCGCCACGCCGCGCAACGTCACCCTCGAGCGCTTCGGTATTAAGGGTACCGATGGCCTGCCGCACCCCTTCCATCTTTATTCGATGCGCCAAGCGATCGAAGAAGGCTTCATTCTGGACGTGCTCCAGAACTACATGACTTATAAGGCCTACTATCAGCTGGAAAAGGCCATAGAGGACGATCCCGAGCTCAGCGGCCGGCAGGGACAGCGCAAGATCGCGCGCTATGCGAGCCTGCATCCCACAGCCATCGGGCAAAAGGTCGAGATCATCGTCGAGCACTTCCGCCGGCACGTCATGCACGCGCTGGACGGCCAGGCTAAGGCAATGATCGTCACCCAGAGCAGAGAGCATGCGCTGCGCTACTATTTCGGAGTGAAGAAGTACATCGATGACCAGGGCTATGCCGACCTCAAGGCGTTGGTAGCCTTCTCTGGCGAGCTCGAGATTGACGGTCAGAAGTGGACCGAGGCGGAACTCAACGGGTTTGCCGAGACCGAGCTGCCCGGCCGCTTCGATGGCTTCAAGCCTGATGGCACGCCCTATGTCGAGAGCTATCAAATCTTGATCGTCGCCGAAAAATACCAGACCGGATTCGATCAACCCAAGCTCTGCGTCATGTATGTTGATCGCAAGCTCGCCGGTCTCCAGGCGGTGCAGACACTGTCGCGTCTCAACCGCACCATGACCGGTAAGTACATAACTCAAATCCTCGACTTCCAGAACACGATCGAGGACATCCAGAACGCCTTTCGGCCCTATTTCCAAGGTGCCGCCCTCGAGTCCATGTCGGATCCCAACCAGGTCTATGACCTCGAAGGCCGTCTTCATCGCTTCGGCTATTTGGATAAAGAGGAGATCGAGCGCTTCGCCCAGACCTACTTCAAGCGCGAACTCGACGGTTCCGACCGCCCGCGGCTTGAGGGATTGGTGCGCGCGGCTGTCGCTCGCTTTGAGGCCGACGACGATGAAGGCAGGCAGGAGGAGTTCCGTCAGCTCCTCAAGAGCTTCAACCGTTTCTACGCTTTCATCGCTCAGGTTATGCGGCTCGAGGACACAGACCTGGAAAAGCTCGCCACTTATGGCGAGTGGCTCTCCCGCCTCTTGCCCAACCGCCAGATTCCGCCTGAGATCGGCATCACGGAGGACATGCTCCGGCTCCACGCTTTCCGCGTCGAGCAGAAGGAGGACGGCGTTGCTTCGCTCTCACCGACCGACGGTGAGGCGCTACCCGGAATCAGCGAGTTTGGTGCCAAGCCCTACACCGAAGACGAGCGAAGGGAATTGTCAGAGCTCGTCAAGAGCTTCAACGATCGCCATGGCACCAACTTCTCCGAGGCCGACATGCTTCGCTTCGAGCAGGTCAACCGCGAGATCCTTGACGAGGACCTCACCGAGATGCTGCGCAACAACCCGCCGGACGTGGTGTATTCTGCTTTTTCGCAGGCCTTCTTCCAAGGCGCGATCCGCATGTTCCAGCGGGACAATGAGATGCGCAACGTCGTGCTCTCGGATCCTGAGATCCGTGCCACGGCGACGCGACACTTTTTCAACAGGGCCCTCAGAGAAGCCCGCTCGCCCTAGTTTGCCCTATATACGTGCGCTAACTGGTGCGATGTTGACGACCAAAGCGCTGCTGTTGCCGGAGGTGAGGCGAATGCCGGCGCGGTCCATCATTATTTGGTGCCGGGCCGTGAGGAGCTAAGGCTCACAACGGAGAACTCACCCTCAACCGCTGACACTGTTGTCGACTCGCATACTCCAACGCGAGAGGTGAACATGAAGACAATGCTATTGCTCGCGGCCGCTGTACTCGGCGCCTGTTCCTTTTCGCCCACATCTGGCGCCTTCGCTCAGTCCGATGGCGCGGTGCCCTGCGATGACTTCCAGGCTCGTATCAACGAAGGGTTAGCAGAAGGCGGACAGCAGCCAGTCCGGTGGGTGCCCGATGAGGTCTCCATGGGACTCACGACAGTTCGCATCCGGGACTTTCCGGAGACCGAAATGGTGCTGAGCTGCGACGAGAATGGTTTTATCGCTTTCGGCGGCAGTCTATACGAGCGCACTGCACAGTCCGAATTACGCTGGCGCACAATGCTCCTTTCGATGGTTCGAGCCATTGATCCTGTAGCAAGTCTCGACCATGGACGTGCAGTTCTGCAATCGTTAGATCAGGCAGCAGGAACTAGAACATGGGCCGACAACCAAGTGCCAGTCGGGCAATATCGCATCGAGGTTCAAAGTTCCGGTGGCGAGTTCGCCGACTCTATCGAGATCGAGCCGGACTTGGGGATCTCGTATAGAAGTCCAAGCACTATTGATGAAAGCATCCTCCTCCGCTGTGATGCGACAGACAATCTGCTGGCAAACGGTGCTGCAGCCTCAGAACGCCGGTTCGCACATATCATCATGCGGACGATCACCAGACTTAAGGCCGAAGAAGACAAGACCGTTCCAGGAAGTGCCGGTGATGCGCTTCGCTATCGGGCTTAGGGACTTGTATGGCTGACCTTGGTAGTCGAAACCGTCGTGCAGTACAGTTACCGTGTGCTCAACCCCCTTCCACTCTCGCACCAGCCGGGTCCCAGGCTGCGGCACGCGGTCTGATCGTACTTTCCGAACATCACTTTTCCCACCATCGAGTTCCTGTCCCATCGCCTCTAAGCGCTTTAGAGTCTGCGCGCTAAGGCCGCCGAATCTAAGCTCTTGCAGGCGGTAGGCGAGCCTATCCTCAAGAGTTCGACGGTTGAACGGACCTGGCTCTGAGCCGAATAGCTCCCGCCAGCGTTGTTTCAGGGCATCGACTGGTAGTTCTCTGAGTTGGGCGATCTGGGCAACCGGTGAAATCGTCATAGCGCAACCTTCTTTGAGATAGATGAGGTGTTAGCGCTCTGTTTCAGGTTCTCTTCCAGTCCAATCACGGGAGGATAGGAAGCTTTGCAGCTTGACTGAGAACTGGACTGCCGGATGAAGGCGGTTGCTAGCAAGGTAGTAAGCTCAAGAAGGGGATTGTCGTTGGTGCCTTTGCTGCCAGACCCCTTGTTCATCGGTATCACCTAGTTCCAAGCTGAGAGACCGGAACGTGGCAGCGCTACTTGGACGGGCCAAGGGTGAAAACCGTCGTGGTATTCTGCTCGCGGTTATTACCCCCGAAAGCTTGGATTTACTTCTTCGATACAACGCCGCTGCCGCTGTCCATTCGACAATGGCCTCTACCTCGCATCGTCAGGTGCACCTTGGCTTCTAACGTTGGGAGCCCTCGAGCTGTCGAAACATTGCACGGAAGACGGTTTGCGCAGGTGGGAGCCCTGTTGATGTCGCTTTCCGTCTCAGTTGCTCGTTTGCTCGGGCGTAGCTATCGTGACCGCATCGCTGGCGATTTCCGGCCTTCGAACATTTGGGCGAAACTTACGATGAAGGTCTCCACGCCGCCTGGAGCAGCGAATGAGCACACTTGAGCGAGCGCTCGCGCTGGCAGCGGAATCGCACGCAGGTCAACTGGACAAAGGCGGGGCGCCCTATATCCTGCACCCGCTCCGGGTAATGGCTGCTATGACTTCCAACGAGGAACGTATCGTGGCCGTGCTTCATGACGTAGCGGAGGATTGTCCTGCATTCCCGCTCTCTCGTTTGGCAGCAGAATTCGGTGACCGGATCGGCCACGCGTTGGACGCCCTCACTAAACGTACTGGTGAGCAGTACAGCGAGTACCTGGATCGCGTCGCCGCGAATCCCCTAGCACGCGCTGCAAATCTTGCTGACATCAAAGACAACAGCAATCTGGAACGGCTTGGCCGGCATCCTCTTGCTGAAGACGAGGAACGTCGGGCGAAGTACGCGGTGGCCTTGTCCTTGCGCAAACTGACTGACGCGTTTGCTTGTCTGAAGCACTGCACCCGGGTTCAAGGAGCCCGATGAATGCCGGAGTCTCCCAGCGCTAACGGCGACGACATATCCGCGCGTGACACATCTGCAGCTCCTCGATAACTTGCTGGCGTCGGAAACGCTGGTGGCGAGCTTAGGTGGACTTCAACGATTTACTTGGCGCCGCATCAATCAACCCTGCAGGCGTCATCGTGTTTCGGCATAGGCCGCCTGAGCCCAAACTCAATAGCGTCATGCCTTGGCTCGCTGCCGAGCGCCCTGACCTGTTCAACGCCTATCAGCAGACGCATGGGCATAGAGTCGAGGCAGCTTTGTTGGGCGCGGAATACGTCGCATCCTTCTTGGGCCACGAACCCAGCAGCGCCCTGTTCGTGGGCCTTTATCGGGTTGGGCAAACCCGGCGCCTGACCCACAAAGAGTACTGGGAAGTTCCTGCATACGCCGAAATGAAGCAGTGGGGAATGACTGGGTTCTCTGAGGAGAGCGGCCGCTCCCATACTTTGTGGTTCGACCTGCAACTGACGGATTTCTACTCGGCTTGGAGTGGCAAGCTAGTCGTCGGCTGGCCGCCTCCGGAGCGCTCCTGGTGGCGTCGGGCTCACAAAAACAAGTTGCCCGTACAGGCTATTCACGAGAGTAGCGCCTTCGTCCCAGCGATGCCGGACTGGCAGGATCTGGTTGTCAGCTGGCAGCAGCTCTCCGTGCTGCCGACTGCATGGAAGAATGCTTTGTCTCATTGGCGTGGGGTCTATCACATCTTCGATGCCGCTTCAGGAAAAGGGTATGTGGGCTCCGCCTGTGGTGCGGACAACATTCTCGGGAGATGGAGCCAATATGCCTCGTCCGGTCACGGCGGAAACCGGCTGCTAAAGCAGCTCGACCCGACGAATTTCCAGTTTAGCGTCTTACAGCGGCTATCACCCGACCTACCGGAAACCGAGGTTGTCCAGATCGAGTCTAGTTGGAAGAAGAGGCTTCACACACGAGCGCCTTTTGGACTCAATGACAATTAAGGGACACTGCGCAAAGCCGCCGACGTCAGCCAAAGACGGGTATATGGGGTTAGGCTATGTATGCAGCGACACGCTCGCGGAAGTCCGCCAAGCTCATCATGCAGGCATCATGCATTCCATATCCGGCGAAGCTCGCGGCGAAGAAGCGCAAGTTGAAGTCAGGGGTTTCCTCAATCTTCTCCAGCGCATTAAGAAGCTTGCTGCTGCGGGGGTTGTGATTGGCTAGCAGAAACACGACCTCTGGGACGCCAGAAACCTCGACCGAAGTTACCGCCTTGCTCCGGTTGAATTTGACAAGTCCCAGTCTGTCCAGCTGTTCAAACTGTCCGGCTATGGTTTCGTTGAGCTGGCTTCGGGTTTCCGTCCGACCGAGCATGGTTTTCAAATCGGCGATGTGCTTAGCGATGCTGGCGGTACCTTCGTAAGCGTCGATTCCGTACTTCATTTCAATGAAGACTGGTACGCACCGTGAACCGCTCTTCCGCTCGCTGCTTAACCACCTCAGTCCCACCATGTCCAAGCGCGCACCGACTGCTGAGTCCGCATACTCGATGTCCGTAATGAAGTACTCGGTGCTGTTAGCGATGCCGGACCGGTTGTTCTCCCAGGCTACAAGCTGCTGAAACTCTCGTTCCGATTTCCGGGTTCTGGCAAAGAACAGATCCATGATCTGCTTGAGCTGCGGGAGGGCTGCAATCCATGCGTCGCAGTCGGCTTCAGCGATGATCTGCGTGGGCAGAAAGGGCACGCCGTAACCGCTGTCTCGAGCGTAGTTATGGTCGAATTCAGCGACGTACTGTCCCGACCTATCCATGCGGGAAAGGCGCAGGATACTTCCGCCTCTATAGTAGACGTTCACATAGCTACCCCGAAGAGCCAGCATCAGCGTATCGTCCGAGCGTACTCTCGTTGTGAGTGACCGGAGGACTCCATGGTCCAGATCATCAAAGAACTCTTTTGAGATCACTCCGCCCATGCTTACCCGCCTACTTGGTTTGCCTATACATCCCAGTGCTCCCCATCCTTACGCTCCAGTGCATTGCCAAATAGTTCACCAAACTGGGCCGGGGCGAAGGTGTGGATGGGGACAAGCGTTTTTGGCTGCACCGCCAAGGTCAGGCGCTTCAGATCCAAAATGCTGGCGTGTCCTGAGGTGTGTATCTGGTAGAAGGGTAACCCGCGCCGGGCGCAGTCGGCTTTAAATCCCTCACCCAGCCCTTCCTTGAGGTAGCCGTCCCATTGTGACCAGATCACTGCTGCTCCCTCCAGGGCACCAAGGGCGGAGAGTTCAGCCAGCATCCATGGGCGAACCACCATGACGGATTTTGCCGCGCTGGATGCAAGCTGTTCAGGCCACACTCGACGCCCTTTGTAGGCAGCAACGATTGACGCGATGCCGTTCTTCTTGAGCGTCACTCGTTGTGCCTGCGGGATAAACACCTGAACATCCTGCCAAGATCCTTCGGGCTTCGGGATGCTGGGCAACCCGGTAGCTTTGAGAACTTCGGCCGCATAGGCGTCCACCAGCAAGCGGCGCCCCTTACGTTTCGCAGCTCTGTAGACCGTGACGACACGGTCAATGTTCTGAGCAGAGCAGGCGACGAGCGCCATTCCTGATGTTGCGTCGAATACCTGGGCGAACTGCTCCTCCAGCTTGCTCTCCGTTGGGAAGCTCTCATCCTCCCCGATGCGGCCAATGCTGGAGCCTTCCATGAGCATCACGTCGACACTCTGGGGAGGATTTTGGATCAACCTCTCGAAGAGGGCTCCCTTGCGTCCATGAGCTCGCAAGTCTCCGCTATAGAAAAGCCTTTTGCCTCCGGCATCCACCAGGAGAGCATAGGCATCGAAACCAGAATGGTCGACAAGGTAGGGCGTGATGGTGAATGGCCCGATCTGCAACGGAGCACGGTCCTGAAGGTGCCGCGTCGCAAGGGGGGCAAAGCCACCGGGGACGAAGGCGGCTGCGGCTCTCATGATGCGCTCGGTACTGGCGCCTAGGAACAGTGGCACTGAACTACTGGCCAGCGGGATGAGGCCCCAGTGGTCGCGATGACCATGCGAAAGAACAATGCCGATGAGACTAGGGTCATCCCCTCGGAGGCCTGACACCTTTGGGAGCAGATTCATGGTAGGCTCTTCAGCGCTTAGCGGGAGCCCAAGGTCGAACAAGATCCGCTGGCCTGAGCTTTCCAGCTCTATGCAGGTGCCGCCGATTTGCTGAGTTCCCCGGTGTATCCGCACGCGCATGCCTTCGGCACTTCTTCCTGTTGATGCTGAAGATTGTCCGCACTCTGAGCTTGTGATGTTCCCCCCGCTCATCGGTCTGCTCCCGCGTCCAGAAGTCCTTCGGCAAGCTCCAGGAGATCGTCCGGCCAGTACTCCATAGGGCGAGGTTCGGCGGCTCCACCCAGTTCCATAGGGCGGCAAGACAGGATCATTCTGCGCCACTGGTCCGATATGCCCTGGCGCCCCTCGGCAGCTCCGACAAGGGCACCAGCGATTGCCCCATTAGTATCGGTGTCTCCGCCCTCGGATACAGTAGTTGCAATTGCGTCTGCCACCGAAGTGCCACCGCAGAGGTGATAGAAGGCATTCTGCAAGGCGATTAGAACCCATCCTATGCTGGTTTCGTAATCCGCAGGCTTGGAGCTTGTAGCGCGGCGTAGAATGTCTCGCACAAGATCTGCCTGATCGCTTCCCCCAGCGTACGCGAGCGCAGCGTCGAACATGTCTTCGCGCGTCCCTCCACCTACTCCAACGGAGATGGCGGCCGCGAAGGCCGAGCACGCTGCCAAACAAACAGGATGAGGGTGGGTAAGGCAGCTATCGTCGGCCGCCAGTTCTGCAGCATGCTTGGGATTACCGGAGGCGAACACCCCAATTGGGCTGACGCGCATCAACGATCCGTTGGCTTGGCTGTTCTGGTTTAGCTGCCCCAGGGCCAACGCGGCTCGTGTCGTGCCACCGACATCAAAGGGAGAGGAGCGATACCACTTCCGGTATGCCTCCAGGACCATGCTCCTCTCAAACCGTCTGTTCTGGGTGAGGCAGCGAGCGAGCGCGAGGGCCAACTCGGAGTCATCGGTCGGTTGACCTGCGATGATCGACCAAGGGCCGCCATCTGCCAACTCATGCAAACCTTTCGGGTAGCTGGACGCGATGGCTCCCTTGCCCTGAAACTCGACTAAGGCACCAAGTGCATCACCGGCCACTTGACCCAGGAGACATCCCTGCGCTCGAGAGAGCCGGCTGGAGTCCTGAACCCGCTTCCGCGGCTCTGCGGGCCGGGGGTCACCAGGATCTGGCCTCATAACCTGGGACCAGTCACGGTCTACCAGCTGCGTTACCGCGGCAGAAGCACCCCCGAAACAAAGTTCACTCCGTGCTCTTCCCTGCACGTCGTACTCGATCTTGTTGCCAGCGCTGTCGATGAGGATGCCTCCAGCGCCTATTAAGAGGGCGTGGCCTGCAGCGAAGTCCCAGGATGACAGCGGATTTAGTGCGACAGCAGCTACGGCCTCTCCGCACGCGGCGAGAGCAAGCCGGTACGCTGTGCTCGGTACAGCGACGAAGCGGGCGGGCGCGACTGCAGTGGCGTTCTCATGCGGGCTTTGCGAGGCGACATAGGAAAGCGCCACCACGGCGTCTTTCGTCAACTCCCTGCCCACCAGCAGCACATCGACGGCCGCTCCGTTGCGCCGGACTGCACCTGCGTCCTCAGCCCAGGAGATGAGATCGCCTTCATCGTCAGGATAGCCGAAAGCATAGACCACCCCCAGAATAGGTTTGGCATCGCGCAGAAGCGCAACCGAAACACTCGAACCACGGCGTCCCTGCAAAAATGCGCCGGTTCCGTCATGTGGGTCGACCACCCAGACGTATCTCGACGGTGTGCCGCCGAAACCAGCTTCTTCGCCCAGCCAACGGCAAGGCAGGGCTGAAAGCAATTGCTGCTTGAGCAGGTGTTCAACCTCCAGATCTATAGCAGCAACCTGGCCCTGTCCCCGGCGGCCAGAGGGCTTATGAAACTCCTCGCGCAGCATTGCACCTGCCGAGCGGGCAGCCGCGATTGCCACTTCGAGGATTGATGGAAGATTGATGCTTTCGGCGGATTCTCGTGTTTGCAAATTTGTCTCGCTGGTCTTTGTGGATGCAGAGACCGTACAGTCTGACTTCGTGAAAACCGGACGCCGTCGGAATTTTTAGCGAAGGAGAGCTCCTGATGTCTCTGATCCCCGACTATCAGAATTTCGTGGGGTTCTACTGGACATTCCCGGTTCCCTCGGCAGGGTTCACCAGTCTGCCCAAGGACGTTGAGGAAGCGGCTCGGCTGAGCCGTACCATTCGATATCAGCGGCAGGTCGTTCGGCACTATGTTCAAAGCTTGCGAGGCACTCTTGTGGGCGAACTCGTGTTCCTTGAGCTGCAGCCGGACCGCGGGACAGAACACATTGAAGCGACTTTGGAGAAGGCACTGTCTCTTTGCCTGAAGCACAATGCCCAATTGCTTCTGGTCGATTTCGCGCAAGAAGGAGGGTGGCGAAGTCACCCCTTCATGTTCCGCTTAATGCAGAGGGCACCAGTTTCGAGCCTCGGCTTGCCCCCAGAACCAGCCATGGTAGACGGCGAGTGGTTTGATCCTATCGTTCATTTCAGGAGAGCTCGCAAAGCCGCTTCGGACCGCACTGCCGCCGCCCGCCGGAGAGAAGTCCTAGCAAGCCGCGTCAGTGTGTTGTCTTCGCAGCACGCGGGCTCGCAACGGTTCAAGGTCATCGCCGAGCAGCTGAACCTGGAGGGGACGACAACCGTCAACGGCCGCCGTTGGTCAGAGGCCAATGTAAGGGCCTTTCTGAAGAAGATGAGTGCCTCAGATAGGCAGGAGAGCCCCGGTTAAGCTGAGAACACGGTATCAAGGTCGGAGGGCTGCACCGACGGCTTATCGTCCGACCCTGAGTTTCCTACCGAACTTGTCGACCCATCCACTGCAGCGATCCTCAATAGAGCGCCAACAAGGGGCATGTGCACATACACACGCTCACACCGACGCCCCGTCGCCACCTGTAGGGCTTCAGCATAAAGACCGAGCTGTGGACCATGTTTGACCGCGCGAGCATCCCAAAGATCACGAGATCCGGGAAAGGTTTTGTGGTCGATCACCGAGTATCCTTCGTCATCCTCCATCAGGAGATCTATTCGGCCAGAGACTAGTTGCTGCTCTATCCCGGCGAAAATTGGGGCTTCACGCCTGGCCTTCCCATCTGGCCAGGTTCTGGAAATGTATGCATTCAACCGATCGCATGCGCCGATGATATCTGCCGCATTCACTTCATGTACTCGCCAGCGCTCGAGGATGGCTTCCGCGCGCTCGAGACGAGCGGAAGCGCCAGGGGTTGAGGTATCCGATGCGAAGATAGCATGAACGGCTTCACCTACCCGCTGCATGTCAGGGGCGCCAGTAACTGGGACGCGCGAGCCGAGTTCAACTCGCTCAACAACTTGATAAATTCTGTCCGACGAGTCCGTGCTTGGTCGCCGATGCAGCGCGGGACGCGTGACTGTCGTGCGCTCTGGACGTACAAAGCTCGGACGTTTTGCCCGGCTAACCAGCTCACTGGGGGGTGGAGCATCGACCACTGCTGGGAACTGATGCGTTCCGGCTTGGATGTGTTCTCCTCCTGGCACAGGTAGCTGCAGGTGCGGTCCTGCTCCGGTGTCAAGCACGCTCAACCACTCAAGCTTTCCGCCATCCGGCGGGGCGAAGCACAGGTAGTCGCGAGCTCTGGTAACTCCGACGTATAGTAAGCGCGTGTCCTCTTCTTGCGCTCTTTGTAGTGACGCCTTGCCAAGCTCCGAGTTCAGGGAGGTTACGTCGAGATGAACGTTCTTGCTCTGACTGCCGTACGGCCAAGGCCAGAAGCGAATCCATCGCCCTGCCAGTGGATTCTTCCAGTCGATCTCACTCTCGGCTTCCGCCACGGGCTCGAACAGGCGAGGCTTCGGCGCCTGGTGTAGGCCAGTAAGGATCACAAACGGCCACTCCAAACCTTTTGCGCCGTGGTAGGTCATGAGCTTCACAGCATCACCTTGACGGCTTTTGGGCCGCTGTGGATTTTCCGAGGCAAGCCAGAGAATGAACGCTGAAGGCGTGGCAGGCACGCCAGAGGCTGCACAACCAGCTTCGTAGGCGCGTGCGTATCCTCGTAGAGCTTCAAGATCGTCCAAGCGGGCGACGCAATCCCCCCAGCCCTCAATCTGTCTGAACACGGCAGGCAAGGCGATGATGGCGTCCAGCAAATCAGCTGGTGTTAACGTCAGCAGTCTTTCTCGCAGTGCCGCCAGTTCTCCCGCGATCGGAACGGCCGCCGAGAGTGCTGCGTCAGCATCTTGGGCGCCTGCTGCTTGCAACCAGAGGTCAGATTGGGGATCTGCTGAGAAGTACCGGGCTAGCTCAGCCAGAGCGGCGCGGTCGCTCGGGTCGGCGGCCCATCGATATGCGGCCATGACGAGCTCCACTTGCGGAGTCCGCAAAAGCCCATCCAGCTCAACAGCGACTTTGAGACCGGCCTGACTCAGAGCCTTGGAAAGGCTGGCGAGATGAGCTTTTGTGCGGCAGAGGATCGCAACATCTCCTGCGGTTAGGGGCCGCATCGCTCCACTTTTGTCTGTCACCACAGTTCCAGCCTCGATGGCGGACTTCACGCCACTGGCGAGGGCTGCATGTTGTTCTTGGATATTCTTCCCTGCTAGCCACCACACCGAGAGCGGCGCCTTGTCAAAGCCGCCATCTCCTCGCGCCGCGCCTGCAAACGAATGCTCCTCGGGTGGCAGCCCCATAGCTGAGAAGGCGGGTTCAAATGCGGAGTTGGCGAACTCGATGATCCCTTTGCGGCTGCGGTACGATGTTGCCAGCACATCACGAGCTGCGCTCGAGGAAGCCGCAACCCCTTCGAAAGCGGCCTGAGTCAGGGTGCAATCCGCATTCCGAAACCCGTAGATTGCCTGCTTCGGATCACCCACCCAGGTGCTGGAGTCGACCAAATCCGCTAACGCAGTGAAGATCGAAATCTGCAGCGGACTAGAATCCTGAAATTCGTCAACGAAAACACAGCCGACCTTCTCCCGCAGCTGCTCTCGCATTTCGTTGTCCTGCAGAACCTCCAAGGCCAGCATTTCCTGATCCGTGAAATCCAGCAAACCCCGCTCGGATTTGTAGGTCTGAAAAGCGTCCAGTGCGTCGGCCGCGCACTCGAACAGCAAATCGATAAAGTCGCTGCACTGCTGGTGAAGGCGTGGGTGCTCAGGGTGACGACAAGCCGCCTGGGTCACATCACTCAAGGCGTCCAAAAACTCTGCTCCGTCCTTCTTTGCGCAACCTAGCTTGGAAAGCCGTGCCCAGTCGGACCAGCTGATTTGTCGGCCGGCTCGGAGCGCAGCGGCGGCTTGCCTGAGTGTTTCAAGTGTAGCAGCTCCAGTCTTAGAAACTTCCACGGGCGCACTGCTTAGAGCCTTGTGAACTGAAACGCTCAGGTCCCGATCATAAGCTTCAGCGGTCTGACCCGTAGGGTTTGTAAGCAAAGCCAGAAACGACTCCCGCGAAAGCTTGGCGGATCGCCCTAGATCAGCCGCGGAAATGCCGTTCGCACGAGCAAGTTCGATGATGCGGCGGACTGTCGAGCGCCAGTCGCTCCGATCCGCGGCCGACGGCAGCTTAGGGTCGGTATAGCCCAGTGCATCCGCCAGGGCGTTGAGCGATGGTGCGTGCTTCTCTATTGCTGCGTTCGCTGCGATCGCGAAAGTGCGCGTGACGCTCTCTTCCGGAATAATTTCGGCGCGTGGCGACCGCCCCAGATCGATAGCGAACTCGGAGACGATCTGCCCGCAGACCGAATTCACTGTACCGAAGCGTGCTCCTAGCAGACGAGCTGCCGCACCTGCGTTACCGCTCTTGAACAAGGCTGTTCGGGAACGCTCTATCAGCTCGTCGGCGGCCTTTACGGTGAACGTCGTTGCGATGATCTGTTCAGGATCGCGTCTGGCTACCTCCTGTACGATTGAGCCGACAATCCTGGTCGTCTTACCGGCGCCCGCCGATGCGACCACGGTCTGTATTTTGGTGTCGATCATGTTCAGGCCTCCTCAACGCCTATGCGACAGAGACGAGTAAGCTCACAGTACCGGCATGGCTCGTCCGTGGGCACTACAGCGAGGTTCGGCGGGAGATGCTCAGCAGCATCTGCAGCACCCGCCGTCAGTGCGATCCCATTTCCAGCGAAGGAGAGCCATGTCTGCCAAGTAGATAGCAGATCGTCCCAGGTTTCCTCCAGGGTTCGGCGGCCCGTAACTTCCTCGTCAGCTACCAAGGCTCCTTCCAGGCCGATAAGGCGCCTTTGATTCAACAGGTAGTAAGCACCTGCAGCCCGCCCACCCTCAGCATCGGCCATGACACCATAGGCGGCCAGCTGGAGCGCGCGACCTTCTGAGAGCTCGGTACGACGACGACGCGCGCTCTTGCTCCACTTGAGATCGATGACGCCCAACCCGCGTGTGTGATGGCGAACCAGGAGATCGATACGACCGCGGATTGCCAGCTCCGCGCTCAAGCTTTTTGCGCAGTCGATCTCGGTCCCTACTACCTCGAAGTTCTTGTCAGCCAACCAGCGAGCCAGATGCAGGATCGCTTCTGGAACACGCGCACGAGCAGCAACAAGTTCAGCGGCAAGTTCTGGTTGCTGTAGCGGAGCGGCTACAACACTAAGCAGATCGTCAAAATGCCATGAGATCTCGGCTTCCAGTGCGCTCGAAACGACAATCGGGCCCGGTTGAAATACGCGCCTAGCAACCTCATGAGCCAGATTGCCGATAAGCTGGTCTGGTCCGGGTAGCTCTGCGAAGCGCCCCCCCGAGAGTCTCAGCACATCTGAGAGAAGCCAGCGAAGTTGGCAGTCCACAAGGCGCTCAAGCGTTGTTGCACTTTCCACGCGCCCTTGAAGCTTCGAAAGAATGGTTGGGGGGAGCTCCCATTTGGCTCTGGCTTGGGGAATAGGGAGGATCGAAATCTCGGCGCGAGAAAGAGTCCTTCTGCCCACCGCATGGCTCGGCCCTCGAAGCAGCTCCTCTGCGTTCCATGTCACCAGACGTCCGGCAGCGCCAAGGAGAGGCTGCAGCTGATGGGCAAGCGGGTGGCTTGTAGTTTCTTGACCTGCACTAAGGGTAGATCGAACGAACATCAGCTGACGCCCTGCCATTTGCACGGCATTGGCGTAGCTGCTCGAGATACGATTTGCCGCTTGGCTTGCAGGCTCCAGTTCGCATCCGGCAGCTTGCAACGCCTCAGTTTCTGATCGAGTCCACGGGTGCATGGGAACCCCATCGCCCGGTCCCTTGAAGTCCCACCAGACGATTCTTTCTGCACGGTCCCAAACTGCAGCTGGACTTGTCACAGCCCGGAGACCACCGGCCGTTGCAAACTGCTCTGGATTGGCCGCCCCATTGGCCATTACCTGCTCCAGGATCCGCTCTATGAGCAATGCAGGCAGGAAATCCTCGGCAAGTGCGTCGACAGCCTCAATGAAGGTGCTTGCTGTTCCCATGGCTGCCCGCAGGATCGGATCGCCCTCACTGGCGTCCGTTTCCGCCGCCCACTGAGCCACGCGCGCCGCTATCGAGCGCGCGGCTTCTACGGGAATTCCCTCTTGGCGATCATAGAGGCCACCTTGCGTCCAGTCACGCCACCGGCTGACCCGCTTTTCCACCTCGGCTTCCGGAGCTGCCTTTTCTGAAAAGCGATCCAAAAGGTCGGCTCGTATCTTCTCCCAGGCAGCATTCCAGACCGGACCTCCCGCTCCCGGTTCCTGGATCAATGCGCGGGCAAGTCTGCGAGCAGCAGAACGCCCGATTGGTGGGCGGGGCAAGAGAAGCAGATCAAGCAAGGGCTTGGGATTGAACGGCCTCCAGACCGCTGCGAAGGCGAGTGGAAGAATCTGAAGAGCTCCGCGGTACGGAGACGAGAGCGAATGACCGAGCTTCGGTAAACCCCTGGCAGCCAGAGCCTCATCGAGGAGTGCCGTATCACCGCTGGTATCGATTACCACGGTCCCTGAGAGTTCTTCTTCAGGTCCAGCAGCCAGCCAATCAGCAAGAGCCTCTGCCGCCATGAGCGAAGTGTCTGCTTCGATCAGGATCGCCGTCCCATCACCGACTAGAACGTCCGCGCAGCCGCCCTCAAGAAAGTGCTGCACCCGATCAAGGTCGGTACCATGGTGATCCGAGCTTGGCAGCTTTCTGCCTTCGATCTTGGTGCCGCAGGCTTCAAGAGCATCCAGGAGCCGCCCCCAGACTGGAGGCAAAGATTGCCGCTCTTCGACTGTGGTGATGGATGTAATTGAGAGCTGCGGCTTTCCCTTCAGCGCTTCAAGGGCATCGAAAAGCCGATCACCACTGCCCTTGGCCACGGCCTCGCCGGAACGTTCGACCAGCGCGATCTCATCAAGCCGCTTAAGCCCGGTTGAGATGGGTCGCCAGCCTCCGGTTACGAGTTGGTCCCGATAGTTCAGGAGGCTTTTTGCCGTTGCAAAAGGGTCTCGAGAGAACGATGCGGCGAAGAAGCAATTAGGCTTCACTGATAGTGCTGCGCGCAGCTTGGTCGCATATTCCGCTATCCGCACGGCAACAGCTGCAGCAGGTGCAGTCAGACCCAATTCGAGTTCCAGCGTTGCGAGCAGCCCACTGGGGCCCACCACGTCAGCGCAGATAGCGCCGGCACCCGAACCGGGGAAGTCGGGGTAAACCGCACCATCGCAGTGCAGACCGAAAACCAATTCCATAGCTGTTCCCGAAGCAATTTCAGTGAATGAGCTCCCGAAGCCCTTAAGACTTCGTTTACTATAGCGAGGCACCAAACCCGACGGGGCGGCTTAAGCTGGTCTGTTTCAGCGAGATTTCATGAGCCAGCATCGACACCAGCTCCAGCGGCTCCAGGGAGCCAAATACTTCAGCCTTGCGTCGGACGAGTGCAAAGTCTCCGGGGGTTAGTGGATGGAGCTGGGCAAGGCTTTGCGGCGCAACACACCCGAAGTGTGCCTCGAACGCGCGCGCGGCCTGCTCTTTGCTCATCGGTCCGAACGTCACCTTGAAGAGAAAGCGGCGCATCGTTGCGGGGTCCAAATGGTCAACGTAGTTCGTCGTTGCGGCAAATGGGCTCGGATGACGCTCCATCCACGTCAGCATCTCGTTTACTTGGCTGACCTCCCAGGAACGCTGAGAGTTTCGGCGGTCCGCGAGCAGCGAATCCACCTCATCCATAATAAGGAACAACCTGCGATCCGCTGCTTCTTCGAAGGCCTCGGCGATGCGCTTCTCGGACTCCCCTACATACATGCCAAGAAGATCCGAACCCCTTTTCTCCAGGACATCCAGGCCCAAAGAGAGGGCCAGGTGACGGGCGTAAGCGCTTTTGCCCGTCCCCGGAGCCCCGGAGAACAGAAAGGTAAACGGACCAGGTCCTACAGCTTGAACTCTGCGGGTCAGCAGGGACAAGTTTGTGTCTGCTGAGGATTGCTCAGTGTCGAATGGCACCTTTCCTGGAGCAAGCTCCGGCGCTTGCCGGCGCCCCATGGCCTTCAGAAGCGACTTTGACGAGGCTATTGCGAAGTCTGCTCCGCCACTGGCTAGGCGCGAAGCTTTCAGACCTGCCTCAATCAGCGCAGGCGGTGCCTGCAGAGAGGCAAGCCGAACTGTCTCCTCATCCGTTAGCCGCAACGACTGGGCATCGGCAAGGCGCTCAACGATGCGCTGTCTTGAAGATTGGTCCGGCTCCTCGAATGCGACCGCATGTAGCATGCGCCTCAAGATCGATTGGCCCAGCCTCTCCGGAAAATTGCTGATCCAGATCGTTGGAACCGGGCAACTTTCCACGATGCGGTTCATGAACACTTTGGAACCGGACCGGTTTGAGAATTCCTGGTCATCAATACCGTTGAAAATGTCGTCGGCTTCGTCGATCACCAGGATGACGCGGCCGATACGGTCCGCGAGCGATGACAGAAGCGAAAGGTGCGCAACTCGATCAGCTCGGCTGGGTTCAGCTTCGCGATTGCCTGTTTCCCCGACGAAAACCACGTGTGCTTTGAGCTCTCGCCCTAACAAGCGAGCGAATTCCGTTTTTCCTGTCCCTGGAGCCCCGTAAAAGAGAACGCCCGCTCCCCGGGCCTTCTCTTTGAGCGCACCCCCAATAATATCAAGAACCTGCTGGCGGCCCTGACCAAGGTGCTGAAAATCGCAGAGTTCCAATGACGTCTCGGCAGGCTTGCCCAAGAGCGCTGCAGTCAATGCTGCTTCCTTGGTGGATCGCTGTGCGAGAACCCTTAGAAGCGTTCGAGAAGCTGCGAAGTCGCCCCCGCCTCGATTTTCGATTAGGCCGAGTTGGCTTAGTGGCGCATGGGCGCTGAAGATATTGGTTTCAGCACGACGCAGACCACAGACCCGCAGTAGGGTTCGGCTGCTTACCTCATCGCTACTTGGATCTTCACCTGAGTACGCTTCGCGCAATTGCTGGAAAGCATCTATATGGGTCAGGCGTACCAGCGCACCCACTATCATTGCCTCCCGCCGAGGCAGTTGTAGGGTTTGCGAAACCCAGTCGAGGCGTTTCTGAAAGGAAGATTTCGCAGGAACGCTGCGGTACGCAGAGGCGATCTGCGAGCGGGGAACTCGGATCACCGTTTCACAAAAATGCTCGCGTTTTGCGCTGTCAGACAATTCGTCGAGCGCTTCAATGGCCAAGTTGAGCGGCTTGCGGTGGCTTTGGTACCAATCGACGAAATCTGCAGGTAGGCTTACACGAGTGCGGCCCTTCTCCGGGCTGAGAACCGCAAGCGCATAGGCACGAAGTTGGTACTTCTCGAAGGAACCGAAAGGGACATCTAGAACGTCAGGGATCTCTTGGTGATCGAAGCGGAATACCTGGGATGGCTGCATATTGATCCTGTGGGGCTAAGTGGTGCTCTGATTAGGGCCGGGCTAGTCCAGGTCGTTCACAGCATGAGGCGCTTCAGCCGCTTGGCGCAGGTGACCAAGGTGCCTTCGTCGCCCACCACCACGTAAGTATTGAAGCTGCTCTCAATTCTGGCGAATGCCTTGACGCCCAGGCCATCCTTCGCCCGAGCACGAGCCTTTTTGTCCATGAAGACAAGTTCCGCGCCGCCACGGCGTCGATAGCTGCCGTAGGTGATCAGCGCGTCCAAGGCCTCAGCCTTGAGGCCTCTCTGCCTGATACGTGCCTGCGCATGAACGCTGATCTGAATGTCTTCCACTACTCGGCCTCCCTCGACTGCGTGTTGGGAGAAACTTAACCCGGTCCGACGACAAAATCGGTCGCCCCTGCTCGGGCTTGGAAGTTTGGATGTCGTATAAAAAAGCTGCAGAGTTACTTCACCTTGCCGTGGAGCTTTCGTCCTCGCACTTGGGCCTCACTCTTGCAGAGATCGACTCGCGATCTACGGCTCAAGGTGCTTCTGCCCGAAGGAACACGCAAAGGCTGCTCGACGCAGTTAGGGAAGTGTTTGGCGACAAGCTGATCGAGACGCTGGACTACGAGGGCCGCAAGCGCGTCAGACTTGAAAGGGGTAAGCTGCGAGAGCTCGTACACCTCGAAGCGGGGGAGCTGGCTTCTTTAGATCACGCTATCTCAGCTCTTCGGGCCCAGAATGACCATGCTGACGCGTCTCGCCTCGAGGAGTTGCGCACCAAGGTGCGACTGATGGCTCCTGAACGGAGCAGGCGGAAGATCGAGACTGACTATGAAGCGCTCCTGGGAGCCAGTAGCCTAATGGTCCGGCCGGGCCCGCGTCCGAGCGTCGAGGCGAAGGTCATGGAGCCGATTACTGAAGCGATTCTGGCTCTCAAGAAACTTGCTTTCAAGTACGGCAGCGGACCCAAAGGTGATGTGGAGCGGCTGGTTAGCCCCTACGGTGTCCTAACGGGTCACCGCGTGTACCTGGTTGCTCAGCTTAACGGCCACGAGTGGGGCGATCCCCCTGTCTGGCGAGTGGACAGGATGAGAGATCTGAGGGTGACCGACGAGGCATCGAACGTTCCCGGCGACTTTGATCTTGAGGCGTTCTCACGAAGATCGTTTGGCGCCTTCCACAGCGCTGAAGAGTACGGCGAAGTTATCTGGCGCTTCACCCCAAAGGCAGCGGACCGAGCCAGAAGCTTTCACTTCCACCCAGATCAGGAGCTGAAGGACGAGGAGGATGGATCTCTCATCGTTCGGTTCTCCGCCTCAGGCCACCTGGAAATGGCTTGGTTCTTGTACGCATGGGGGGACCAAGTAGAGGTCGTGGCCCCCCTCGCGCTCAGGAACATGGTTCAAGGATATCAGCGGAACGACTTCCCAGGAATGCCGTGAAGCAGTTTGTTGGTTTCCATCCGAGACCTGACCGCTTCTCACATACGGTTTGCGCAACAACGTAGGACTTCCGGGTGCTAGATGGTGTACCCCGTGGGGTATCTTCGACAATACGACGCCTGAAGGCTAGCTCCGCATAGGAAGGAATCTCTTTTTGACTTGGGGAATTTTGGCACCAGATACGGTGATCTCTCAGCGGCGTCAGCAGAACTTGGGACTCGCGGCTGCGGTGCGACATTTCAATGACCGTGCGGTCCCAGGACTTGGTGGGATGTGGTTCCCAATGCCCGTTCTCTGGTCGGTTCTCGCAGTCTCAATCGCAGAGGAACTCAAACACCCTGCGCTTCCTATCGGGAACGCTATTGAAGCTTTGGCTATGCAGCAGGCCAAAGACGGGCCGACAGATCGCCGAGTTCGCGGAAAGAGGAAGCTACAGGGGCTCAATGATTGGAGCTTTCAAAGTCTCACCAGACGGGGGACTTACGTTGTTCAGCCGATCCGCATGGCCATGGTTCAGCCGCTTGTTGCCTTGGGATTCGTTGAGGGCAGCCGCTATGGTGCATTCAAGATCCATACAGCCGGTAAGAGGATGCTGGAGTTGCCGGTCATGCAAAGGTATCGCCATATTCTGCTTGCATGGGCGAAGGGCGAAAATCCTCGTGGCTTGTCCGAAGTTGTAGCTGGGCTAAGTGCAACCGGCGAAGTGCGTTCTGAGTTTCGGAAGCTTATTTTAGCACGGTTAGTCGATGGTGATGATGCTGCCAGCATCCGTAGACGGAACCTCGTTGCGCTCGCTACCGGCCCCTCCGCTGCACAACTAGAAAGCCCACTTCCTCTACGGAGCATAGAACCGGATCATTGGTCGGATTTGCGAGGCGGAGCTGCGTTTATGGATTTGCGAGATGCAGCACTTTCGGTCTTGGATCAGCTGGAACAACAGTTGCTGCGTCGTCGGGACGCAAACGAACCCGTCCGTTTGTCCGCTGAAGAGGCTCAAAAGGCAGCGGCGGAACAATTAGATGCTCTATATCAAATTGCTAGTCGCCAAGGCGAGCGCATTACCGCTTCTGGCGAATCGATCAGTAATGAGTTTTTGTCAGAAATCAACGACCTTAGGGCGGCGGGTCTAGTTCGAGCACTGGCGGAGCGGGATGGTACTGTTATATGTTGGCGAGGCGGTCATCTTTGTCTCGGCGCAGCGGCAGGCGAGATCAAGGTAAGTCCTGATGCGGAGGAGGAAAGCCATCCCGCAACACAAAACGATGCTTTCGCCCCGCAGCTATTCCGTCTTTACAACTTGCATTGTCTGGTCAGCGAGTTGAAAGGAAAGCCAAATCCGGGTTCCCGCGACAGTCGAGATCTCGAGGCGGCATGATGCACACTACGCTCTATACACTCTTCATGCCACCGAAAGACTGCTTTGGCGATTTTGGTTTTTTGTGCGGTTTTACCGCAACGCGTCAGATCTTAAATCAAATTAAGCGAACCTTTAACGGTGACGTTACGCGGCCATCAATCGCGGCCTTCATTCATCCAAGTTTAGATGTGGTGTCTGACATTCCTGGCCTCGCATGGATGTGGATGCGCCTTAAGGATCGAGGGTACAATCTGCTACATGCCAAAGTAGGTTTGATGGGCTTCCGTCGAAAAGAAGGTAGCGGGTACGTCATTCGACTGGCTGTGAGCACAGGCAATTGGACGCAAGATCCTTTAACGGACAGTATCGATCTATTTTGGTCGATTGATGTGGATGTCGATAACCCGAATTCCCAGGAGTGTGCAGACGTCCAAGCGGCTTGGGCGATGTTCGTGTGGTTGCGAAAGAAAGCCGATTGCTCGCTGATTGAACGGGACTACGACGGCCATCGCCCGGATTCTCACCTGTCCGCCGCTGTCGATCAGCTTCCCAGGTCAGATTTGCGGCCGCGTTTCATCGATAGTCGAGAGCAAGCGCTCTTCCCTCAGGTCGTTGAGCGTCTCGGACGACGGAAGAAGGCGAACCGCCTGATTGTCGGTTCCGGCTACTTTGAGGCGGCGGGGGATGGCGATGCCGGTCTCGTTGAGCGGATGCGCCAGACACTCGTTCAAAACAATGCACTTACAAGAAACGCGCAACTGGATCTCTTCCTGAATCCGCAGTCGTGCCAAGGTCTGGCCGAGCGTGCCGAGGCATTGATCAGGTGCGGCTGGGCATTGCGTCGGCCATATTCGGCACTTCATGGCGAAGATGGGCGGCTTCACGCCAAATTTGTGCTGCTAGCTGGGGGCTCTGAGGACGCGGAAGGACGACTATATCTTGGTTCGGGCAACCTGAGCCGCGTTGGGTTTGAGACCGCAGCAAGCGGGGGCGGAAATATCGAGGCAGGAGTGATTGTAGATTTGCCCAGTGCGCTCCCTTGGCGCGGCAAAAAAGGCCTGTCCAGCCTGCTTCCGGTGCAATTCAACGAAGTTGTTTCTCTGACTTCACTTCAGTCAGGAGGGGATTTCATCGCTCCAGAAGAGCCTTTGTCCCATCCTCCGGTGAGCTGGCTGATTTGGGATGACGAAGTCCTCTCGGCTCCAGAAGGAGTCAGTATCAGTGTTATCGGCCAGGACAACCAAGTTCGGTTGACACCTTGCGAATGGCCGGCGCCCGCTCCCGCCATTGTCACTCTGTCAGCACATGGGTGGCGTTTGCCTGTTATTGCTGACGGTGTTTTAGTGGTCCCACGGTCGCCAGACATGACGGTCGAAGACATTTTGGCTGGACTGGGATCATTCCCTGAGGCTGCCGACTTAGACGGGCCCGAGGACGGTCCAGAAGGTGGTGAGGCCATTGCTTCCGAAAGTGATCGAGTCGACGCACCTACGGCAACCTACGCCATTCGACGGATGATGGGCCTGCTTGTCAGGCTGGGCGAGATTCAAGCCGATGTTGATCCACGAGACTGGCAACGATGGTGCCGTGAGCTTCGACAGAATCTAAGCGCTATCGCAAAGCAAGAAACTGAAATGCTGTCGTTTTTTAGGAGTGCAGGAGCCAATCCACTTCCTGTCCTTGCTGATCCGCGCATGTGCCCCGTGGATGCCGACATCAAGCTTTTGAACGACGCGCTTGTGGCCGTGGCGGGCAATTGGGGCCTGGAAGGGTATCCTTCACTTTGGTCGGAGGAGGCGGCATGAAATGAAGTGGTCACACGTTGCAGATGAACTCGAAAAATACGCGCTTGTAGCATCTTCGCTTCTGGATGACGGACAGCGTGCTACAATCGTGGAACTGGCCGACCGAGTGCGCTCAGGCAAACGCGCCGCATTACTCGCCGATGAAGTTGGCATGGGTAAAACGCGGATCGCCGCGGCTTTGATTGAGGCGGTGAGGCGGGCGGGTGGTAGATCAGCGATTGTCTTGCCCGCCGGGCTGGGGGTGCAGTGGCAAAAGGAAATTCGTCTCTTCAACCCCGATGATAAGACCCTTTTGCCGCTCCGCAGTTACGACAGCTTCATTTCTGGCTACCTGCACGTCGGTGACTCAGAGGGCGACGTTCGCCGCCAACGCAGTCATAGCGAATGGCTGACGTCTCGCCGGCAACAGCGCGAACTGCCAGAAAACGCTTGGGACAATGAGCAGATCGTTATGATCTCTCATACTTTCGCTGCCATGCAGTTTCCTGCCCGCAATGACGGTCCGGCCGGCGGGTGGAGGCGCGAACTGTTGCCGAACGTTGCGAGGTTAGTCGCGGGACGACGCAGAAATATCCTGCGTGACAATTTTTACGCCAATGAGATGGGGCATGTTCACGCTACTCGGCGGGCCGCGCTGGCAATAGCTAAAAATATTGAGAGCCATGAGCTCACGCACGATCTTTCGGGAGATCAGAGGTGGCTACCAGCCGATGAATACAAGCGAAAAATTCTACCCCTTATTGGATACGGTCTTGGCCAGTTTGACTTAGTGGTGGTGGACGAGGCGCACAAAGCGCGTGGTAGCAATTCCAGTCTCTCAAACATCCTTGGACCGATCACTTGGGAAAGCAACGACCCCTTCAGGTTAGGGATGACCGCAACTCCTGTTGAGCTGGACGCAAGCCAGTGGATTGATACGCTCGGTCGACTTAGCGGCCGCGATGATAAGCACGATGTGACCGCTCTTGGAGAGCTTGCTGAATGGATCAGCGGCTATGTTGGAAGTGTCCAGCGCATTCAGCAAGAAGAGCTTGATGAGGGTCTAACGATTGAGTTTGAAAGCGCGGCTGAGGAGTTCCGTAAGGCGCTGAAACCTTTCGTTCTGCGTCGAGACAAAAGAGATGATCCCGAATTTCGTGCTTTCCAAGATAAGTATGGCGATTATCGCAACGTAAAGGACATCGCCGTCACGCCTGAATCGGAAGGCTTCACGATTGATTGGCTTCGTAGGTTCTGCGCAGCGGAGGCGTTATCTCTGCTGCCGCAAAACGACCAGCGAGTTAAGCGAGCTAGGCTTTCAGTTGCGCAAGGCTATGGATTTGGCCTGTCTAGCGATGAAGAGACTGAAATTGCCTCGGTCCCTGAAGCGACAGGGGAGGCGCCACATGAAATTTGGTTGGACGCTTTCAGCAAAGGGTCGGCAGATATTTACGACCACCCGGCCATCCTTGCTGCTGTAGCGCTTATTGAAAGTTACGCTGAGCAGGGTAAAAAAGTATTGGTTTTTGGTCGATTCATCGCACCAATGAACGCTCTCACTCGCCTCCTTGACGCCCGCGAAATGTTAAGGCGTCTAAGAGACGGTAAGCGTTGGCCGGGGAAATCGGTTCGCAAAGAAAATATTCTTGCAGTTCTTGCTGCGGCACGAGACCACACGCTTAACGTGCCACCCGGGGGAATTACGGCAATAGACCATCTCCTTGAGACTCAATACAGCGAATGGGCTAACGCGCGAAGAACTGACTTGGCACGGCTCCATCGTGAAATTGAGGAGCTTGCTCAACACGACGGAAGTGCCGAGCTGTTAGTTCGCTTTTTACGGCACGATGGCGAAGTGGAGTTGCGAGGCGATATCGGTTCGCTGTTGGAGGCATTGGAAGAGAGACGTCAGGCAACCGACGGATCTTGGACCGGGGAGGAGCTCTTGGTCTTGTTCAAGACATTGGTGGCGGAACTTTCTGGCGATGAAGACGACGAAAATCCGGACGATCTTTCATCACGATTGGCGGTCCACTTGGCAGATTACTCTGGACGCGAAGGCAATTTCGCCCGCATGATGTCTGGCGACACCAGTCCCCAGACAAGACGGCTCCTCCAAGCGGCATTCAATCGTCCGGCCAGTTGGCCGATGGTCCTGCTAGCCCAATCACGCGTTGGGCGAGAAGGCCTTAACCTGCACGAAGCGTGCCGTACAATTGTCCTTTTACACGCGGAGTGGAACCCAGGTGTTGTCGAACAACAGATCGGGCGTGTCGATCGAAAAAACAGTCTGTGGCTGAAGGATTTCAAGCAGTGGCAGCCCAGTGCTGGCGATGAAGGCCCGCCTCGTATTCTCGTACATCCGATAGTTGTCAAGGGAACTTACGACGATCATCAATGGCAGATACTGAAGGCTCGTTGGTCGGAGCTGCGAGCTCAACTTCATGGTGATGTGCTCCCGCAGCTCACCAGCCAAACGCCATATACTCCAGAGAAACAGGCGTTTGCTAATCGTATTTCAATAGCCACACCAAGCTTCGCGCCGCCGAAGCTTTCGAAACATAGTAAGGAATAACCATTGCGTGGTCGCATACGACTAAGATTTCAGGGGTCGGTAACTGGCGGAGGGAACTTGAGCTAGTGCGGGTTAACTTCTTGTCGACGTCGTATCAGCAGAACGCACCAGCCTCTTGGTCAATCCAAATGAAAGAGCGGTGGCATCTCAGAAGCTGGGTGGTCTGCCCCCACCGAAGTGGTCCTTTTTGAATTATGGGAATGGTCCCATTTGAAAGGATACGCAGATGCCCAGGAGAGGGCCTACGGCTGAAGAGATAGTCGCCAAGCATGCAACCGTAGACGCGTTGTCTTACGACTCCCAACATAAAGAACGACCGCTAGGCCTCCTCTCTTCGCGAGCTCCGAAGCAACCGCGTGGTCCAACCTGCAGCAGCAGACTCAGGTACGGGGGTGACAAATACAGTCAACCCAGAAGACCCCGCACCGCTTAAGACGAGAAACTTAGAACACCATTGCCGTGCAGATACCGGGTGCGTAGGGTGGTGGCGTATTGTATTCCGCATAGTACCCAATCTCTTTGTTCGACGTTACCATCAGACGCATGCTCGAAATGCACCCCAAAGGGGTGAGCAATGCGCAATTGCTCTCGCGTTTAAGCTCGTCTGGTATTCGGCTGCCACCAAGCGAGTTACTTGCCGCTCTGAGTTCCCTTGCCGAGAGGGGCGAGATCAGGCGCAATTCGGATGGCCGTTGGGCAGCGGTGAGGGAGAGCAACGGGGAACAGAGCTCTGCGCCAAAGCCCTCCGATCTACAAGCATCGGACACAGGGACGCTTCATGCGGTAAACGCCCTCGTCCGGAGCGTACAAGCTTCCAGCTTTGAAACTGCTGACCTACTAGAGAGCGGGCGTAGCCCGGGGGAGCTACCTGAGCTCTCGAGCCTCCTTAGGTACTTTGCTGCAACGCAACGCCAAGACCCACGAGGGCGCATTGAGGAGTATGCAGATCGCCATGGAAAAGTATGGCAGCTGTTTCATACCCGCGGGCACTGGTGGACAGAAGCTGAACTCACCATCGCAATGGAGCGCCTTCCCGAGGGATTCAGAGAAGCACTACAGCGTCGGACCTTAAGAACGGCTGCCGTTGGTTGGCCTGTTTCGGTCTTCCAAACACCAGAGGGTACTGCTTGTATTCCCGGGCTGATCGTACCTGTTACCTGGCGCATTGATGGTGCTGATCTCCGCATCATTCCCGAAGCTGTTGAACCTAGTCTCAATCCTGCATGGCTTCAGAGAGCAGCGAGGAATTCAAAGTGGAACCAGGAGCAGCTTCTCGAAACGCTTCTTAATGCGGAAGAGCAGGGACTCGCGGGCATTGGAGATCGCATTCGCTATGCGCTGGCAACGCTCGGTGCTGGTGAGCTCCGACCCGCCGATCTAGCGCAATCACTTCCACTTTCGTCGCAAGGAGTTCGTAACGCTGCAGCTCTTTTCTTGTCGGAGGACGCTACCTTCACCAAGGGCGCTGCGGCGGATCTGGAAAGCCTAGCGAGCCTGCCGGCGGAAGCTCTACAAGACTCGGCGCTATACCGGATGCTTGTCGGCGGGTCGTCAGCGGGAGATCCGATTGCTTCTCCCATTCCTATCTCGGACTTGACAGATAGTCAGCTCTTGGCAGCTGACGCATGCCTGGCCGGCCCTCTAACCGTTGTTCAAGGGCCGCCCGGCACTGGCAAGAGCCAACTGATTTTAACGCTACTGGCGTCAGCTGTTTTGAACGGGCGGTCCGTTTTGTTTGCGGCGAAAAATCATCAGGCTCTGAACGAAGTAGAAAAGAGACTGGCTGAACTCATTTCTGACGTCCCCCTCTTGGTACGAGGAAGAGACGCCGAAGGGGAACGTGACGTTAGCTTCCTCGATGTCATGGCAGAATTGGCAAGAGAGGAAGCAGCTCAGAGTGCTGGTGCTGGTGATGTTGATGATCAGCTCAAATCCGTTGTGGATGCCGCCGCTCGTGCTGGCGAAAACCGGCGTAGAATGCATCTACTGCAAAATGCACATAGTGCACTGTCTGAATTAGCGGACCGTCAGGATGCACCCGAGCCAAAGCGAATGTGGGGTCATGCCTCGCGACTGAATTGGCTACTAGCTTTATTCCGCCGCATTAGGGCGCCAAGGCCGCAGAATATCTTGGATGCGCTCCCGGCGGAGGCGAGCCTCGCCAGTGTGCAGGAGCGCAGGGGTGAGTTAAGGGCGCTGATAGCCCGGACTACTGCCGAGCTGGAGAGCGGGAAGGCCGAAGCAAAGCAAACCTTCGAAAGTGCGCTCGGTCTGCTGAGGAAAGTGGCGGCCCTTCGTACCAAACCGAATGCGGAGCAATGGCGCCGAATATCAGATCGGTATCGGGACCTGGATTTTAATCGAGTTAAACGCTCCACCGCCCTCTCTGCGGCCGATGCGGCAGATGTGGTGCGCCATCGGCCTATTTGGGCAATGAGCACACTGTCTGTGCCCTCTCGGATCCCTTTGATACCGGGGCTTTTTGATTATGTTGTTTTCGATGAAGCGAGCCAATGCGACGTTGCATCAGCGCTCCCTCTACTGGCGCGGGCCCGTCGGGCGGTAATCGTCGGCGATCCCATGCAGCTCCGCTTCATTCCGAGCCTGAGCAATCGAACCGAACATGCATTGATGGACGCGGCGGGGCTGCCAAAGACGAGCCGCTTTGATTTTGCGCAAAGCACTAATTCTCTGTTCGACTTCGCGAGCCGTCGAACCATGGCACAACGCTGTTTCCTCCGGGATCAGTTTAGGTCCGCCCCTGCAATTGTGGACTACCTCAATGCCGACTTCTACCAAGGCCGGCTTGTTGGTCGACGCGAGAACGACTTTTTCAATCCGCCTAAAGCCTACAAGCCGGGGTTGGCGTGGGAAGACGTTCAAGGACTAGCCACACGCGAGGATGGAGGTACCGTTAACGCCGACGAGGCCAAACGCATCTGCGATCTGTTGGCGGACCTGGCTGCTGACGACAGCTTCAGAGGTTCAGTTGGCGTCTTGTCGCCGTTCAACGCTCAAGTGGCACTGATTACGAGGGAAGTGAGCAGCCGTTTGTCTGTCGAACAGCGCAAGCGCCTTGCCCTTCATGTCGCCACCATTGACAAATTTCAGGGTGGAGAAGCCGACGTTATCTTCTTCTCTCTTGTTCTAACAAGGTCAGCGCCTTTTTCGGCACGAACCTTTCTATCAAAAGAGCGGCGTCGCTTGAATGTTGCGATCAGCCGAGCCCGCGCCGTCTGCATAGTCGTCGGCGATCTAGAGTACGCCCAGAGATGCGGCATCAAGCACATTGAGTACCTGTCTGGTAAGGCCAACGGCAATTGGAGTCCTCCACGCGCGCCGTTCGATAGCCTATGGGAGCGCCGGCTAGACACCGCAATGCGGAATCGAGGACTTCAGCCGGTACCTCAGTACCCTGTTGGCTCAAAATATCTGGACTTCGCCCTCGACCCAGATGGGGCAAAAATCAACATCGAAGTCGATGGACGCCGGTGGCACACGGACGCCGACGGAGAACGCAAAGTAAGTGACCGCATACGCGACGAAGAAATGAGGGCAAGGGGCTGGCGAGTCATGCGCTTCTGGGTGCATGAACTGCAAGCTGATATGGGGGGCTGTATTGACCGAATCCAACGAGAATATAACGAGCGACGAGCGGCCAAGTCGTAGGCGCAAATCGCCCGCTCAAGGCCTTTGGATCTGGTTGGTGGCCGGCCTGGGGATCTTGGTACTCTGCCTCAACCTCTTTGTGTTCATTCTGATTCAGAGCAACCAGCGTGCGATGGATGCTCGCGAAACGGAAGTGCTAAGGCGTGAGCAGCAAGCCGACCTTCTGCTGCAACAGCGCCAGGGGCTTCTATCTGAGATCGATCAACTCAAAGCTAACCGCGAGGAAGCTGCAGCGGCCAGCACTGACGCGGAGCGGATAAAGCGAGAACGGGATCAGGCGCTCCAAGCTCTCAATCAGGCGCAGGACGCGAGTGACAGTGCAAACCGCCAAATGAGGGCGGCTGTCGCAGATCGCGACGATGCTAGGGCGGAGCGGGATGCTCTAAGTGCAGAAGTGGAAGCGCTTGCCCGTGAACGGCAGGCGGTCGAGGAGCAGCTCGTTCCGCTGAGAACTGAGAAGGCAAACCTTGACCGCTCGATAGGAGAGGCTCGTATCCAGGAGAGGGAAGCCGAAGACGCAGCAGAATCTGCTCAAGAGACATTGGCGAGGTTGACTACCGAGGTAGCCGAGCTACAGGAGCGAGCGGGGCGGCTCTCCACCCAGGCTGAAGCGTCTCGGCGCAGCATGGAGGAGGCGCAGACTAGAAGTGCCGCAGCTTCCGAAGCAGAAGCTGCCGCGACAGAAGCTGCTGAGCAGGCCGAGGCCAGGGCTGAGGGCGCTCAGCAACGGGCTGATGATGCGCGAGAACGAGCTGTAGCATCCGAAACGCGCGAGCGTGAAACTCGCCAGCGCATCTCTGACTTGCAGGCGCAGGAGACGACCCTTGGAGAGCAAGTTGCGGCGCTCAGCGAGGAGCAGGCGGCGCTTCAAGCTCGAGTTGAGGCTAGGTCCGAAGACTTGCAGGCTGATGAAGAGCGTGCTGCTGGACTCCAACAGCAAATACAGGGCTTGCAAGAAGAGTTGACTAGTGAGCGGGCAAGGTTGGCAGCTGTGCAAGAGAGAGCCGCTCTGACACAGTTCGACGAAGCCGCTGCCGCCGCCGCTCAGCAAGCTCGCGAAGCGGCGGAAGCCTCTCTGACGACCTTGCGTGCAGAATTAGATCTGCACCGACGAGAGCTCCAGCAGCTGCAGGCGGAACTTACTGCGGCTCGAGCGCTAGCAATACAACTTGCGGATGTGGAGCTCGAGTTGCGCAACGCGCAGGCGCAACTTGCAGAAGTAGAAGATCGCATCTTGCGCTCAGGGCAACAAGCTGCGGCTTCTGATGCGCGGAATAGCGGCGCCTCCGCCAGCATACCGGACCCGCAAGCGGAGACCGACTCTGTTAGTCCAGCTGCTGGCTCTCCCGATAGTGCCCCCTCTGCCGGCACGCATCCTGCTAACCTACAACGATGATGGCCTCCATGGACGCTTCTACGCTGGTCTTACCAGCCCTCATTGCGCTTTCTCTTCTGGCTATCCTCACCTCCGCCATCGGAATCGTGTTCCAAATCCGCCGTGAGCGCCTACCCGACGCTACTCGCTACGAAAATGTTCGGGAGTTGCGCCAACAAGAGGAGCGCATTCTCGCAGAAAGGCGAGATGAACTGAGCTTGGTCGAGCAGAAGATCCAAGAACGCGACAGGCTAATCGCTGAGGTGACTGCATACGAGGAGCGGATCCTTTCACTGCGTGCTGAGATGGACGATCTCTCCTCAGCGCGCATGGACATCGACGCAGCCAGGCGGGAGGCCGCCGACGTCGCGGCAGAGTTAGCTGAGAAGCAGCAGCATCTAGCCGCACTTGAGGAAAAGCTCAGCGAACGTCAGCAGGCTTGGGATAGCATTGACCAAGAGAGAGAAGCCAAAGAACGCGCCGTTGAGCAGGCGGAGCGAAGACTAGAGGGTCTTGCTGCCGATATCGACCGTTTGGCGGCTGAACGGCTGGAACTTGACGGGCAGTTGGGGCCTCTCCGCGCTGAAAGAGAAATGGCCTTCAAGGCGCTGGAGGAAGCCCGTTTGATGGATGCACGGATCGCTGCACTCGCGGTGGAACAAGAGCGCCTCTTATCAGACATTGCAGATGCCTCGGCCCTGAAGGACGAAGCAGACAACGTTCGAGCTTCACTCACGCAGATGCGAGCTCAGGCCGCCAGTCTTGAAGAGGATGTGACAAGGCTCTCTGCGCTTCGGGCAAAACTCTCGGCGGAAACTGGCACTGAAGCTGGGCCAGCCAACGATCAAGCGTTGCTTGCCGATTTGCGGCAGCTACCGGGTTCGCTTGCTGAGCCAGCGATACTACGCGCGCGTAAGCGGGAGGAAGCGGATGCGCTTAGGGAGGTATCACTCTACCTTCGGGATCTTGGGCTCAAGTATCCTGACAGAGCCGTTAAGGCATTCCACACTGCGCTTAAGATCAATGACTATTCTCAGCTAACCGTTCTCGCGGGTGTTTCGGGAACCGGCAAGAGCCTCCTACCCCGCCGGTACGCGGAGGCTATGGGTATTCATTTCCTGCAGATTGCGGTCGAACCGCGATGGGATAGTCCTCAGGATCTTCTCGGCTTCTACAACTATGTAGAAAAGCGCTATAGGGCCACGGATCTCGCTCGAGTGCTTGTACAGCTGGATCCATTTGACACATCCGGGCTCTCTCAGGGGGACCGCGGCGACCACATGGCGCTTGTTCTCCTCGACGAGATGAACCTCGCACGAGTGGAGTATTACTTTTCAGAGTTCTTGAGCCGATTAGAAGCTCGGCCGCGCCAAGCTGAGGCGGACGATAGTACCAAGCGCAGTGACGCCCGCATCCCGCTGGATATCAGAGGATTGAAGCAGCAACTCTCGCTCTTTCCGTCGCACAACATCCTTTTCGCCGGAACCATGAATGACGACGAGAGCACGCAGTCGCTTTCTGACAAGGTTTTGGACCGAAGCAACGTCATGCAGTTCGCGGCTCCCCGCAACTTCGAAAAACCACCCGCGGATGCAAGAGCACAGAGACCGGAAGAGGGTCAGAGCTTCACGCAGTGGCGCAGTTGGCTGCAGGCGCCCGACTCAATGAGTGATCAGCGACGCCGCCATCTCGATGGTCACATCGGGAAACTGGCAGAGATTATGGAACGCTGCGGTCGCCCGTTTGGGCACCGGCTAAGGGACGCAATGTTGGCTTACATTGCGAACTATCCAAAAGATCGAAATGGGCAAGGTGATGAGGCACCACTGGCCGATCAAATTGAGTATCGAATTCTCCCGAAGCTGCGTGGAGTCGATCTGGAAAGCCGTGGACAGGAGTTCGATGATCTTGAGCGTTTGCTCCGCGACTTGAGTGAACCCCAGTTTGCCGATCGCCTTGCTGATCTTCGCCAGCAGCAGGAGTCCGGAACAGGTCTTTTTGTCTGGCGGGGGCTCACTAGAGGCGAATGAGGGCAGTTCCCGAAGTTTGGTTGCGGCCGTGGGCACTCGCTGAAGCAACTGGCAAGCATCGGCTCAGGATCCGCCCCGGAGAGTTGATCATTCCGGATGATCACCGTTCCTCCTTATGGTTGTTTGATCCCAACTCGGAGCACATCACAACGAGCACGCGGCTAGCAGGCTTGGCGCCGGTCGCAGGGTTCGGCCTGACGGGGCGCCCGAGAAGTCTTCATCTGCTACCAATGGCTCTTCGTCGTAATGCCCCCACGACGCTTGTAGGACCAATTGGGGAAACCCAGATAATCTGGCTCAATGGCTATAGCCGTCCCCCAACTACATTAGAGCCCAAGACGCCGGCAGAAGTTGCCGCCCGTCATCTACTTCTAAGAGCCGAGTCGGTGTGGGACCGTCTCCGCGAGGTAGAGAATGCCATCGCGGACCCAGCCAATCTGTGGCAGGAGCTGCGACGGCGGTGGACAGAAGACACCGACGAAGCCGACCCGCGGATGGACGTTATCGTTCGTCAGGCGCTCGAACTTTCGCGCACATTGGACGAGCTCGATCGGTCTCCACGTCGTGTACTACGGCGTACGCATGAAATGCTCCCCCTCGCCAGAGTGCAGGAGATGGACCGCCGCGCCATGAATTGGCTGGTTCGCCAACCTGGGGAAACACTTGCGGAACGTGCAGGCGACGCTCAGCGCGTCCTGGCTGTGGTCCGGCGTGAAAACTTCGATACTCTCGAAAACCGAGTTGTAAGAGCCTATTCCGAACTTGCTGGTTTTGTGGCTCGTGACTACCTGGAACGCAACGCTCGAAAACGAGCAACTGGTCGGGCGCTCCGGGTAAAGGACTATGGCAAGCGCGTTAAGCGACTGTCGCGAGATTTCACCCAGCTAAATATCCGTTCAACCGAGCCCGGCGTAACCCCGAACTTCGTTCTTCAACAGAACCCGAGCTATCATGCCGTTTGGGAAGCATGGCAAGAGCTACTCGATCAAGATAAGCAGATTGATGACCTGTGGATATGGCAGGCCGCGTCTTGGGAAGAGTTCTGCGCCCTTGCGCTAAATGTAGCAATCGGGACGATCTCTGGGGCCAAACTAATTGCGTCTGCTCCTCTCATTTTCAGGGAGGAACAGCAGCAAGGGTCCTGGATTTCACACGACAACCCTCTGGGTGTATTCCATCTCCCAGACCATAAAGTCGTTGTTGAGGTGCAATTTCGTGTCGCCGAGCGCACAAGCGCACAGGCCGATCTCGGAACGCAGCTGTGGGTTCGCTTTGGACATACTGACGATCCTGCTGGCTTCCACAAATACCTGCCGGTGTGGTGCTTGTGGGACGCCGCGGGCGGCCTGCCAAGGGGGGAAGTGACAGAAGTCGCTACCCTAATCCAACGGTATCGGAGTGCCGGTGTGGTCGGCAGCCTAGTGATCCGTCCTGCTCCTCACGAGACCTTAGAAGTGGTCGAGGCAGAAGGCTCAGCCCTGGCGGTAAGCATGGCCTCTGAAGGACCAGGGTTGCGGGACGCGATCAATACCATCGCTCAGTTCATCATCAGCATGGTAGAGCGGGAGGTTAGCCGGTGAGGCGCTGGCTCGGCATCGACATCAACGGTTGGCGCGATACCTCGGCGAGAGACTGGGAGCCAGACACCTCGGGGGCTCTGCTCGCGGAGATTAAGGTGCTCCAGGGCGGCGTGGAAGGTGTAGCCGTAAAAGGGCAAAGCGGCGATTGGGTGGGTGGCCCACAGGCCTTGTTGTCGCCTCATGGCAGAGGAGCCGGTTGGGGTCGTGTAGGCGCTTCCGAACGCAGGCTTCTAGTGAGAGAACTCTGGAACGAACTTGTCGCGGGAGCCTCTGCAGGTGACTGGCCAGCTTGGTACGCAGCCGTTGAGGCTCTGTCGAAGAGCGCCCAATCCATTGTGGTCAACGTACCAGATTCACCCGAATTCGAAGAGGGCGCTCAATCTCGGGTCTTACAGTCACTCCGCGGGCGAAAGCGCGCTCGGCCAATATTGCTTTGGCGCTCTGTCGCGCTGTTCTTAGAGGCTTTTGCTCAAGGGCGAATACCTCGATCTGCCGAAAAAACGGCTACTACGGTGCTTGTCCACGCCGAGAGGGGCATAGAAGTTCAAAAGCTCACCCTCCGGCAGGTGGACGGCTATGCAGACCACTTCGCCCCGGAACGGGATGGCTATGGGGAAACGCTCTTCTCGGAGTTGGGACTGGACGCTCTACGGGGTCGACTTCTGGCCGAGACACTAGCTCTAAACGACGAACTCAGAGACTCTCGCGCCGAACAAACCCGTCTGCCAGCTCGACTGCTGTTTGGAGAGGCTTGCCCAGGCGACAGAGAAATCTTGAGAAGAAACAATGGTACCTGGATGGAGGTGCTTGCGCCTGCACTGCCAGCTGACTTGTTGCCCGAGCCGACCGAGGAAGTTCCACCACGCTGGGTAAGCGAGAGGACCCTGTTAGCCACCCCCCTTGAGCCACAACTAGCAACTACCCTTGCTAGGAAACTTGAGCCTCATTTCCCCGGCCTTGAGCTTGTCTCTTGGGAGTTCTTGTCGCGTGGGGCGCTTCGCGCTGGGCGTTTGATTGAAAGAGGCCTTCCACACTATCTTGATCATCTCACACCGATAAGCTTGGCAGTTCTGGAGCATGCGGGGCCAACCTTCCGCAGCCTGATGCCGGCAACTGCGACTGTTCCAGCGAACCGAGAGTACGTCTCCGACCCAATAACGGGGCATCGTTGGGGCCGCGGCAAAGACCGGATCGATTTCTTTGTCCTGAAAGGAGCTTCCGAGGTACGCCATTGGACCGTTTCGGTCTCCGAGCCGCCCGAGCACGACGTTGGTGTAGAGCTCACTCTCAAGCAGACACCTGGACAGAGTTGGGCCAAGCTATCTCTGCTTTCAAAGGACTGGCCCGAACTTCAGCCGATCGAGCTGGAGTGGGATCGCTTAGATCCGGACCAGCGCACTCCTGAAGAGGTTCTCGAGGCACTCGAGCGGCCGGCCCCTATCATCCCCAACAGGATTGTGGAGGACGCGCATGCAGCAGCTTGGGAAGATGATGCGCGATCGCCCGGACTGGCTTCGGTGCTGGCTACTGCGTCTAAGGATAAGTCAATCCAGCTTAAGCCGCTCGCGGATGCGATTAGGCGAAGCAAGTGGTTGCCGCAATACGGCCGCAGCTTCAGAACTATCAGCACTGATGGCCATGTGCCTGAAGGCGTTCCAGAAGAAGCAACAGGAAAGTTGGATGCTGCGTTGGCAACCGTGGGGGACGCCGTCTTGGCGGTTGCGGAAGGACGTCGGTCACCGTTCAAAAACAACACTGCTCTTCTATTCACCACTTGGGCTTTCGGCCGCTGTCCCATAGCTGTGCAAGAGCAGTTGGTCGCAGCACTGGAGCAGGAGCAGTGTGGGGCCTTCAATCCACTATTGTCCGCCCCTAGATCCAAAACCGTGATCATAGCTGGGGCGGGGCGTGCAGTAGAGGATGTCGACTTAATTGCGCGCCTGATATCCACCTTGGCGCAGCGGCAGATGAGCAGCACAGTGCTGGGGGCACTGTCTTCTGTTCTGTCGAGGCGAGCTAGAGCGCCTTATGCGCTTTCCTCCGAGCTTGTCGATGACATAGCAGAGAAGCTCGTGGGAGTACTGCAGGAGCTCAAAACTCAGCAGAGCTTTCATATAAAGTTCAAGAACACGCTTCTGAGTTTTTCGGGGCTATTGAGGTACCGTGAAGTCGAGCCCTGGGCGCTGGTTCGCGACCGCTCAGTGCTAGCTGACCAAGCGGCGCAAACGCTTGAGCAGATCAGGGCGACTTTGGAACATCGGCAAAGTCGAATACCCCAGGGGGCAAAGAAGCTGGGAATTGTCTCTGAGTTGATCGAGCTTCTCTCCGGACAAGGGGGGGACCCCAACATCCTTAGACACATCGATGAACTGAGTGAGGACGGTCCTGAGGAATTCTAGCCATGCAACGCATTGGCGCTATTTGGGAGATGTGAAATGCCGAATACCAGCCTTCGGATCCAACGGCTCGCGGAGTTCAGAACGCGCTTACAAGACCGAGACGATTTCGGGGAATTGAATTCAACCCCCGGCAGCCCCGCATATGTGAGCTTAGGCGATACGGGGCGTGACTTTATTGAAATGGCTTACGAGGCGGGATGGGTTGAGCAAGACTTCCATTGGATGGAGTGGAACGGAACTGCCGAAGCCGCGCGGTTAAACCGCCTGGAAGGGGTGAGAACAGCGACAGAGACGGAGATGGCCAGAGTGCTGACGGCGTTAATTAGGGGTGATCGCTTCAATGAAGGGCTGCTGCTAGGCGCCTTTCAAACTGGTTTGCTGACCGCCCTTTCAGAACGGGCCGCAGTGTTGGACGCCGAGCAGTGTTCAAAGTAGGTCTAATACCGAATCTCGATAACCGTGACTCGGCGGGGATTCCCAAATCGGTTGGTTTCTGAATCATAAGTGCGAACGAGGGAGGTTCGCCATGCCGGTTCCGTTACGAGATGATTTCGAGGCGTCGCAGTTGAGGGTGTTTGCCCGCAAGACAAAGGACGCGCCGCAGGCGCGGCGGCTTCTTGCGCTGGCGGCAATCTATGACGGTGCATCGCGCACCGATGCGGCTCGCATCGGCGGGGTGACGCTGCAGATCGTGCGGGACTGGGTGGTCAAGTTCAACGCCCAGGGGCCGGACGGGCTTATCGACCGCAAGGCGCCCGGACAGCCCTCCAGGCTAAACGACATGCATCGGGTGGCGATCGCAAGAATGATCGAGAGTGGTCCGATCCCGGCGGTTCATGGCGTCGTGCGTTGGCGGCTGGTTGACCTCGCACAATGGATCTTTGAAGAGTTCCGCATCAGTGTGGCCAAGCAGACCCTGAGCCGGGAACTGCGAGCAATGGGCTATCGCAAGCTTTCTGCTCGCCCGCGACACCACTCCCAGGCCGAAGGCGCAATCGAAACGTTCAAAAAAAGTTCGGCGCCCGCCTGGACGAGATCGCGCTCGAAAAGCGCATCAACTCCGCCGACATAGAGATCTGGTTCGCCGACGAGGCGCGGATCGGCCAAAAGAACAAGATCACACGACGCTGGGCAAAGCGCGGCACACGGCCCTGCGCACCAAACGATCAGCGCACGGTCTCGACCTACATTTTTGGAGCCATCTGTCCCCGGCAGGGCAAGGGTGCTGGCCTCGTCCTGCCCTTCTGCAACACCGCGGCCATGAACCTGCACCTGCCGAGATCGCCACGGCAGTCGCGCCACAGGCTCACGCCGTGCTTCTCCTGGATCAGGCCGGCTGGCACCTGTCCAGGGACCTGGTAATCCGTAAGCGGTGTTCTGCGGCCACTTGGGCTCAGGGTCGAGGGAACTGAACGACGTTGTTGCCGCGCATGAAGGCGATGGCTCCTTCGCTGTTTAGAGCGGCTAAGGCAGCATCGCGCGCCTCGCTGTCGGTCTCGAACTGATTGGGAGGGCGCCTCGTTGCTGGTGGTTTCCGATTATGCCGCCAGAGCCAAGAGCGTCAATCGCCCAGCTTTGCAGCATAGTTCCACGGCAGCAGATCGTTGATGCGGCTCTGCTTGTAGTCGGCGATGATGGCGTGGAGTGTTGCGGCCAGCCAGGCATAGGGATCGACAGCGTTGAGCTTGCAGGTTTCGATCAACGAGGCGATGACAGCCCAGTTTTCAGCACCGGCATCATGGCCGGCGAAGAGCGCGTTCTTCCGGTTCAGCGCGATCGGGCGGATGGTCCGCTCAACGGTATTGTTGTCGAGCTCGATGCGGCCATCGGTGAGGAACAGCACTAACCCCGACCAGTATTTGGCGATGTAGCTCAAGGCCTCCCCAAGCGGCGCTTTCGCGGAGACGCGGGCGCGATGAAGGTCGAGCCAAGCCTTTGTCCGGGCGACGGCTGGTCCGGATCGTTCCTGGCGAGCAGCGAGACGCTGTTCGGGGCCCAGGCCTCGGATCTCGGCTTCGATGGTATAGAGCTCGCCGATGAGCCGCACACCCTCTTCCGCAATCGGGGCGGTGCCGGCGCGCGTGATCTCGATCAGCTTGCGACGGGCATGGGCCCAGCAATAGGCGAGTTGGATACCCGCGCCGACGCGGCCGGGCGCGATCAGTCGGTTGTAGCCGGCATAGCCATCCACCTGCAGGATGCCGCCAAAGCCCTGCAATATCTGTTCGGCATGAAGACCACCTCGGCCCGGGGCATAGGTGAAGGCAACACCGGGTGGTGCGGTGCCATTCCAGGGACGATCATCGCGGGCCAGGGCCCAGAAGTATCCGGTCTTGGTTTTGCGGGCACCGGGATCGAGCACTGGCGCGCGAGTTTCATCCATGAACAGCTTGGATGAGCGCTTCAGATCCGCCATTAGGGCAGCATAGACCGGACGCAACTCGAAGGCGGCCCGACCAACCCAGTCGGCCAGCGTTGAGCGGTCCAGATCAACACCCTGACGACTGAAGATCTGCGCCTGGCGATAGAGCGGGAGGTGGTCCGCATACTTGCTGACCAGGACATGGGCGACCGTGGCCTCGGTCGGCAGCCCGCCAGGGATCAGCCGAGCGGGCGCCGGCGCCTGCACCACGCCGTCGGTGCAGGACCGGCAGGCATATTTGGGGCGACGGGTCACGATCACGCGGAACTGGGCCGGGATCACGTCGAGCCGCTCGGAGACGTCCTCGCCGATGCAGTGCAGCCCGCCGCCACAGCCACAGACCAGGCTTTCGGGTTCGATGATCTCTTCGATCCGCGGCAGGTGTTTGGGGAGTGAACCACGATTGGTACTGCGCGGCTTGGCCGGACGTCGGGCCAGCCGGTCCTCGGCGTCCTCCGCGGCCTGGACAACCGCGATTGCCATTTCCAGATCCTCCAGCGCCAGCTCGAACTGGTCCGGGTCGCTCTTTTCCGATCGACGCCCGAAGGCCGCCTGCTTGAACGCGGCAACCAGCTTTTCCAGTTGAGCGATCCGCTCGTCCTTGCGCTGATCACGCACCTCCGCTGCGATCAGCATCGCCTTGAGGGCAGCAATGTCATCGGGAAGTTCGGCGGCATCGAGCATGGCCAGAATCTACCAGATCAGGCGCCGCCGATCCCGCAAAAAGACCAGCCCTGAGTCATCCTGCCGCAGTTATTCGACCGCTTCTGGTGCCCGCGCTTCTACCGCCCGAACCCGCCGCCAGTCGAGCCCAGAGAACAGCGCCTCGAACTGCGCGTGGCTCAACGTCATCAGGCCGTCCTTCACCGCAGGCCAGCTGAAGTTGTGCTCTTCGAGGCGCTTGTAGGCCATGACGAGACCCGTGCCATCCCAGTAGAGCAACTTCAGCCGATCGCTTTTGCGAGCACGGAACACGAAGACCGTGCCGGTGAACGGGTCCTCGTGCAACACGTTCTTGACCAGCGCAGCCAGGCTGTCGTGACCTTTGCGGAAGTCGATCGGCTTGGTGGCTACCATGATCCGCACCCGGTTCGAGGGGAAGATCATGTGATCGCCGTCAGTGCACGAACGACCGAAGCAATCCGGCGCGCGGAGGCACCTGGCTCCAGCCGGATGACCACCGATCCCAGCACGATCTCCGGCCCGACCGCCGCCACTGGTTCCGCCGCCGTTACATCCTCAACGACTGGAGCGACCATCAACGTCGCGAACTCCATCTGGTCCTTTGGCGCCGGTAGCACCAGCTTCCCGTTTCTAGCCATCGTCCGCCACGAGGAGACATGGTTGGCCTTCAGACCATGCCGCAGCGCGACCTCGCCCACCGTGGTCCCAGGTCGAAGTGTCTCGGCGACAATCCGAGCCTTCTCATCATCGGGCCATTGCCGGTTGCGGCGGCGCCTACCGCCACTTGTGAGAAACTCCAATGGAGCGTCCATGGAGAACCTCCCGCACCAACTTCAATCCGTGCGGAATCTCATGGCTGACAAAAGAACGGAAGGTGGGGCGGGAACACCGCTTACGGTAATCCCGCCCAACATCACCATCCTCCCGCTGCCGCCGAAATGCCCCGAGCTCAATCCGGTCGAGAACGTCTGGCAGTTCATTCGCGACAACTGGCTCTCCAATCGAGTCTTCAACTCCTACGAGGACATCCTCGACCATTGCTGCGATGCCTGGAACAAGCTCACCGATCAACCCTGGAAAATCATGTCCATCGGAATGCGTGATTGGGCGCACAGGTTCTAATCAGTGGGACTTGGTATGAGCGCCAGGGAGAAGACTCCCGCACTCAAAGATTGGCAAGCTGCGCGATTTCCGGTGGGCCCGAGCGATCGTGAAAAACCGAGCCACGCCGGTCATCGATATTTCTGAAGAAGCAGCCCGAGGACGCCTTCGGCGCCGACGGGCGTCAGAGAGAGCTGCTCGGTCAATGTTTTCGCCGCCTGCCTAGTCAAGGCGGCAAATTCCTCGAACCTTCCTTCGAAATCGAGGAGTGGGATGACGAGGCTGATGGTGGCGATGCAGCGGTTGTTGCCGTCCAGCACTGGCGAGGCAAGACAGGCCAGGTGCGGATCAACCTGACCGCGCAACGCCAGCGCATCCATGCCCCGGGCCGCGTCAATTGACGCGAGAAATTCCTGGGGTGTCATCCTGCTGCCGTCGCGCAGAACATAGTCTTGTTCCGGGACGTTCCTTAGGATCTCCTCCTCGGGCAAGTCGCGCAACAGGAAGCGGCTGGATGCGGTGCGCGGCAAGGGATGCCGAGAGCCTTCAGCCGAAAGCAGGTAGGTCGGATTGGGGCCGACCGCCGCGATAAGGACGATCTGCCGCCAGTTGTCGACTGACACAAACTCGGCAAGCTGATTGGAATCACGGGCTAGGGTTTCGGTGGCATCGCGAGCGAATCGGCCGAAATCCATCCGCTTTACAGCAGCTCGCCCGATCAGCGCAGCCTGTCGCCCGAGCTGGAAATGGCGACTGTCGAAGCGATCAATATAGCCCCGACCCGTCAGCTGCTCAACCAACAGGTAGGTCGTGGACTTAGGCGAGCGGACCGCTGCCGCGATCTCGGGAATTGTGCACGGCCCATCGTACCGAGCCATGAAGTCAAGAATATCAAGGACGCGATCCGTGCCTTTGCCCCGCACCGCCGGGCCTTGTTTACCAGGCGTAGTCTTGTTCGTTTCCAACACCAACCCTCTGTATGTGTGCTTTCAGCCGCAGTTTGTCGTGATGCGCATTAGCAGCTTGACACCCTATAACTTGGATGCCACGTTCATTACAACAGACAGTGTCCAGTATATTGGATTTTGGAGGGGTGTTTTGTCACGGATTGTTACGGTCGCTGCCGCGCAGCTTGGTCCTATCGCCAGAGACGAGAGTAGGCCGCAGGTTGTAGAAAGATTGATCAATCTGCTGCGGCAAGCCAAGACACATGGTTGCGAGTTGGTAGTGTTTCCGGAATTGGCGCTTACGACCTTCTTCCCCCGCTGGTTCATGCAAGACCAGGCCGAGATCGACAGCTTCTTCGAGCGGGACATGCCGAGCGCGGAGACGCAGCCGCTGTTTGATGCAGCACGCGAGATGCGTATAGGATTTTACCTCGGCTATGCCGAGCTTGCAGAACAGGACGGCCGCATCCGGCATTTCAACACTGCCATCCTGGTGGACAAAGCTGGGCAAGTAGTCAGCAAGTATCGAAAAATCCATCTTCCCGGTCATGCCGAACACGAGCCACAGCGCCCGTTCCAGCACTTGGAAAAGCGTTATTTCGAAACGGGCGACCTTGGCTGGCCGGTGGTGCGCGCCTTTGGCGGCCTCATGGGCATGTGCATCTGCAATGACCGGCGTTGGCCGGAAACCCATCGCGTCATGGGCTTGCAGGGCGTCGAGATGATCATGGTGGGCTACAATACTCCGGTTCACAACCCACCCGCGCCCGACCACGACCGTCTCAGCGACTTCCACAATCACCTGGTCCTGCAGGCTGCTGCTTATCAGAACGGCACCTGGGTGATCGGGGTCGCCAAGGCGGGCAAGGAAGAGGGATGTGACCTGATCGGCGGCAGCGTCATTGTCGCGCCCTCGGGCGAAATCGTCGCTCGCTGCTCGACGCTAGGCGACGAATTGGCCGTCGCCCGATGCGACCTCGACATGGGTGTGTCGTACAAGAACACGATCTTCAACTTTGCGGCGCATCGCGAACCCCAGCACTACGGGATGATCGTCGAGCGCAAGGGGGCAGTGATCGAAAGCTAAGCCGGGGCGCATGCTCCGTCTTCGAGCAGTGGGAAGCTCGGATGAACGCTTGTGGCGTGGGGCCGCAAAATCAAGGGAAGGAAAATGAAAATGCCAAAGAAGAATACCGTGCCTCTGGCCATGGCCTTGGCGGCGATGGCGTCGTTGGTAGCCATGGGCACTGTCAATGCGCAGGAGAAAGTGATCAAGATCGGCCAGCTCGGCGTGATGAGCGGCCCAGCCGCCTCATGGGGGCTGGTGAACCGCTATTCCGCCGAAGCGCACGCTGCCATGATCAACGAGGCGGGCGGCTGGGAAGTGGATGGCGAGAAGTATCGCATCGAGATCGTTAGCGTCGATGACCGGAACGATCCGCGCACCGCAATCGCCGGTGCCGAGCGCCTGATCTACCAAGAAGGCATCAAGTATATCATCGGTACCAACGTCGACGACACCACCCAAGCCATCCTGCCGACGCTGGCGGCTGGCGGTGCCTTCGCCGTCTCCTATGGTCATACCCGTTCGCTATTCGAGACGCCGAACGACAATACTGGCCTTGGCAATATCGCCGGCTACCAGATGTCGCCGATCATCTACAAGTTCCTCGTCGAAGACCGCGGCATCACCTCGGTAAGCTTCATTGCGCGCAACGATCTCAACGGACTCGGCAACCGCGATGCTGGCGTAGAAGCGGCAAAGGCGCTTGATCTCGAAATCCTGTCATCGGACGCCACCTACGAAACCGGCACGACTGACTTCTTCCCGGTACTGTCCCCGCTGGTGCGGGCCAATCCGGACATGCTCGTGCTGTCGGGCGTGGCGCCTTCCGATGCGGGTCTCCTGATCCGTGCCGCGCGTGAGCTGGGTTACACCGGCATCATCAGCACCGAAACGGCGCACGACGCCGCAGTTCTCAGGGAAATCGCCGGCGAAGCCGCCAATGGCTTCATTTCGCAGGGCGGTGCCAGCACTCCGGAAATCCGTACGCCTTACGTCGAAGAGTTCATGGAGAACTATGAAAGCGTGGCTGGTGAGTGGAACGACGAAGCCGGTACTAAGATCTACGCGCTCGAGATGATCCTCCAGACCATCAGCGCCGCTGGCACCGCGGCGATCACCGATGTTGAGGCCTTCAAGGCAGTGATCCCGGATGTCAGCCTAGAGAATCCGTTCGTTATTGGCGGTGAGCCGCGCCTGCGTTGGGTCGGTGCCGATTGGTTCGGCCATCCGCGCCAGGTCAGCGTGCCCGTTGTTGTCAATGAGTTCCAGGACGGCGCCTTCAAGACCCTGGTGGTTACCAGCGTCGAATAATGTTGTCCCGGAGGTTGACGCAAGTCCGCCTCCGGGCTCCCAAACGACCGGACCGCCTGAGCGGTTATTTTTTCTCGTCGGAGCTTAGATGGAACAAGCGCTGGTAAACGGCCTCGTTCTGGGCATGAACTATGGTCTGATAGCCTTGGGCTTGACGATGATATTCTCGCTCATGAACGTGCTCAATTTCGCGCACGGACAGATGTATGTCCTGGGTGGCTTCGTCACCTACTTCGCGCTCAACACCCTGGGTGTTCCCTATATAGTTGCCGTTCTTCTGGCAGTGCTTGCACTGGCGGCGGTTGGCCTGCTGTTCGAATATGCCCTCTTCCGGCCGGTGCGCAAGCGCAGCAACCGGGAGGAAAGCACCATGCTGCTAGCGGCGGGCACGGCCCTTCTGCTCGAGAGCCTCATCCTTCTTTTCTTTGGTGAGAAGCAGCGTGGCGTTCCCCCCGTGGCTTCGGGTGTGTTCGAGATCGGAGGCGCATTCATTCCGGCTAGCCGCGTGCTGGTCTTCTTCGTCGCGCTCGCTGCAATCATCCTGTTCATGATGTTCATGCGCTATACCCGGCCGGGACGGGCGTTGCGCGCCATTGCCCAGGATCGCGAGGTCACAGCCCTGCAGGGCGTGAACATCCAGGCCTATTCGGCGCTTGGCTTCATGATAGGTGCAGGCCTTGCCGGCCTTGCAGGCGCGCTGCTGATCACTGTTCTTTCCGTCAATTCGGGCATGGGTACTTCCATCTCCATCAAGGCCTTCATCATGGTCATGCTGGGTGGGGCGGGCGTGATCCCGGGCGCCATCATTGGGGCCTTCGTCCTCGGCTTTGCGGAAGCGTTCGGCTACGCCTTCATCCCCAGTTCCATGACATATCTGCTGATCTTTGTGGGCCTGATCATCTTCCTGATCATTCGGCCGCAGGGCGTGATGGGCAAGCCATGGGGTTGATCATGACGCGTCGGTTTTCACTATGGTTCGGCAAGGAAGCATCGGCATGACCCCGACACGGCGCAAAGCTCTTTCATTTGCCACCTTCGCCCTCGCCTATCTTGTCATCGTACCACTGGTGCTGTCAGGCTCGCCCTACATGCTGGGCGTGCTCTCGATGTCGGCCGCGCTCAGCGTCATCGCCATGGGTGTCTGGGTAACCTTCACCATCGGCCGCATTAATCTTGGTCAGGCCGCCTTCGCCCTGGTCGGTGGCTTCACCGCCGCCATCCTGACCACGCGCTTCGAGCTGTCCTTCTGGATCGCGCTGCCGGCCGCCGGTCTGGTTTCAGCCCTGGTGGGGGTCGTGCTGGGCCTCGGCATCCTGCGGCTGCGTGGAGTCTATTTCGCGATGATCACGCTCAGTCTTTCAGAAACAATGCGACTGGCGTTGCTCAATGGTGGCGATTTCACTGGCGGCGCCACCGGCATCACGTCGATCCCGGTCCCGGGTGAACTCAGCCTCTTCGGCCTCGTCATCATTCCCGATTTTGCCGGTAGCCATTCGCACCTGGCCTTCTACTTCCTCTCGGCCTTCCTGCTCCTGGCCAGCGTCGTACTGGTCTGGCGGTTGATGGACAGCCGACTTGGCCGCGTCTTCGCCTCGCTCCAGCAGGGGCAGGAGCTGTCGCAGAGTCTTGGGATCAACATCACCAAGTACCGGCTGATTGCCTTTGGCGTGAGCTGCTTTCTGGCCGGTATTGGCGGCGCGTTCTTCGCCGCAACCCAGCAGAGCATCTATCCGGGCAGTTTCGTGGCGTCGGATTCGATTTCGTTCACGCTCTACTGCTTTCTGGGTGGGCTTGCCTACGTCGGCGGCCCGGTGGTGGGGGCGTTCCTCCTCACGCTCAGCTTCCAGTTCCTGCATGACCTGCAGCAGTATCAACAGCTGGCATATGCGCTCATCATGATCGGCATAATGATGTGGCTTCCCAATGGCCTGCTCAGCCTGCGGTGGCCCTCATGGGGCCGCAAGACGACCAGTCCAGCCAGTGGGGAGACCGGCAATGTCCAATAGTGCTGCCGCTTCGCCGATCCTAGAAGTGTCAGGCCTGACCAAGCGTTTTGGCGGTCTGATTGCGGTTAACGACGTGAGCTTCAGCGTCGAAGCTGGCCAGATATTCACGGTGATTGGACCCAATGGCGCGGGCAAGAGCACGCTGTTCAAGCTGATTGCGGGCTTCACCCGCCCCACCGCTGGCACGGTCCGCTTCGGGGGGCGAAACCTGGTGGGCATGCAGCCCCATGCGGTAGCCCGCCTGGGCGTCGTGCGCACCTTCCAGGAGACGACGATCTTTCGGGAGATGACGACGCGCGAAACGATTGAAACCGCCTTTCACCTGCAGTGCAAGGCCAGCAGCTTTGGCGCGTACTTCAATTCGCGCCAGGCCCGGGCCGACGAGGCGGAAGCCAGGCGCTGCACAGATGACATTCTCTCGCTGTTGAGGCTTGAGCATGTCCAGCAGGAGCAGGCCAAGAACCTGCCGCACGGCTATCTGCGGGCCCTTGGCATCGCCATGGCCATGGCGGCGCGGCCTCGCATCCTGCTGCTCGATGAGCCCTTCGCCGGCATGAATCCGGAGGAGACCGACGCTGCCGTGGACATGGTGCGCCGTATCCGCGACCAGGGGATCACGGTCATGCTGGTCGAGCACGACATGCGCGCGGTGATGCGCATCAGCGACCGCATCGCGGTGATCAGCTTCGGGCGAAAGATCGCCGAAGGCACGCCGCAAGATATCCAGAACAACCCAGTGGTCATTGATGCCTATCTGGGACAGGAGGACGAGGAGTTGGGCATATGACCACTTTGCTTACCCTCAGCTCGATCGATGCCCGCTACGACAAGGTACGGGCACTCAACGATGTATCGATCCATCTCAACGAAGGCGAAGTCGTCGCCCTGATCGGGGCCAATGGCGCGGGAAAATCGACAACCCTGCGTGCCATTACCGGCCTTGTCCGCCCTCAGGCGGGGCAGATCAGCTGGAAAGGGGAGCGGATCGACTCGCTCCGCCCCCACCAGATCGTAGAGCGGGGTATTTCCATGGTGCCCGAGGGGCGGCATGTGTACCCGTTCATGAGCATTCGCGACAACCTCCTGATGGGTGCATTCCTGCGCCGGGATAAGGCAGGGATTGCCGCTGATCTGGAACGTCTCTTCTTACGCTTCCCTCGTCTGAAAGAGCGCTACCGGCAGCAGGCCGGGACTCTGTCAGGCGGCGAACAGCAGATGGTGGCCATTGGCCGTGCCCTCATGGCCCGCCCCCGCCTGCTGCTGCTCGACGAGCCCTCCCTGGGACTTGCACCACAGGTGATCCGCGAGATTGCCCGCGTCATCAAGTCGGTAAACCAGGAGGATAAGGTCAGCATCCTCCTCGTGGAGCAGAATTCGCGCATGGCGCTCAAGGTCTCGCATCGTGCCTATGCCCTGGCCACGGGTAGGGTTGCACTTCAGGGCGACTCGGCGGACCTCCTGGGTAACGAGGAAATCCGAAAGCTCTATCTCGGGGTCGCTTGACCCCAAGATCATGACAACCTGTGAATATGCTGGAGAAGCAAATGAGTGACTTCGACGTCGTGATCCGCGGCGGCACCGTGGCAACCGCCAGCGACGTTTTTGTCGCCGATGTGGGGATTGCCGGGGGCAAGGTGGTGGCTCTCGGGACGGGTCTGGCCGCGGGCCGACGGGAAATCAATGCGACAGGCCGCCTGGTCCTGCCTGGTGGCGTGGACAGCCACTGCCATATCGAAGAGCCGGCTGTCGGCGCGGTCCATAATGCCGACAGCTTCGCCTCGGGCACGGCTTCGGCTGCAGCGGGCGGCACTACCACTGTCATTTCGTTCTCGCAGCAGGTGAAGGGCGAGGGCATCAGCCAGCAACTCGCCGACTACCATGAGAAGGCGCGTCAGGCGCTGATTGACTATTCATTCCACATCGTCATTTCCGATCCTTCGGCCGACGTGATGGCAGCCCTGCCGGGGCTGATCGATCAGGGTCACCGGTCGATCAAGATCTTCCTGACCTACGACAACGTGGTTCTGGACGACGAGCAGACCTTGAACGTCCTGGCACTTGCCCGGCAGAAGGGTGCGCTGGTCACGGTTCATGCAGAGAACCACTCGGCCATCAAGTTCATGACCAAGGCGCTGGAAAAGGCCGGGCTCACCCTGCCCAAGCACCACGCCTGGGCCAAGCCGATGGTGGTGGAGCGCGAAGCTTGCCACCGCATCATTGCCCTGGCGGAACTGCTCGACGTGCCGATCCAGATATTCCATGTCTCGGGTGCCGAGGCAGCTGAGGAAATCCGCCGCGCCCAGAACCGAGGCCTCAAGATTTACGGCGAAACCTGCCCGCAGTATCTGATGCTGACCGCGGACGATCTCAATCGTGCCGATTTCGAGGGCGCGAAGTTCCTGTGCAGCCCCGCGCCGCGCACCCGCGCGGACCAGGAAGCACTCTGGGACTATATCCGCACCGGCGTTCTGGGTGTCGTCTCGTCCGACCATGCTCCCAATCGTTTCGACGACGTTCACGGCAAGAAGGTGCGTGGCACCGATGCGCCGTTCAGCGCCATTCCCAACGGTGTTCCCGGACTTGCCACGCGTTTGCCGATCCTCTTTTCCGAAGGGGTCGGCAAGGGCCGCATCGATCTGCAGACCTTCGTTGCTATCACGGCGACCAATCCGGCCAAGCTGTTCGGCATCCATCCGCAGAAGGGCACGATCGCAATCGGCGCCGACGCCGATATCGCCATCTGGGATCCCAACAAGAAGGTCACAATCCGCAACGAGCTGCTGCATCATCAGGTCGACTACACCGTCTATGAGGGTGTCGAGGTGACCGGCTGGCCCGAGATCACGCTGTCGCGGGGCGATGTGGTGGTCGAGAACGGCAAGGTGCTTGGCAAGCCGGGCAACGGCAAGTTCCTCGCGCGTGGTCCCTACGACGCCATCAAGCCTCTTGGACGCCATGTAACGCCATTCGACCCGGTCTCCGGAACCCTGGTCGCCAACTGAAATCCCTGGAGACAGACATGAAGATCAAGGTTATCAACCCCAATACGACCCAGTCGATGACCGACAAGATCGGCGGGGCCGCGCGCGAGGCGGCGGCTGCCGGGACGCAGATCCTGGCCGCGAGCCCGCGTATGGGCCCGGTCTCGATCGAAGGCCATTATGACGAGGCAATCAGCGCCATCGGCGTCATCGACGAGGTGCTGAAAGGCGAGCAGGAGGGGGTCGATGGCTATCTCATCGCCTGCTTCGACGATCCGGGCCTCGGCGCCGCCCGCGAAATGGCCCGTGGGCCGGTGGTAGGCATTGCCGAGGCGGCCATGCACACCGCCAGCTACATCAGTGGCGGTTTCTCGGTGGTGGCGACACTGCATCGCAGCCGCATCATCCTCGAGCACCTCGTGCGCGCCTATGGCATGGACCACAAGTGCCGCAAGGTCCGGACCACCGAACTTGCCGTGCTGGACCTTGAGGTCGAAGGCTCGGATGCACAGTCGATCATCATCGAGGAATGCCGTCGCGCCATTGCCGAAGACGGATCGGACTGCATCGTGTTGGGTTGCGCCGGTATGGCCGACCTTGCGGCGACGATCTCGCGGGAATGCGGCGTTCCGGTGGTGGACGGGGTCACCAGCGGCGTCAAGGTGCTCGAAGGGCTGATCGGGTTGGGTCTCAGCACCAGCCGGGCAGGCGGCTATGCTCGTCCGCTCAACAAGACCTACATCGGCAGCATGGCGCAGTACGAGCCCAAGTAGGCCGTGCAACGAAGGAGACTTTCATGACACACCCGATAGAGCCGGGTCTGCCTCTGCCCAAACTCACGGACGTCACGGTCGACTATCGCAGCAAGGGCTTGCCGGGCGACCTGACAGAGACGTCTCTTTCCGCTCTCGGCGGCAAGGGCTGGAACATTCTCGGGGGCGACCTGCCGCTGCCGCTGGCGACTCTTGATCTCGACGCCATCGAGCACAACAGCCGTTTCATCCGGGCTGTGACGGGTCACTACAAGGTTTCGCTCTGCCCGCATGGCAAGACGACGATGTCACCGCAGCTGTTCCACAAGCAGATTGAGGACGGGTGCTGGGGCATAACGTTGTCCACCCCGCATCAAGTTCATGTCGCTCGCCACTACGGGCAGAAGCGAATTTTCCTCGCCAATCAGATACTCGATCCTGTCTTCCTGAACTATATCGCTAAGGCTCAGGCCAAAGATCCGGATTTCGACTTCTACTTCCTCATCGACTCCCCCGAAGGTGTCGATGCGCTGGAGCGCGCGGCCGCTCAGCAGGCCGGACACCGTCCTTTTCAGGTGCTGGTCGAAATGGGCAGTTCATTTGGCCGCGCGGGTTGCCGCACAAGTGGCGAAGCGTTGGCGCTGGCCGAGCGTGTCGCCGCCATGTCTCGTGCAGCCATGCTGGTCGGCATCGAAGGATTTGAGGGCAGCATTCGTGGCGAGGGCCAAGCCCAGATCGAAGAGCGCATTCTCGATTTCCTCGGGCTAATGACAGAAACTGCCCGGCAGGTCGAAGAGCGCGGACTGTTCGGTGGCCGGGAAATCCTGTTGACCGCTGGCGGCTCGAGCTTCTTTGACCTGGTGGCCCGCGCTCTCAGCAGCGCAAAATTGAGCGGTCCGACGAGGGTGGTCCTCAGAAGCGGGTGCTACATCACGCATGATGCGGGAATGTACAAGCATCAGATAGACCGTGCCATGGAGCGTTCCCCCGAGCTTGATGCGCTGGGCATTCGTCCGCGCCAGGCACTCACGGTATGGGCCGTCGTGCAGTCCCGTCCCGAGGACGACCTGCTGTTCCTCAACGTCGGCCGGCGCGATGTGTCTTACGATTCCCACCTGCCCGAAATCCTTGGATACGTGGCCGATGGCGTGCTCAGTCCGGTTGGCGCCGGGCACGAACCGATCGCGCTCAACGACCAGCACGCCTTTGTTCGATGCCCGCCCGAAAGCCCGCTTCGCCCTGGAATGGTGGTTCAGCTCGGGATTTCGCATCCCTGCACGACCTTCGACAAGTGGGATGTCCTTCTGGCAGTGGACCGTTCGCTTAACGTAATCGGCGCAGTCAAGACGTTCTTCTGAACGCGCCAAGCTTGGAGAGAAAAATTGATACAGCGACTACTTCTTGAAGGCGCCACTAAGCGCGCTGGCGCCTATGCCCATGCCGTGGTGGCGAATGGCATGGTCTATGTTTCCGGGCAAGGTCCAGGCAATCCCGACACCGGTGCAATACCGGAGACGTTCGAAGCGCAGGTGCACCAGGTCTTTGCCAATGTGAAACAAATCCTGGAGGGATCGAAAAGCCAGCTTTCCGACGTCATCAAGCTCAATGTCTACCTTTCCGACCTCGAGACATTCGGCGCCTACAACCGCATATACGAGGAATATTTCGGCGAGGTCCTCCCCGCTCGGACAACGGTAGGCTGCAGCCTGCTCGGCTTCATGGTGGAAGTGGACTGTGTAGCTGCGGTGCGCGCCGACGCCTGATCCAGGCTTAGGAAGAGCGATGCTGGGCGAGTGGCAAGATCTGCCACTCGCCCTTTTTTGTCTTCATTTTTCCTTAACCCGTCAGACGCGCCCCCTGTACACAGCTCATTCGTAAAATCCGATCGAATATCGGATCGACTATTGAATCAGAAATTTGGCGATGTTAGCGTCCACGATATCGCAGAGGGCAAGCTCGCTTGCACGGTGCGTTGCAGGAGGATTTTGAGAGAATGAGCGCAAGAAAAATGAACCTGGCCGTTGGACAGCTTGGGCCGATCCAGCGCGCCGACAGCCGCCAGGCAATCCTGGCGCGGCTGATGGAAATGATGCGCGAGGCTAAGTCACGTGGTTCCGAGTTCGTCGTTTTTCCCGAAGCGGCACTGACGTCGTTTTTCCCGCGCTGGTACATCACCGACGAGGCTGAGCTCGAAAGCTATTACGAAACCGCCATGCCCAACCCGTCGGTGCAGCCGCTATTCGATCTCAGCGCCGAACTCGAAGTTGGCTTCTACATCGGCTACGCCGAACTGGCCCACGAGGGTGGACAGAAGCGTCGCTTCAACACGTCTATTCTGGTTGATCGCTCGGGCCGAGTGGTAGGCAAGTATCGCAAGATCCATCTGCCGGGCCATGCCGACCACCAGCCTGACAGGCCATTCCAGAATCTTGAGAAGCGCTATTTCGAGAATGGCGACCTCGGCTTCCCCGTGTACGAAATGGAAGGCCACCAGGTCGGCATGTGCATCTGCAATGACCGGCGCTGGCCAGAGACCTGGCGCGTGCTGGGCCTCAACGGAGCCGAGCTCGTCTGCCTGGGCTACAATACGCCCATGCTGGAGCCGCGCACGCCGCAGCATTCGCACCTGACTTCTTTCCATCACCTGCTCAGCGTCCAGGCTGGCGCTTACCAGAACGGCATGTGGGTCGCCGCAGCCGCCAAGGCGGGCGTCGAGGAAGGCTGGCTGCTGGTAGGCCATAGCTGCATCGTTGCGCCCACCGGTGAAATCGTCGCCCTGTCCAATACCATCGAAGATGAAGTCATCACGGCCACCTGCGATTTCTCGCGCAACCGCGATATTCGCGAACACATCTTCAACTTCGAACAGCACCGCCAGCCGCACAACTACAAGATCATCGCCGAATAGTTTTACCCCGGCGGCGGGCGCCAATGCGCCATGCTTCCGACCCAAAGGAGGATACCACGTGCTAAAACCTACTCCCATTCGGACTCTTGCCCTGGCCGGGCTTCTGGGCGGCCTGATGTTCTCGCCATTGAGCCTTGCGCAGGATGCATTCATTCCCGCTGAGGCCGAGCCTGGGACGGATATTCCCTCGGCTGACGTCAATTTCGGCATGAAGCCATACGCGGACAACACCTTCTATATCGTGGGTATCCAGCAGGGCTGGTTCAACGATGTGGGTATCAACATCTTGCCAGAGCCCAATGGCGTGGCATTGTCCGAGGCCAATACCATTCCGCTGCTGCTCAACGGTCAGGTCGATATTAGCAGCAACTGGTGCGTGGGCATGATGCCCACCTATGCCGACACTGACGAACTCAAGTGCATCGCCTTCATCGATAACATCGTCTCGGCTTCCATCCTTGCCAATCCTGAACTCGGCCTCAAGTCCTTCGCTGACTATATCGAGGAGGGGCTGGATTTTGACGCGGCAATTAAGGCCGCGTTGGCTCCTCTCGACGGCAAGACCCTCGTGGGTCCGCCAGACGCAACCGCACGGCCGTTCGAATTGACGGCAGGCGACCTCGCTGGCGTCACCTGGGAATTGCAGGCGATGGAGGATTCCCGCTCGCTGGTCCTAGCCATGTCGGGACGTGCCGATTTCGTCCATCCCAACGGCGCCCCGATCGTCTACAGCCTGCTCAAGGCCGGCTGGACACCGCTGATCACCCTCGATGATCTTCTGACGCACGGCCCGCGCGGCGAGACCTCGCCTATCGTGGCCCTCGTAAACAGCACCGGCATTGCCGCCAATGGGCGCTTCGTCAACGAGAACCCGAACACTGTGCTGCGGTTCCTGTCGGTGGTGTGGCGCACGATTGATGCGCTCGAAAAGGATCCCTCCCTCTATGACCTGCAGGCTCCCTATCTGAACAGCGTCGCCGGCACGAGCCTGGATGGTGCCGAGATCGCCGACATGGTTGCAAACCTGCACCCCTACATCGGCTTTGACGGCAGCGAACCCTGGTATGCTGACCCGACATCGCCGACCAATATCGACGCCGTCTACAATGCTATCATCGACGATCTCGTCGAGGGCGGGGTCATTCCCGAGGGCAAGATTTCGGTCGAGACATTCGCCTGGAACCAGCCGATCTGGGAACTGGCGCGTGATTACCGCAATAAGGCCGAAGAGCTGATCGCTGCCGGCAATGCAGCCGGTCTCGCGGGTGAAAAGGCTGAACTTCTGGCGTCTGCAGAGCAGCACTTCGCCTGGTTCAATTTCCTTGACGCCTATCGCTTCGCCCTAGCGGCAAACGAATAGTCTTGGGGAGGGCGACCATGTCGACACGCGATAATCACACCGCCGTGGCAAGTCCGACGCGATCGCCCTCCCTGCTCTCTCGAAGCCTTGCCAGGCTCGACCCTGTGGGTGTGCTTGGCTTGGTGTTGACGATTGCAATCTGGCACGTCATTGCCACGCTTCAGGGGCGAGTGGTGCCCTCTCCCTTGGCCGTCGCCAATGAAATTGTCAGCAATTTCTTCGTCGCCCCGACGTTCCGCTATTATGGCATTGCCGATGCGGGCTACCTCGACGCTATTCTCTACACGACCAGCAACGTCCTGATGGCGACAGCTGCGGGTGGGGTAATCGGCATAATCTTCGGCCTGATGACAGCCCGCCGTCGCCTGCTGCGCTCCGCATTCGACCCGATTTTCAGCACGCTCAGCACCATTCCGATCTTCATCGCGGCGCCCTTCCTGCTGCTGTGGTTCGGCGTCAACCGGTTCAGCGCGGTCGTCATCGTGGCCTTGTATGTCATGACCATCGTCTATGTTTATGCGCAGCGCGCACTCTATAATCTTCAGCCGATCTACGAGCAGTATGCACGCACCCTTGGCGCCAACGAGCGGCGGCTGTTCACCGATATTTTGGTTCCAGGCACTTTGCCCGAAATCCTTGGCGGGCTGCGCATTGCTCTCGCCGGAGCCTGGGGCCTGGCAGCCATTTCCGAGCTGATCGGCTCGCAGCGCGGTGCCGGCAAGGTGATTCAGTCGCTGGCAAATTCGGTGGACGTGAAGGGCATCTTCTGCGTGCTGCTGCTGCTCGGCATCACCGCCACCCTGATTGACTGGTGCCTGGCGCTTGGTATTGGGCGGCTCACCTCTTGGGCAAATCAAGCAGGATCGAAAGATGATTGACACCCACCCCGCTATTTCCATCCGCAACGTCTCGCGTCTCTTCAGGCGCCGAGATGGCGGTGACGTCATCGCCGCCCGCGACATTTCCATGGACATCCCGCGCGGACAGTTCGTCTGCCTCGTCGGACCATCTGGATGCGGCAAAACCACAATGCTGCAGATGCTCGCGGGCCTGCTGAGCCCCAGCGGCGGCGAAATTCTCGTGGATGGCGCCCCTGTATCGGGTCCCGGGCCGGATCGTGGAGTGGTTTTCCAGAAGGACAGCGTCTTTCCCTGGATGAGCGTCATAGACAATGTGGAATATGGGCTCAAGAGCCGGGGCGTTCCCGCGGCGGAGCGTCGTGAGCGGGCGCGGCGTTACCTCGCCAGTGTCGGCCTCTCAGAAGTGGAGAATGCATGGCCGCGTGAATTGTCGGGCGGCATGCTCAAGCGCGTTGCCATTGCCACCGTCTTCGCCAACGGCTCGCGTGTGCTGTTGCTGGACGAGCCATTCGGCGCGCTCGACTATGTAACCAAACACCAGTTGCACGACGTTCTGCTATCGCTCTGGGCGGAAGATGGCGAGCATCGCACGGTCGTTTTCGTCACGCATGACATCGATGAGGCACTGCTGCTGGCCGATCGGGTCCTGGTGTTCAAGAGCGGCGATGTCGCTGCCGATCTTGCTGTCAACAGCGCGAGGCCGCGAAGCACCGATAGCCTGCTGGAAGCAGAAATGGTCGATCACAAGCATAGTCTGCTTGGCCATATCGGGCTTGGACCGGCCAGTGTGCGTCGATCTCGCGGGTTGCCGGAATGAACCGCGTCCAAGGCAACAATGGCTGGGTTGGTCTGCTTGCGCTGATCGGGCTGGCGCTGGTCTGGCAGCTTGCTTCCATGCTGGTGACGGTCGAGATCACGCCCGGGGTGCCCATGGTTCCCGGCTGGCAGGTTGTGCTGACCAGCACTTTCGTCTCCATGTCCAATTTCTGGATGGGTGGTTTCGGCATTCCAGCGGCAAGCGCGGGGACCGAGCCCAGTTACGGCGTTGCGCTGCTGTCCGTGCTCTTCAACTCGCTCGACACATTCCGCCGCCTGCTTCTGGGTTGCTTTATCGGCGGCGGGCTTGGCTTTATCCTGGGCCTATTGCTGTCGCTCTCGCAATGGACCAATCGCCTGGTCGGACCAACGATGCGCTTCGTGCGCACCCTGCCGCTGCTGGCCATGATCCCCCTGTTCCAGCTCTGGTTCGGCATCGCTGACTTCGGCATGGTAACTTTCATAGCCTATGGCGTGGGCGTCATCCTATTTACCTCGGTACTCAATGCCGTGCCGCGCATCGCGCCGATATACCTGGCGAATGCACGGTGCCTGGGAGCCTCGCCCTGGCGCTTGTTCCGTACCGTGACCATCCCGGCTATCCTGCCCGAGGTCCGCTCGGCGGCAGTAATCGCCATGGGCGTTGCCTGGGCCGCAGCGCTTGGCGCGGAATATCTGGGCGCTCAGTCTGGTCTGGGGCGCATCGTGGTGGCGTCGGAAGCTTTCGGCTATCTCGACCGCATGTTCCTGACGGCCGTGATCATTGTGCTCTATGCGGCTGGGAGCACTTACCTGCTCGACCGCGCCTTCGCTCGGGTGCTGCAATGGGGCTAAACCTAAACGCGGTGGAGACGAACCGGTGAAGATTACCCAATCGCGTGCCGAAGCAGTGGCGTTGGCCGTGCTTGAGGCGGCGGGCGTTCCGACGAAAAGTGCGCAGATCCAGGCTGGAATCCTGATCCAGTCGGAAATGCGCGGACTGGCCTCACACGGCCTCCTGCGCTTGCCGCGCATCGTGGAGCGTATTCGCAACGGCGTTGCCAATCCGGTGACCACCGGCACCCATGTCTGGCGCTCGCAGTCCCTGCTGGAAAGCGATGGCGAGAGCGGCCTTGGACCTGTCGTAGCCATGGCGGCCATCGAGGCCATTACCGAGCGTGCGCGCCAAACAGGCATTGCCCTGGCTGCCATATCCAATAGCGGACATCTGGGCGCGATCGGCTGCTATGCCGAAGACATTGCCCGTTCCGGCCAGCTCGCCATCGTGCTGTCGACCAGCGAGGCGTTGGTGCACCCCTGGGGTGGCCGCAAGGCTATGCTCGGCACCAATCCGATCGCTGTTGGTGTGCCCGCCGACCCAGAGCCGTTCGTGCTCGACATGGCAACGGGCCTTATCTCAATGGGCAAGGTGCATGATCATGCCAATCGCGGCGTGGCGCTGCAGCCGGGCTGGGCGCTCGATGGCGACGGCAATCCGACAACCGATCCAGTCGCCGCCAAATCCGGAGCCATCGCGCCGTTTGGCGAAGCCAAGGGTTATGGGCTGGCGCTGGCCTTTGAGCTTCTCGTCGCCAGCCTGACCCGCTCCGCCGTGGGCACTGATGTGGTTGGAACGCTGGACTCCATCCATCCGGCCAACAAGGGCGACCTCATTATCGTCATTGAGCCAAGGACAGGCGTGGCCGAGCTGTTGAACGACTATCTCAAAGCCATCCGCGCCTGCCCGCCTCTCGAGCCAGAAAAAAGCGTTTCGGTGCCGGGTGACGGCTCGCGTGCCCGCCGTGCGATGGCGATGACCGACGGCTTTGCCGTGCCAGAAGTCATTTGGTCGCAACTACTCTCGCTTGCCGGAATGGCAGCCCCTCTCGATACCCCGGAGCCTTGAATGTTTGGTACTCTTCGCAGTCCCCGCGCCGTCTACTTCGGAGCCGGGCAGCGCAAACTTCTCGGAGAACTGGCAGCGCGGTTCGGGCGACGTGCACTGATTTGCACCGACGAGCGCCTGTCGGCCGACTCGATGTTTCAGGCCATGATGGCTGACCTGGTCGAGCATGGCGTCGAGCCGCTGCTGTTCGACCGGACCATCCCTGACCTGCCTGTCGCTGCTATCGAAGATGCCATCGCCTTTGCGCGCGGCAAGAGCCCAGATTGCGTCATCGCTATCGGTGGGGGAAGCTGTCTCGACATGGCCAAGGCAACGGCGTTGCTCCTCGCTCATGGGGGCAGTCCGCAGGACTATTATGGCGAGTTCAAGCTGCCGGGGCCTGTCCTGCCGATCATCGCCATCCCAACCACCGCCGGCACCGGCTCCGAAGTCACCCCCGTTGCGGTTCTCTCCGATCCGTCACGTACGCTCAAGGTCGGTATTTCCGATCCGCATCTCATTCCCCAGATAGCCATCTGTGATCCGGAGTTGACACTGAGCTGCCCACCCGGACTGACGGCCGTCGCAGGCGCCGATGCGCTCACTCACGGCATCGAGTCCTTCACGGCCATTCGCAAGCAGGCCGGCGACAAGCTGGCGCTCCGGCAGGTTTTTGTTGGCAAGAATGCGATCAGCGACGGCTTGGCTATAGAGGCTATCGAGCGCATTGGCCGCTCCCTGCTCCCCGCCATTGCCGACGGCCGCGATGTCGAGCACCGCTCCAACCTTATGTATGGGGCGATGCTTGCCGGCCAGGCCTTCGCCAATGCCGGCAATGCTGCGGCCCATGCCCTGCAATATCCAGTTGGGGCTGTCACCCATAGCGCCCATGGCATCGGCGTTGCGGCACTGATGCCCTATGTCATGCAGTTCAACCTGGTGGCCCGCGAGGCCGAGTATGCGAGGATCGGCAGGGCCCTTGGGCTCGCTGAAGGGGATGAGGCGGCCATGGCGCGCGCGGCAATCGACAAGGTCGCCGAGCTTCTGACCCAAGCCGGAATGCCGGCGACCCTTGCCGAGATCGGCTTTGAGGCAGACCGTATTGACTGGGCTGCCGAGCAGGCCATGACGGCGGCCCGGCTGGTCAAAAACAACCCTGTATTCCTGCGGCTCGAGGACATGCAACGCATCCTGCGCGCCGCCTTGCATGGCGACCGCGCCACGCTCGCAGCCTGAACCATAACGATTAGACGGATTCAATCATGTCCCAAGCTCATTCAGTCGACTTCAGCGCACTGCCCACCGACCTCCTGATCGGAGGGACCTGGCGCAAGGGCAATGGTGGGGAGGCGATCGAGGTGATCGATCCCGCCAGCGAAACGGTGCTCGCCTCGGTCGCCAATGCCTCGATCGAGGACGGCATTGCTGCGGTTGATGCGGCGTCAGCGGTGGCTGCCGCCTGGGCTGCCACGCCGCCGCGGCAGCGCGGTGAAATCCTGCGCCGCGCCTATGAACTGATGATGGCGAGATCGGAACACTTCGCCGTGCTCATCGCCCTTGAAAATGGCAAGGCCCTGCCCGATGCCCGGGGAGAGGTCGCCTACGCCGCCGAATTCTTCCGCTGGTATGCCGAAGAGGCCGTGCGAGTTTCCGGGGATATAACCCCTTCGCCCTCCGGCAATTATCGCATCATGGTGCAGTACCAGCCCATCGGTGTTTCGGTTCTGGTTACTCCCTGGAATTTCCCAGCCGCTATGGCGACGCGCAAGATCGGGCCGGCCCTTGCAGCGGGCTGCACGTGTATCCTCAAGCCGGCGACAGAAACGCCGTTGACGGCTCTCGCCGTGGCTCAGCTCCTTGAGGAGGCCGGTGTTCCCCCCGGCGTGGTCAATGTTGTCACGACGAGGTCCGCGGGCAAGGTTGTCGGCGCCATGCTTCGCGATCCGCGCGTGCGGAAGCTCTCCTTCACCGGTTCGACCGAGGTGGGCCGCATCCTCCTGCGCGAGGCATCGCATCAGGTCCTCAACTGCTCGATGGAACTGGGCGGAAATGCGCCCTTTATCGTCTTCGAGGACGCCGATATTGATGCAGCGCTCGCCGGAGCAATGATCGCCAAGATGCGCAATGGTGGGGAAGCCTGCACAGCAGCCAACCGGATCTACGTGCATAGCGCGATCTATGATCGCTTCGCCGAACAACTCGCCGAACGCATGTCGCAGCTCGTGGTTGGAAATGGCGCAGACCCGGATTCCCAATGCGGCCCGCTGATCAACATGGCGGCAGTGGACAAGGTGCAGGAACTGGTCGACGGCGCGGTGTCGCACGGGGCCAAGATCGTTACCGGTGGCCATCGTCTCAACAGGCCGGGCTTCTTCTACGCCCCAACCGTGCTTCGCGATGTGCAGAAGGGTGCCAAGATGCTCGAGGAAGAAATTTTCGGACCGGTGGCGCCGCTCGTGCGCTTCTCGGACGAGGATGAGGTGATTGAGGCGGCGAACGCCACCGAGTATGGCCTTGTCTCCTACGTCTTCACCAGTGACCTGGCTAGGGGCCTACGTGTGAGTGACCGGCTTGAAAGTGGCATGGTCGGGCTCAATCGTGGTCTTGTGTCGGATCCGGCGGCGCCGTTCGGTGGTGTCAAGGCCAGTGGCCTCGGGCGAGAGGGCGGCCAGCACGGCATCCTCGAGTACATGGAAGCCAAGTATACAGCACTTGCCTGGTAGAAGCGGCTAGCGCGTCGGTCTGGGCAAGTGTAGAAGCGGCGCTGCCAGGAGTTAAGATGGTCGGACGTAGTCGGGATGTGATTTCTGAGACGAAGACGGAGCCGGCCCTGGCCCGCCCCGTCCGCCTGGCCGATGAGGCCTATGATCTCATTCTCGATCAGTTGATTTCGCTGAAGCTTCCGCCCGGCGGGCGTATCACTGTCGACGAACTGTCCCGGCAATTTGGCATTTCGCAGACTCCGATCCGGGAAGCGCTCGGGCGGCTCGAGTCCGATGGGATGGTGATCAAGACCCATCTCGTAGGCTATCGCGCCGCACCGCAGCTGACGCGCGAGCAGTTCGAAAAGCTCTTCGAGCTCCGGCAATTGCTGGAGCCCGCAGCGGCCCGTCGGGCCGCACAGAGCGTGACGCCGGATAGTGCCGATCGGCTACGTCAATATGTGGCGGCCATGCGTGAAGAGGTCGAGCGCAATCTGCGGGTCAAGTATGGCCGCTTCGCGCAGCACGACAAAGAGCTGCACGTAATGATTGCCGAAATGGGTGGCAATGAGCTGATCGCGGATGCCCTTTCGCGCCAGCATACTCATGTGCATATCTTCCGGCTGTACTTCCACTCCTGGGTAACCGAAAGCGCGATCCTCGAGCACGAACATATCGTCGATGCGATTCTTGCCGGCGACGCTGACCGGGCGGAGGCAGCGATGCGGAAGCATCTGGCCAGTTCGTGGGATCGTGTCAGTCAAGGCTTCTGAGGGACACTGACCGCTTCGTTGCCCATCCCAAGCGAAGGTGGCAGGCTTTTCGACCAAGTTGCTCGAAGCTCGATCGGACGCATAGTAAGTGATGTCCATTCGCACACGGGAAGGGAAGAGCGCACGTAGCAATCTTGCCCACCGGATCCGGTCCAGATCGCAGGATTTGGAGTTCTTCGCCTGAGATATTCTCCATTTCGACAGCGAGAACCTGTTCCCGGCACCTGAGGAAGGCGTGCCCGGTGGCGCTTGCCGGGCTCTCAGGTGCCGGGAAGTCGGATCGTTCTGTCGGACGACTACGGCGGGGGCCTAACAGGCCTTCGCCTCGGTGGATGCCGCCGGGATCGACGTATGGTTAGCAAATAGGAAGGTAGTCGGTAGGCGATACGTCCGAGGCGTGGGTGACGACCAAGTGGTGGACGGTCGGCACGCTGGACGTGATCGGTGTCGAGCGGGACAAGGTCCACATGCCGTATGTCCTGCTGGCCGACGAGGACGGCTGGAGGGCGCGGTCTTCATCAGCTTACTGCATGTCCGGAATTGGCTGGAGTCCCTGTTTCTTCTCCCTTTTGCGGCGAGAGCGTTCTCGAATTTATCTATAAATGTCGATGAACACCGTTGGCTGAAAAAGAGCCTTCCGAGATCGAGCGGTGCAGGCTGTGTGTGCTGCCGACGATTGCAACACGTTTGTCGCCCACGATGACCCTGGCAACGACGCTGCGCAGGTAGTTGCGCCGCAACGCAGCGTCGCCGTTGTAGAGCTTGTCACGCACGGTGCGGGAGAACGCTTCGATGAGTTCGGCGCGTGACGGGTTGGTGCCCGAAACGCCTGCGTCGACGAAGGACTGTGTCACTGTCCAGCCACGTGCCTGGCAAAATGCTTCGATCTGGTGCTGCTGGCTGGGCAGAGAGACGTCTCCATCCGCCTGACGCATCGTACTGACACGCAGGTAAGCGGCCACCCGCCACTTACCGAGGCCAAGTGCTAGCGGCAGTCGAGCGAAACCTCTGTCTGCATATTATGTTGATGCGACATCGAGATAAGTGACTCGACAGGGAGTCGATCGCGGAGGACGATTGCTTGGAGATCTGAGGCACCGCGTCACGCTTGAACTCGTTGCTGAAATTGCCTTTGCCCATGTAGGCCTTCTTGCCTCAAAATTAGGGAAGAAGGCGTCTACAAGTCTAGGGGCTATTCAGACCATAGCCCTCTAGGGTTGCGACAGTGGCCATCCTCAGTGCCTTCAACTCAGGGTCCACAGGATAGGGAGGTTGCCCGGCCCAAGGTAACCCATAGCGCTTCGCTCGCCGTTCGATGGCGCGCCACATGTACGCCGCCTTGGCTGGCTTTTTGGCGAATGGGATGTTGTCCATCTCGACCATGATGGCGCGAACGTTGAAAGGGCGCCAACGAAGGATCAAACCGGATTGTTCGGCCAAGGCAGCCCCGCGAAGGGCGCTCAGGTACGTGTAAGTGCTCCCCGGAAAGTAGAAGACGTCGAGTGTTCCCGGCATCGGTCATTCCTCCAATCACCGGGAGAGGGGAGTACAGGCGGACTCTGTCATCGCATAGAGCCAGAGGCAGCGCCTGCGAGGGCCGCATTTGCTCTGGGGTGTTTTTGTGATCGGCTGGGCAGGAACGGGTTCGCTGAGGAACGGATTATGGGCACACACAGGTCTTAGCCCCTGTGACTTCCAAAGTTCACTTGCCCCGGCCTCGCGCTGGGGCTTTCTTTTTCCTGGTGGCAGAGGCGATCAGATCGCCTTCGATACTGCGGTCCTTTGCAGATCCCAGTCACTCGCCTCAGCGTCCGTCGAGGACATTGCCGCACGCGAAAACGCTCCGGCGAGCAATGCTGCCGATCTGAGTGGAGGTCTACCCATCAAAGCGCTTTGCCAGACTGCGCAGGAGTTCAAAGCTTCTCTAGTTAGTTCGCGGCAAGCCAAGGTCGAGATGCTGCAGGTGTGGCACGCTACTCAAGCAGCGTTTGCTGCTTTCCTTCCCAGCCCGTGAGTCTTGGCCAGCTCCGAACGGCGCTCTGCGTAGGCTGGGGCTACGATCGGGTAGTCCTTGGGCAGGTTCCATTTCGCACGATACTGGTCCGGCGACAGCTCGTGGTCCGTTCCAAGGTGCCGCTTCAGAGACTTCATCTTTCGCCCGCATTCCAGGCAGATAACGGCTTCTGGTGTTACCGACTTCTTTATCGGCACCGCGGGCCTTTGCGGCTCCACCGGTGGGGTGGCCGGCTCACCAGCATGAGTGGTGCGCAGCGCTGAGTGCACATCTGCAATCAAAGTCGGCAGGTCCCTGGGGCTGACCGAGTTGTGTGCCACATAAGCCGCAACCACGTCCGTCGTCAGAGCCACAAAATCTGGTGCGTGTTCCTGTTCATCCATTTATGGCGTTCCTCGCTTCTTCTGCGTCCTGCAATCAATCTGGCACGCGTCAGTCCGGCAAGTTAAATCTGGTGTGCAGGCTGGATGAGGCTGCTCTTATCCATCGCAGTAACAATCGCCCGCCATACCCACAGGCTAGCCTGGCTTTCGGGCCGCGCTTCCCCTTCAGCAACAGCTGAGTTCTCTTTCACATCAGAAGGAAAACCTCGATTGGCGTCCACCAACCGAGGTCTCCTGTCCCAACGAGCCAAGCGGCACGTGCACATCGCGCCGCGCTCAAGCTGGCTCCGCCGCGACGGCAGGATAAAGCTATGGCGCTGAGAGGACAACCGGGCAGGCTGCTACGGCGCGTTGCGCCGCCACCTGTCGAAGTCGTTGTAAACGGCTTCACCAATTCGAGGGCAGTAAGGCTGGGCTTTACCCCCAGCGCCCATCAGATGCGGGCACTTGGCTCGTAGCTCGTCCGAGAGCCAATAGGTGAAGCCCTTCTCGCGCCGAACCCACTCCGACGTTGCGCCGCATGTGCTGCATGTCGCGGCCACTATACCTCTCCAAGCTGCTTTCGAACGGGCCTTCTGCCACAAACTGGCGGACTCGGTCGAGGCTGGCTGCGGGCGAATCCTCGCAGCGAAGCCGTTGCGCTCCGTGGTGCTGCGGCTGAAACGTGTCAGCAGACTTTGAGCCGCTAAAGGAGCGAGCTCAATGCAAGGGCGGTCTCGTTTAATGGCCTCGATACAGTGGCAGCACGTAGTTGGCTACCAGCTGGTCTGATGCATCCGGTGCGACCAGACGGAAGCCAGTAGCGGCAACCCAGGCTGCGATCAGGAACACGGAGATCAATAATGCGAACGCTGCTATTGCTGATGCGCGGGAAGTCCGCTCCAGGGGCACAATGGTGACCTTTGAAAGAGCGGGTCTGCACGAAGATTGCTGTTGTTCAGTCAAGGCACTGCCAGAGTGTTCAAGAGCGCCGCACCTGCTTCGATTAAGTCGGCGTCATAAACAGGGATACCATGGCGCAGACTCGTGCTGTGATCACAATTGTTCCACAGCGGAACAGTTATTTGTTCTCGAATTCAGTATGCGGCCGGTGAGACGGCGGCGAGGGGCTTCGGGTGGGATCATGGATCATTTCACTCGGAGCGGCCTTTCAGCGGGGCTGCACTGAGGCCCTGTTAGTCTCAACCAAGCCAGCATTCCCTGAGTGGTGGACGTTCGTCTCATGGCCTCGCTGACAAGTTCGGTTCCGCCCCCTCCTTTTCGCCCGGTAAAGCTGGTGATCTGCAGCCTCAAGCAAGCCGTCGTAGTCATGCCCTTGTGTGGAATGACAGATGCCCGCACTGGCGGTCACCTCAATGGCTACCCCGTCCTGGGTAACACTTGCTGTTGCGATGGACTTCCTCAAACGCTCTGTCGCTTCGAACGCTTGATCAGCCTCCACGTCGGAAAGGATCACAGCGAACTCCTCTCCACCTATGCGAGCAACAAAATCACCATTGCTGATCCCCTGAAGGAGAAGAGCGGCAATTCTTCTCAGCACGACATCTCCTGCGGCATGACCATGCCGGTCGTTGACCCTCTTGAAGTGGTCGATGTCGAACAGCACCAGAGCGAACTGGCTGGAGCCGGCCTCCAGCTTGCTTCGAAGATACGCATCGAAAGCCCGGCGGTTGCTGAGTCCAGTCAGCGGATCCATCATCGCGGCCCGCCGCAAATCGTCGGCAGCACGCTCCGAAGCCAGCGAGAGCACGAGAAGAGTGCCGGTGGCGAGGTGGAAGAGGGCTACAATGAGGTGCACCTCCAGGAGGGTGTCGTACGGAATGTAGCTGCTGATCTGATCTGCGGCGGCGATGCCTTGGAGGGCCCGGGCGCCAAACGAGATCGCCATAAATAGATAGGCGCCGATCAGACCAATTCGGGACAGGAGCCCGTCATGGCGGTCACGCCAGAACTCGTAGGCCACAAGGAAGGCTTGGGCAGTCAGCACAACATTGGCCGCTGAATAGTTGGCGGCGCGGTCTGATGAGAGCAGCGCGAGGACAATGAAGGCAGGAGCCGGCGCCCACACCATCATATTCTGAACGGATCGTCCGCTAAACTGTCGAGCTGCGGCAAGACGGAGGCTGAACCCCGCAATCAGGAGCGCATCCGGCCAAACCGCCAAATGCGGGGGTAGATCTGGTGCGGTGAGATAGAGGACCAGCCCAGCCGCAAGAGCGAAGTTGGCAGCGATCCAGCTCAGCCAATGGCGGTCTGCTGGAGAGCGTAACCACACCCCCATATAGGCTGCGACCGATACGAGCAGGATGACAATGTTCGCCACGAACAAGGTCGAGTTGTCCAGCCCCATGGTCGCCTCCCGGTAGTCAATTCGGAGCCCATAGTCGAGCGGGAAGGTTATTATAGTGCTTCTCAACCTGCATCCGTCCGGCATGGGTGCCCCCTCAATCGTGGAAAGTGCTTAGGACTTCGTAACCTTGCTCCCGCATGTGCTTCACAAGGCCAGCCATGCTGCTGCGCAACCCAGAGCCTCTTCTACCGTTCTCCCAGAAGGAGGATGCCATGGAGGTAGGCAGAGATACTGCCCAGCGAGCGGGTACCGGGAATCAGGAGAATTCAGGAGCAGGCAGGTCAATGCTGCCGAGTGGCCTCTATGGCGTGCGCTTCAGGTACCAAGGCAAACAAGCTTCGGGCGTTGTGACCATAACAGGCGACAGCTTCGCTGGCGGTGACAGCGGCATGGCGTACCATGGCAAACTCATCCGAAGTGGCGGGCAGCTCAGAGCCAAAGTGACGACGCTCCGGCACACCGATACCGGCGGTGTTGCCCTTCTGGGGAGCGATAATTTGGAGTTAGTAGCGGAAGGCCAGCCCACCGCGAGTGGCGCGATCTTCTCAGGTGACGCGCCTCACACCGGCCAGCGGTTCGAGTTTTCCCTCAGTCGAATCCGAACTCCAGGTCTCACCTTTTGAACTCTATCTGTGGCGGTGTGCCCGCGCCGACCAAGACACCCCAACTCGGTAAAGGGGGTGGAACGGCTGCTGGCAGCTCACCGGAGTACGGAAGCCCTGCTAACTGGTGCAAGGGGCACCTGGTGGCGCCCCATCAATCTCAGTCGAGTAGCTTTAGATTGGTAGCCGACTCTTTGCCGTCGCGACCCGTCTCGAGTTCGTACTCTACCTTGTCGTTCTCATAGAGGCTGTCGAGCCCCGAACGCTGAACTGCTGAGATGTGAACAAACGCGTCCTTGCCACCGCTCTCCGGAGAGATGAAGCCGAAGCCCTTGGTGGTGTTGAAGAACTTGACGGTGCCTTTGATAGCCATATGGAAGTAGTCCGTTATGCTCTCGTGCGAGCGGTTAAGCCACGTGCGACATGCAGGTGGGTGACGTTCGCATGTAGTGGAGCCCGGAAGCCGAATGTGCTTCGGCAGTGGCAGCCGACTTAGGCTGCAAACGTGTGCGCGCAAGATATCCGATCACCGCGCGGCTGCAAGTGAAAGCCGCATCTTCCTGCAGTCCGGTCTAGGTGGCGCGGCCCGCGGACGGCCCGCCGAGGAGCAGCAAGTGCGACAAGGTTTCACTTTCTCATCCGATGCTGAGTTCCGAGTTTGCGAGCGCCTCCACATCAGGGACAAGCATCGGAAGGCTTGCCAATCACATGAATGGTGGACATTGAGAGCGGCTGATCAGGAGTAGCTATTGTCAAAGCGACCGACCCTCAAGGATGTGGCTGCCATTGCTGGTGTAACAACCGCTACGGTTGCCCGTGTTCTGAAAAACTCTGGGTACGTGGCCGCCGAGACCCGCGAGCGCGTGTTGAAGGCGGTTGAGCAGACCGGCTACAGGGTGAATTCACTCGCCCAGAGCCTGAAGCGGAATCGCAGCTACGTCATTGGCCATCTGCTCAAGTCCACCGTGCCCAACCCCTTCTATGTTGAGGTCGCCCGTGGGGTGGAGGAGCACGCCCGGGCTCGCGGCTATACCGCTCTCACCTACAATGTGCAGCATGATGCCAAGGCCGAGCGCCAGGCCATCAATACGCTGTTGGGATGGCGGGCCGACGCCCTGATCTTCAGCACCCCTGTAGAGGCGGCCAATGTGGAATATGTCGCCCAGCAGAAAGTGCCGCTGGCCCAGGTGGAGCGGCCAAGAAGCCCCCTCGGGCACCGCATCGTGGTCCACAACTATCCCAGCGCCGTGGCGGCCATGCGGCACTTGACCGACATGGGACACCGCAGGATTGCCTATGTGGGTGCAAGCCTATTGCCCGAGGACGGGCCTGCGGCTCTCTACGGGTATGTAGAGCGGGAGCGCTTCGAAGCTTTCCGGGATGTCATGCAGCAGGTCGGAAGCCTCTCGGAAGACCTCATCAGCTTTGGAGAGGCCTATATAACGGACGTGCCCACGGCGCAGGGCCACGGTTATCAGGCGACCCGAGCGTTGCTTGCCCGTCGCGATCGGCCTACGGCGATCATGGCGAGCAACGACATTCTTGCCGCTGGAGCGCTGCAGGCGATCCACGAGGCTGGCTTGAGGGTTCCTGACGATGTTTCGGTGATCGGGTTCGACGACACCATCGCTGCCTTCCTGACACCCTTGCTCACCACCGTGCGCCTGCCGGCCCGAAGGCTCGGGGAAATGGCAGCTCGGCTCGTTATCGACCAAATCGAAGGTCACGGCGAAGTGGCGCCGGATGGCCTGGCTCTCGAAGCCGAGCTGGTCATCCGCAAATCGACAGCTCCTCCACCCGCTCGCCCCTAACTCAACGTCTTGACAAGCGTTCGAAGCGGGCAGAACATGTCAACGATGACACATGCCCGAACAGGGGCAGGTCGGAACGGCGGCTAATCACCGCCAAGGGAGGAATTATGACCAAGTTGACGAGGCTCGCAGCCGCGAGCGTACTGTCTATCTGCGCCACCGGTGTTCTGGCTCAGGACACCGTGACCCTGCGTGTATGGGACACCTTCACCGAAACTTCCGAAGGCATGGACGCCCTGATTGCTGCGTTCGAGGAAGCCAATCCGGACATCGACATCCAGCGTGACGTGCAGTCAGTGGATGACATGAGCCCCACCATACAAACGGCCCTTAATTCTGGGTCCGGTCCCGACGTCTTCTACTACGACACTGGCCCGGGTTTTTCCGGCGTTCTCGCCGATGCGGGCCTCCTGCGACCGCTGGATGAGCTCTATGACAGCGGCGAACTCGACCATTTGTATGAATGGACCCGTGAGCGCTCGACATTTGGTGGTCAGACCTATGGCATCGGCAATGCCGTTGAGTTCCTATCGGTCTACTACAACGCGGACATTTTCGAGGAGCATGGCCTATCAGAGCCATCCACCTACGAAGAGTTCCTCTCGGCCTGTGACACGCTTAAGGAGGCTGGCATCATTCCTGTTGCCTTCGGCAACGCCGCCGGTTGGCCCGCATTCCACATCTTCAGCCTCTACGCGAACAATCTGGTGCCGCAGGACCAACTGCAGGCGATGATCCGAGGCGAGCAGTCCTGGGATGCGCCTGAGGTGGTGGAGGCGATTGATGCCGCTTTCGTCGAGATGCAAGATCGTGGTTGCTACAGTCCTTCGGTGAACGCGGCGAGCTATGACGATGCCAATGCGTTGTTTACGTCGGGTATGGCGGCGATGACCATGACGGGGAGCTGGATCATCCCAGTTTTCAGCGAAGCACCGTTTAACGTCGACTTCTTCTTTCTGCCCGCGCCTGAGGGTGGCACCACGACCCCTCCTGCAGGGCTGGGGTCGGGGTATTTTGTCTCGGCTACGACCGAGAACCCGGAAGCTGCGGAGCGCTTCCTCACCTTCATCTTCGATCCTGAGAACGCCTCGTATTGGGTGGAAGACATGTCGATCCTGCCACCTTATCCAGTTGAGGCGGGGGAAGTGGATGCCACGCCACTGCTGGCCAAGACCATGGAGTCGCTGGATCCAGACGCCATGGGGCTCAACATCGACGTCCTGACGCCCGAAGCATTCAACACGACGATGCTTGACGGCTTCCAAGCTGTGCTCGGCGGTGATCGCACTGCCGAAGAACAGGCTGCGGCCCTCCAGTCCTCCGTGGGTCAGTAGCTCAAGGGCCTGCCAGGAGCGGCAAGCTCCTGGCAGGCCACCGACCCGGTGTTGCCAAGCCGAGGACCCATCATGTCACGACCCAAGCGATCGCGCCTCCAGGCCCGCCAGCGCGCAGGCCTCTGGTTCGCCTTGCCTGCTCTTATCGTCTACCTGGTCTTCTTTGGTCTGCCGTTTGCAGCAACTGTCTGGCTGAGCTTCACCGAATGGAACGGTGTCGGCTGGCCTGATTTCACGGGCCTTGCAAACTATCTTCGGCTGGTCACCGATCAAGCCATGTGGGCGGCCCTGCGCAACAACATGATCTGGGTGGTGATCGGTACTGCCGTGCCAATTTTCGTCGGACTGATCCTGGCGGTGATGCTCTGGTCGGACCCCCGGCAGTCTCTCGTCTACCGTACAATCTACTTCCTGCCGGTGGTGCTTTCACCAGTGGTGATCGGCATCATTTGGATGTGGATCTTCAATCCTATCTTTGGGCTGCTCAATACCGGCATTCGAGGAGTGGATGCGGCCCTGGTCGGCATTGGACTCGATCTCGGGCTTGATCGGCTGGCCATCGGCTGGCTGGGCGAGCGGGGAACAGCCCTCTACGCCGTCCTCATTCCAGCTATTTGGTCCTATCTGGGCTTCTGCATCGTAGTGCTCTTTGCGGGTCTGCAGAAGGTCGACCCGGAACTCGTGGCCGCTGCGCGGGTCGATGGAGCCAATGCCCGGCAGCGCTTCCGTCACGTCATTGTTCCGCAAATCCGCCCGGTCCTGACAATGGTGATCGTCTACACAGTCATCGGCGGCTTCAACGTTTTCGATCTGGTCTGGGTGATGACGCAAGGCGGGCCCAACAACGCCACCGAAGTCATTGCCACTTACACCTACGAAGTCGCCTTCCGAGCAAACGAGTACGGCTATGGAGCCACCCTTTCGATGGTGATGTCCGTCGTAGCTCTGCTCGCGGCCTGGCTCGCCATGCGCATCCGCCGCGGGGAGGCACCGGTCTGATGAACGTACATTCCACGAACCTTCCAGTCACACGAAGAAAGACCCGCTCCAGGCGCCAGAGCGCCACGCGGTGGTGGCGCCACATCGTTCTGTTCTTCTTCGCGGCGTTGTCTTTCTATCCGATCCTCGTGATGTGGTTCACGGCGCTCCGGCCCATGCAGGAGGCGATGCGGAGCCCATTCGGCGTGCCAAGCTCGCTCTATCTCGAGAACATTACCACCGCTTGGACCCGTGGACGCTTTGGCGCCTATTTCCTCAACTCGGTGATCATCACCGTGCCCAGTGTCATCGGTGTTGTCGCTCTATCGGCACTGGCCGGCTACGGCATCGCGCGGTTCCGCTTTCGCGGGCGCATGGCGATTTTCTTCCTGATCCTCCTCGGGCTCACCGTGCCGTTCCAATCGGTGATGATCCCTCTTTACTACCAGCTTCTCGCCATGGGGCTCCTCGGCACGTACCTGGCCGTCATTCTCCCCTCCATTGCGTTCGGTCTGCCATTTGGCGTGTTCCTGATGCAGTCGTTCTTTGAGGACCTGCCCAAGGAGCTGCATGAGGCTGGCAGGACGGACGGCTGCAGCGAACTGCGCATCTTCTGGTCCATCATGCTGCCCCTGGCCCGCCCAGCAATCTCGACCCTGGTGGTGTTTCAGTTCATGCGCAGCTGGAATGAGTTCCTGATGCCGCTGCTCTACCTGCAGAACGAGGAGCTGCGCCCCATTCCTTTGGGACTCATGTTCTTCCAGGGCGCGTATGCCCGGGACATCGGGTTGATTGCCGCGGGCGTCTCGCTGGCCACCATTCCGGTCATCATTGTCTATCTCATCTTCCAACGGCAGTTCGTCCGCGGTCTCACCGCCGGCGCTGTCAAATAGAGGCCCCGTATGAACGAGCGTCCCGTGCCGCTGAAGCCCAATCTGCCTTTTCAGCTCACCATCGAAGCCCCCGGCAAGGTGGGTTTTGAGACCCATGATCCGCAGCCCCTTGGGCCCCATGAGGTGCGTATCGCCACACTCTACTCCGGGATTTCCGCCGGCACAGAGATGACAGCCTTTCTTGGGACCAGTCCTTTCCTCAACCGCCATTGGGATCCGCAGCAGCGCCTCTTTGTGGAAGGCGAGCAGAGCTGGACCTTCCCAATGCCTGCCATGGGTTACGAGGAGGTGGGGCGCGTGGTTGAAGTGGGCACAGGCGTCACCAAGGTCCACGAGGGACAGGTCATCTGGGGCACGTGGCGGCACCGCAGCGAGCATGTCGCCTCCGAAGACTGGGCCGCGATGCGGGTGCTTGCTCCCGACGTGGACCCAAAGCTCGGGATCTTCTCACAGATTGGGGCGATTGCCCTCAACGCGGTGATCGACGCGAACATTCATCTTGGCGAGTATGTCGCCGTATTCGGCCAGGGCGTGCCGGGTCTGATGGTGACGCAACTCGCTCGTCTCAATGGGGCAACGGTGATTGCGGTAGACCGCATGGCGTCGCGTCTCGAACACGCAAGAGAGCTGGGCGCCGCCCACACCATCGATGCGTCACAAGGAGATGTCGCGGCACAGATCAGGGGCATTACTGGTGGACGTGGCGCCGACGTGTCCATCGAGATCTCGGGTGCCTGGCCGGCCCTGCACGAAGCGATCCGGTCCACAGCCTACAACAGCCGCGTCATTGCCTGCGGCTTCTTCCAGGGAGAAGGCCAGGGGCTGCGCCTGGGGGAAGAGTTCCACCACAACCGGGTGGCGATCATCTGCTCGCAAATCAGCGGCCTCAACCCAGGACTTGACCACCGCTGGGACCGTAGTCGCCTGGACCGCACCGTGATGGGGTTGATTGGAGAGGGCAGGGTCGATTTCGGGCGTCTGATCAGCCACGTGGTTCCTGCACTGGGTGCGCAGGACGCCTTTGACATGCTCCGCGAGCGGCCAGGAGAATGCCTCCAGGTTGTGCTCGATTTCCAGGGATGACCACCATGAAGCTTGCTGTTCAAGAGAACCTCATCCCCGGCAGAGACCTGATCAGCCAATGGAGGCTTATCCAGGAGATTGGCTATGAAGGCATCGAGCTGCGCGGCAGCACCGGAATGCGGGAGCGGCTACCCGAACTGCAGCGGGCTCGTGCTGAAGGGGTCGTGTTCTCATCAATCTGCGTGATTTCCGATCGGTTCATCGGTGACTTCGACGCCGACCGCCGCGCTGAGGCGCTCAGCGCTATGACCGAGCTGTGCGACGTGGCGGGGGAGGTGGGCGCCACAGGCGTTATCACACCCGCATCCTATGGCATGCACTCTGATCGGCTGCCGCCCTTCAAAGCGCCACGCGAACCGCAAGAAGATCGCGCCATCCTGCTGCAGATGTTGGGCAAGCTTGGAGAGCACGCTCGCAGTCGCGGCGTAACTGTGCTCCTCGAGCCGCTCAATCGCTACGAGGACCACATGGTGAACACGTTGCGGCAAGGGGCGGAGCTCTGCCGATCTCTGGGGCTCCACTCAGTCCGGTTGATGGCCGACCTCTTCCACATGAACATCGAAGAAGCGAGTTTGGCGGCAAGCTTGAGGGAAGCGGCTGACGTCGTCGCTCATGTGCATCTCGCGGATAGCTCGCGCTTGGAGCCCGGCACGGGGCACACCGACTTCGCGAGTGCCTTCGCGGCTCTCGAGGAGATTGGATTTAAGGGGTGTGCGGCAATGGAGTGCCGCTTTTCAGTAGACCCTGAGGCAGCCCTGCGGTCCGCGTACCAGGTCCTGCGCCGCTCGGCAGCCAGATAGGAGATCGGCAAAATGGCAGACGTCGTCTTGGAGCAGGTCACCAAGTCCTTTGGGTCAACGCAGGTCATCAAGGGCGTCGACCTGCAGATTGCCTCCCATGAGTTCGTGGTCATGGTGGGGCCATCTGGTTGCGGAAAATCAACCCTGCTGCGGATCATCGCGGGGCTGGAGGATGTCACCGATGGGACCATCCGCATCGATGGCGAGGATGTGACGGACTTCGAACCCGTGGACCGGGGCATCGCCATGGTGTTCCAGTCCTATGCTCTTTATCCCCATATGACCGTTGCTGAGAACATGACGTTCGGCCTCCGGGTTACCAAGGTTCCTCCTCAGGAAATTGAGACCAGGCTTGCCGAGGCAGCACGGATGCTGCAACTCGATGACTATCTGGATCGCCGCCCAGCCCAGCTGTCGGGTGGGCAGCGCCAGCGGGTTGCTATCGGACGGGCGATTGTCCGCGATCCAAAGGTCTTCCTGTTCGATGAGCCGCTGTCGAACCTCGATGCCGAGTTGCGCGTGCACATGCGCCTCGAACTTGCCAGACTTCACACGCGGCTCGGCTCGACCATGATCTACGTGACCCACGATCAGGTGGAGGCGATGACCCTGGCCGACAAAATCGTGGTGCTCAACGGCGGAAGAATAGAGCAGGTGGGGCCACCCCTGCAGGTGTTCGACGACCCCAACAACATGTTCGTCGCCGGGTTCATTGGCTCGCCGAAGATGAACTTCCTGCCGGCTCGCGTGACAAGTAGCACCGAGCCGACTTTTTTGATCGAGGGCAGGGAGGAGGCGGCGATTGCATTGCCGTGGCTCAAAGGATCACTTGAGACGGGCGAAGAAGTGAGGATCGGAATCCGTCCGCAGCACCTACGCATTGCGGATGGGGGGCTGCTCCGCGTGCAACCCGATGTCGTCGAGCAGCTCGGAGATGTTAGCTATTTGCATGGCCTTTCCCCTGGTGGCGTCGAGATTGTCGCCCAGCTTGCAGAGCGTCTGCCCTCCGTTTCGACAACCGAACTCCGGCTGGACTTCGATCCTGCACAGGTATTTGTCTTCAACGACGAGGGACACCGGCTTCGGTGAGGGTCAATTCTGTGCTGCACCAATCCAGGTAGCAGGCGAACCACCAGATCGTGCTGGTGACTGCACCAGCACCATCGGCTCAGTGGAAGAGGCTACCGGGGCTCTCTTGCAGGGGAGGCCGCTCCGGCAATCGGGAGAACACGAGCGCAGCTTGCTCCCGGCGCATGTCCTCCTCGAGAGCGGCGATCACCTTGTCGGTAAGTTCCGCAATGTTGGGAGGAGCTTCGGTTGAAACGTCCCGGTCCAGTTCGAATTCGTTGTAGCTGTCCATCTTCTCGCCCTCTGATCAGGTCGGGGCTAAATGGCTGACCGGAAATGCGGTTCCTGATGCCACCTGATCTTCACAGAACGATGAACTTGCTCCCGGGTGAAGACGCCTCCCTCGAGTGGCTATTCTCCAACTGTTGAACGGCAGCAACGCGCCCCCATTCTGCCGTTCAGGCGTTCGGCTCCGGTTCCTGAAACCTGCCAGCCCGCTTAGTGGCAGGAATGACCATGTTGGGGTGGAGTACTGACGGTCGGCTTTTAGGTAGCCTGTTAAAAAAGCAGACGCTCTTGGAATGCCAATGTTGGAGCTGTTTGCCGCTGCTTCGCAGTCGCGAGTAGCAGACGTTTCACACGCCTCGTCTGCAGAGGTGTCTTTGCTCTTCATGCGCACCTTCCCACAAGCGGCTGGGTGTAAGCACGGCACGCGGGAAGATCTATGGGTCGACCAACATCTGACGTATCTTCGTCGCCAAGTCGTCCATGGCGAACGGCTTGGTGATCATGTCCATGCCCGCACCAAGAAAATCGGAGCGAGAGGCAGCCATTGCGGCATAACCCGTGATGAAGAGAACACGCAGTTCGGGGCGGGATTGCCGAGCGAGGTCAGCGAGCTGGCGGCCGTTCAGGCCGGGAAGGCCAACATCGGAAATCAAAAGATCAAGACGAGCACTTGATTGCAGGATCGGTAAAGCTCCATCGCTATCCGCAGCCTCCAGGGCTAGGTAGCCCAGCTCCTGTAGAACATCGACAACCAGCAGCCGCACTGCAGGGTCGTCTTCCACGACCAGCACCGTTTCGCCCTCTCCCAAGGGTGTTCGTTCGATGGTCGGTGATGAGGTGATAGACGGTGCGCCATGATCGCGCGGTAGGTACACCGACACGGTGGTACCCTTGCCCACTGTACTGGCTATTTCCACATGCCCCCCGGACTGCCGCACGAAGCCGTAAATCATGGAGAGACCTAGCCCGGTACCCTGTCCTATCGGTTTGGTGGTGAAGAATGGATCAAAGGCCTTATCAAGGACCTCGGTGGGCATGCCCTCACCAGTATCTATCACTGCAATGCGCAAATAGTCTCCTACGGGCACTTCATCCACGCTTGAGGTGATCCCCTCCGCAAAGGTCACGTTGGCCACCTCGATGCGCAGTTGCCCACCATCCGGCATCGCGTCGCGAGCATTGATTGCAAGGTTGAGCAAGGCGCTTTCAAGTTGGTTCGCGTCGGTCACTGCCCGCCAGCAACTCTCCGGCAGAACGGTTTGCAGGGTGATGCGTTCACCCAGCGTACGGGTCAGCAGATCCCGTATTGAGTTTATCAGCGGCACCACATCGGTGGGCTTGCGATCAAGCGACTGACGTCGAGAGAAAGCCAGCAGGCGGTGCGTCAAGGACGCTGCGCGCTGAGCCGAGGTGATTGCCGCACTCATGAATTTGTCGAGTTCATCATAGCGCTTGTTGGCTATGCGGCGCTTCATAATGTCGAGCGACCCAATAATGCCGGTCAGCATGTTGTTGAAGTCATGCGCAATGCCGCCCGTCAATTGGCCAACAGCTTCCATTTTCTGGGACTGCCGCAGCAACGCTTCGGTTTCTTGCAGGATCTCCGCTTGCTTCCGCTCGGCGGTGATGTCGTGGCCGTAGAGATAGATCAGCTCGCCTTCAGCTGCTGCATCCCACGAGAACACGTGCAGTGACCCACCAGCGCCAACGAGCGCCACTTCCTCCGAGGCTGGTGGGCTGCTCCTGTTGAAGGCGACAAGCCGCTGCGCCTGGTCGCGCTCTTGCCCGTTAGCCAAGTCAACGAACGCCCTGCCAATCAGACTGGCCTCTTCGTAACCCAGTACAGTGTGCCAGGCCGGATTGACGTCTCGAATGACGCCATCGACCCCGACGACAGTAAGCAAGTCACGCGAGTTCTGCCATACCTGATTGCGCTCGCGGGTGCGCTCACGGACGTTTTCGGAAAGCGCTTCATTGGAAAGCCGTAGTCGCTCTTCGATGCGCTTAGAGTCGGTGATGTCGTAGAGGACGCCGATATATCGTAGCCCACTCGTCTCCATGTCCTCTTGGTACTCGCCGCGGCGGGCAAGCCAGCGTGTCTCTCCGGTATCTGCGCGTGTGATGCGGAACTCGATATTTCTTTCCGATCGCGGCTTGCTCGGCAGCTTGGGATCGATAATCGGACGATCTTCGGGATGAACCAGCAAGTTAATGGTTCTGACGGGAAGCACATTGGTCGGGTGCAGGCCGAGCAGCCTGCAGAACTGCCGTGAAACTGCTACGGTGCCGTAGCCTTCGGTGTGTTCAAAGGTGCCTATTTCCCCGGCGGTCTGAGCCACCCGCAATTGATCCTCAGTTCGCTTGCGATCGGTGACGTCAATAAGAGTGCCGTGAAACCGAATGGGCTGATCCTGCTCGTTTAGGACAGTTCCGCCATGGGCGTGAACCCAGCGAATACCGCCATCCTCCCGTTGCAGCCGGAAGTCCTTCGAGAAAACCTCCGCCCCGGCCAGCATACCCGCCACTGCGAGTCGGATGCGGCGAACATCTTCGGGATGGATGCTGGTGAAAAACTTACTAGTCGGCACACCTTGGGCAAGCTCAAGTGGGTCTTGACCGGTTAATGCCGCGAATCGCGGATCCGCAGTCAGACGGCGCGCCGCAATGTCCCATACCCAGCCGCCGGCAGCTCCCGCAGCTTCGAGGGTCAGTTCAAGCCGATGCCTTGCATCCTTGATCTGCCGCTGCAGTTCAGCAAGCTCAACTTGGGAGGATCCAGATTCATCCATATCTTCGTTGGTCAGCACTTAGGCAAGGCTTTCATCATTGTCGTAGTTTTCACCCACCGACTGCCCAGTTGCTGTCAGCGGTCACGCGGCTGATGAAATCGCCGAGCAGCTCCTTGAGTACGCCGAGCGAGGGGAGATCCATGATCATGGCAATATAGCCTCGGATGTTCCGGTCGCGGACGGAGAAGTTTATATACAGAAATAGCACGAGACCGTCAGTTTCGGCGCCTGTATCCACATCGAACAATACCTTGCCATCACCGTACAGAACCCTCGGCAAGGACATCTGCAGCGACTGGTTGAGCATGTTGGCAATCGTGCCAAGGCAGCCATTCAGGATCACGTTTCCCGTTTCGGCAAGCGCTTCGTCCTTGAGGGAGGCGACTTCGGTGGAGTCCAACTCGTCTCCAACGATGGCCCTGACCAGTTCGAGGCTGTTGTCCTCAGGGAAGATCAAAAGAGCCTTGCCAGAGAACGCACCACCGAACTCTTGTCGGATGGCAACCAGATCGTCGCTTTCGCGCTGGCCGATCAAGGCTGCAGCGGCATTCTGGGTAACGACCTCGACAGAAGGGACCGAGAGTAACACCTGCTTGCCTACCATTTTGCGCAGGCTAGCAGCAGCACGGCTCACGCCGATATTGACGAGCTCAGTCAGAGCATCGCGCTCAAGATCGTCAAGCGTCACGCCTATAGAGGTCATGCGCCAACCTGACGCAACCGCAGAGCCGCACCCCTGAGAAACCCCTTTATGGCGTCCTCCGTCACGGGCTTGCCGACAAAGGTCGCGTTCAACTCACGAGCGCGAGCAACGATCTCGTTCTGCACATTGGCCGTGATGATCGCGATTGGCATCTGTGGATAGGATTCCCGCAATTCGGCCGCGAGCTCCAGGCCATCCTTGCCCGGCATATTGAAATCGAGCACTGCCAGATCCACAGGCTGGTCCTTTACAGCTTGCAGCGCTTCCTCGGCATTGCTGGCTTCTACCCGTTGCCATTCCGGCTGGAGGGCGGCGATCGTCTTGCCAGCCACGATACGCGCCAGCTTGCTGTCATCCACGAGCAGGACCGTGACCATCCAAGAAACTCCGTCATAATGTGGATCCGAGGACCACTAAATTTAAACTGTAGGTGCACGACTGATCATCGACAAGCTAAGCCGCCGTCGTGTCAGGTGTACCACTTTTAACCAGCGGCAATAACCATCGCTGGATAAACTCATGTGAAGTCCTGCCTGTTATCTGAGGCGCAAGGGCCAAGATGACCTGCCACAGTGCCGTGTGTATCCACCCAGCCCCTGCGATATCTACTGGTAGGTCAGGGTTGGTCTGGATCAAGGCAAGCAGCGTCTCTGCTTCTTCTGCGCCACAGTCTCCGGAAAGAATGATAGCATCTGGCCTCAAGGTTACGCTCATCCTACCAGCTCCGCCACATCCAGCACCAGCAGCACCTCGCCACTGCCGAGCACCGTCGTACCCGCCATCCCAAGCATACCCTTTAAGAGACCACCAGGGGGGCGCGAAATGGTTTCAATCCGCTCGTTGATTTCATCGATGATGATGCCTACGCGTTGGTCGACGAGTTCCAGGACCAGAACGATCATCTCCTCGGCGGGTGGGGCCTTGGCCAATCCAAGTAGATCAGAGAGCGCCAGCAAGGGAACAGTGTGGTCCCGCAGCACGAAAGCGCGATTGGCCCGGATCGAAGTAATTGCCTCTGGTCTGATGCGCACAGTTTCAACGACATCCTGCATAGGCACGCCGTAGCGTTCGCCGCAGACAGAAACAACAAGTAGTTGTGTCATGGCGAAGCTGATCGGCAGCCGCAGCGTCGCTATCGTTCCCTGTCCCAAGCGGCTGTCAAGGCCGACTGTGCCACCAAGCCGCGCAATGTCGGTCCTTACTGCATCCAGTCCGACGCCGCGACCAGAGAGATCGCTGACCTTTGCAGCGGTGGAGAATCCCGGTGTAAACAAAAGGTCGAAGGTATTGCGATCGGAAAGCGATTCAGCACGTTCCGTGCTTATCAAACCCTTCCGCATGGCGGTGGAACGGATGATGGCGGGATCGATGCCGCGCCCATCATCGGACAAGCTGACCGATATGGTATCGCCTTCGCGGACCACCCGTAGTTCTATCCTTGCCGCCGCAGATTTGTTTGCAGTCAAGCGCTCCGCTGCCGGTTCAATGCCGTGGTCCATCGCGTTGCGAACTAGATGAAGCAACGGCTCGAACAACTCGTCGACGATAGTCTTGTCTGCTTCGATCGTGTCGCCGTCGATCTGCAGGTGAGTGGGCTTCCCCAGGCGCCGAGAGAGGTCGCGCACCATGCGGGGCAGCCTATTGAACGCCTGAGCCAAGGGTACCATACGCGTCTGCAGCACACCTCCGTAAAGCGCTCCACTGACGCGATCGAGGTCCTTCAGCGCTGCGGCTATGCTGCGGGCCAGTTCGGCACCACCTGGCAGTGCGATCGCTGTTTCTCCCAGTGCCGACATGCTGTTCTTGGTGGTTATGAGTTCACCGACAAGATCGAGCAAGGTATCGATGCGGGCTGGATCGACCCTGAGACTGCGCGCGGTGTCGGCCCGAGCCTCTGTCGGTGCGAGCTCCACTGGCTGTTCTGACGCACGGCGCAGGGACAAGATCTCGACCTGATCCGGCACCAGCCGAAAAATCGCTTCCACATCGCCGATGGGCGCAGCGCTCAATGCTTCGAAATGTAGATTGGAGCGGAATGGATCGAACATATCTATGGTCGACCATGGATCACGGTGTTTCACCGCAAGGTGAGTGAGCTGCGGGATGGATGCGATGAGTTCGAGGGGGTCGTCTCCGCTGAAAAAGCACTCTGGGTGCGGGCGATAGCGGAGCGCCACGGTTGCGCTACCGCCGACCTGGGCTGCCAGCGACAACGCCCACTCCGCGGCGTCGCTCGCCTCCGGCTCATCCGCGTGCCCTGCGCCCCCAACTAGCGCCTGCTCCAGCGCACTGGCTTGCTGGAGACGTTGAGGGTCAACGGCGCCATGAGCATCAAGATCATCGACGCACCGATCAAACCACTCGAGGCCCGCGCTGATGGCGTCGATTTGACTTGTGTCGAGATTCGCAGCGCCGGAACGGACGCGGCCAAGACTGTCCTCGGCAGCATGCAGCACCGTGTGCAAAGGCGTTAAATCGAATAGCCCAGTTGAACCCTTGAGGGTATGTACGGCGCGAAAGACGCTGTCGAGCCTGCCCGAATTGTCCGGCTCTACCTCGAGCGCCAAGAGATTATCAATCGCCGCCTGAACGAGCTCCCGTGCTTCCAGGATGAACTGATGCAGCAGCTCGTCCATCACGTCACCTCCGGCCGCTGGTAGACGATGGCCTGAGGGAAACGCCGGGTGATGAAGCGCTCGGAGATGCGTGACATGGACTCAGAGTGTCCCAGGCACACGTACCCGCCGGGCAGGAGGCTCGTGAACAGGTTTTCCACGCAGCGAACGCGCGCGATAGCATCAAAATAGATCAGTAGGTTGCGGCAGAAAATGACGTCGAAGCGGCCCTGCCGCGCCACTGATGCAGCATCGGTGATGTTGCAGGGGGTGAATATTACGGATTCCCGCAAATCTGCTATCAGCCTCACGCGGCCGTCCTCGGAGGGCAGGAAATAGCGCTGAATGAGTTCTGGTGGAAGTCGCATCACGGCACGCGAGCCGTAGTCCGCCTCTAGCGCTTCCGCGACGATTTCTGTGTCAATGTCGGAGCCCACGATCTCAACGTTAAAAGCGTCGACTAGCGCCCAATTTTCCAACAGCCAGATCGCGATCGAATAGGGCTCTTCGCCGCTTGAGCATGGCACAGACCAGATCCGGATCTTTTCGCCTGGCTCCTTGGACTGGATGATCTCGGGCAGAATGGACTGGCTTAGGCAGCTAAGTTGATGCTCCTCCCTATAGAAATAAGTCTCGTTGACGGTGAAGCTGTTGATCAATTGCTCGACTTCGCTTGGCTCGGTTCTTAGTAGAGCCTGATAATCGGCAAAACTGGTGAGATGCCTTTGAGCCATCCGGTCGGCCACACGACGGTCGATGTAGTACCGCTTGGCTTCCCCGAAGCGCATACCGGTGCGGGCATGAAGAAAATCAGTGAGGGTCGCGAGGTCAGCAACTGACAGCGCCGGCAACGCCTTGGCTCTGTTAAGCAGATCGGCTCTACTCGTGCTCATGCCAGCAACTCCGCAAGGCGGCGCGGAATTTCGTCAATCGGCAGCATTTCCGAAGCTCCGCCCCGCTTGGACAACTCCCCAGGCATGCCCCAGACCACAGCAGTGTCCCGCGTTTCGCCGATGGTGTATCCGCCCGCTGCGCGAAGCTCCGCCATGGCGGCGGCACCATCGGACCCCATACCGGTTAGCAAAACGCCAAGAAGCTGCGCTGCTGGGACATACTGGCAGGCACTGCGGACTAGGCGATCAACACTTGGGTGCCAGAGGTAATCCTCCTGTATGGGAGCAGCATTCGCCACCAGGTGCCCAGCGCGCGTCCCGATAATCATGTCCGTTCCACCACGGGCGATATAAACGCCGCCTGCCACCAAGGGCGTTAGTCCGCTGACTTCGCTAATGGAAAGGGGGGACAACTTGTCGAGCCGGCGTGCCAGCGGTCCAGTGAAAGCGGCCGGCATATGCTGGGCAATCACGATCGGCCAACGCAAGGTTTCGGGTAGATTGGAGAGTAGGATATCCAGAGCGGGCGGGCCGCCCGTTGACGTGCCGATCACAACCAGTCCGGAAGCACCCGGGTGCGGCGGGCCGGCCCTGAGGGCAGCGGGAACTGACACGGCACTAGCATTGCGTAAGCGCATCCGCTCTGCCAGACGTCGCGCTCGCGGTAACTGGACTGCCGCCGCGGCCCGGACCTTGGCGAGCAGATCACCAGCCAGCCTGTCCATATGGAGCGACACGGCTCCTTCGGGCTTTGCGATGAAGTCCACGGCGCCCATCTGGAGCGCGGTCAAGGTTTCTTCCGCGCCATCCTCGGTCAGCGCCGAGACCATCACGACCGGAACTGGATGCTCCAGCATGATGCGGTCGAGGCAAGCTAGACCGTCAAGCTTTGGCATGTTGATGTCCAGTGTCACCACGTCGGGGCGGAAGCTGATTATTTGTTCGAGCGTCTCCAACCCATCGCGTGCTACCGCGATGTCGAAATCACCTGCCCCCTTGAAGATGCCGCTGAGCAGCTTGCGCATGAGCGCAGAGTCTTCTGCAATGAGAAGTCGGATCACGCGGCGCCTGCGGAGGTCTGCCTGACGGCCATGTCAGCAAGCAGGTCCTGCTCTGCGCGGCTCAGCAGTTCCGCAGGATCGATGAGCAATATAAGCTCCCCGTCCTTTCCGAAGTGGACCACTCGATTGAACACGGTCGAACCTTCCGCAGACAGGGGGGGTGCAGCGACAACTTCGGAACTCGGCACAGAGACGATCTCGGAAACCGCATCCACGACAAGCCCGGCCTGCAGATCTCCAACCGTAACGACGATTACACGTGGCTGCACGGTCTCTGCCGAGGCCGGGGCGTCAAACCGCTGCCGCTGGTCGATGACCGGCACCGGCCGGCCGCGAAGATTGACTATACCGCTGATAAAACGCGGTCCATTGGGTAAGCGGGTGATGGTCTCTGGTAGGCGGAGGACCTCCTGAACCGCGGCAATCGGAAGACCGTAGCGCTCAGGCCCAAGCTCGAACACTACGAACTGCTCCTGTACTAGAATCTCGCCCTTATCAGCCATGATTGCAGCTTTCTCCTCGGTGCCAGAGAGTGTCGCTTCAACGGCTTTGTTGGCGAAGAGCCGAGGGACAGAAAGGATCGACAACAAAGGCTTACCCGCGCCCTGTCGACCTATTGCATCGAGTTCAGCCTTCCCTGCACTGCGCTGGAGAATGGGCGGAACTTCATCGACTGCTGCTTCGGGCAGCCGCAGAATTGCTTCAACACTATCAACGACGAGCCCGATCTGCGCGCCCGCTTGGTCAACCAACAGGACGCGGCTCTCGCTAAGTTCGCGGTGGTACATACCAAAGGCCAATAGTGCGCCAAGCGATAGGATGGGTAGCGTGTGGTCGCGCACCTCGGCCACGCCGAGCACCGCATCATCAGCACCTGAAACGCGGGAAACTTCTGCAGGAACGCGCAGGACTTCGACGACCGAGTCGAGCGGCAGAGCAAAGCTCTGCCCAGCGACTAGAAATGCCAAGAGGACGCGGTGGGCCATCTCCGGCACCCCCGAGTCAAGAACCGTTCCAACGGCTGCAAACTTTTTGGACGTTTGGGGCGTCTGTTGCCTGAACCCTGCTTCGAGTAGCGGCAAGAGATCGATGTGCTGGGTGCCCACAGTTTCCTTACCAATATCCAGCCGCAGCACGGCGTCGACCAGCACACCAACCGGACCACCATTGTCGACCACAACGAGCCGTTCTTCACTACCGGGATCCTGATCCATGAGCCTGGCAAGAGAAATAACCGGCAATACAGCGCCGCGGACATTGCTGACGCCCAACAGGGCTTGGGGTCCATTTGGCACTCGCGTAACCTTGGGGCGTCGCAGCACCTCGACGACGCTTTCCCCGCCAAGTGCATAGCTCTGACCAGCCACCGACACAGTTAGGTGGCGCTGGGCAGTGGAGCTGGCTACCTCTGTACTCACCCTCAACTCGCCGCTTGGAGTTCTTCGGACAGCAGCGCGATCTCTTCGATAGCCGCCGCCAGGTCCTCTGCTGCACTGGACTGTTCGCGCGCTGCGGTGGCGGCCTGACCAGCAGCCGCGCTCGCCTCCTGAGCCACCGCGGCGATCTGCTCGGTGCCTGCGAGGATTTCACGCACGGCTCTAAGCACTTCGTCCGCACCCGATAAAATTGCAGAATTGCCCGAGTTGATCGCTGCGCAATCGCGTTGCACTTGATCCAGACGATCGACAATAAGCCGGTTACGCGCGAGTTCGGCCTCAGAGGTCTGAACCGTCACCTCGAGGTCCCGGCGGGCGGCACCAATAGTGCTCTGGATCGAGCGTACATTTTCTTTGGCGCTTTCGATGGTGTCCGAAGCGTTGTCGGCTAATTTGCGGATATCGCTCGAGACGATGGCGAAGCCGCGGCCCTGGGCACCGGCGCGCGCTGCCTCAACCGAACCGCTGACGGCCAGCATGCTGGTTTGCACGCCAACCAGGATGATCCGATCCACAGCTCGCTCGATCCGGCGCGACACTTCATCTAGCGAACCGAGAGTTTCGACAGCGGCACTTATGTTGGCAATCCCGGCCTGGAGTTCGGCACCAATGCCGACCACGCGGCTTCTGCTGCGGGTCAGCCGCTCCGAGATACCTTCGATCTGTCGCACCGCCTCGCGAGCATTTTCAGTGCTGAGGCCGGCGCTGGTTTCGATTTCTGCCATGGCTGCATTAGATTCCTGGGTAGCAGCAGCCTGCTCCTCTGCACCCCGGCTGATCTGATCCACCGCGATCAGGATTTCGGCCGCCGCGCTGGACAGCTCTTGCACTGTAGCCGACAATTCCTCGGCGGCAGCACCCATTGCCGCCGGTCCGTTTTTGCTGTCGCCGCTCTCGCCCAGGTCTTCAGCCAATTGCGACAGGATCTGCGCGGCCTGCTGGCTTTGATCCAGTGCCGCACTCTGTTGCTGCACGGACCGTTGCGCTTCGCCAGCGGCAGCGGCCTGCTCTTCGGCGGCGGCGGCGACATTTTCAGCCCCCTTTTGTGCCTCACGGGCAGCAAGATCGGCTTCCACAGCGGCTGTCAGAATGATGCTGCTGCCATCCAGCAGGGCGAGCAAGTCGCCACGAATAGCACCTAGTTCGCCCGAGACCTCTTGGCCCACTTCGGTCTGTGCCCGAGCCGAGTGCGCGGCCGCGGAGATAAGCGTGGCGACCTCGGCCACCCCGTCAGCAACGGACTGGGCCAACTGCTTGACGGCACGCGCACTCCGCTCAGCGCTTTCCGCGAGCGCCCGAACTTCGTCGGCTACCACGGCAAAACCGGCGCCCTTGTCGCCTGCCCGCGCGGCTTCGATCGCCGCGTTGAGCGCCAGAAGGTTTGTCTGGTCGGAAATATCAGCGACGACAACCGTCGTCTCGCCGATGCTGCCGGCCTGGGTCTGCAGCTTGTTAATCAGATCTACAGCCGTAAGCTGGCGCGCAGCATTGTTCTCGATGGCCAGCAGCGACGCTTCAATGGTTGTGGTGGCCTCTACAACGGCTGCCTGGAGGATTTCAGTCTGGCGCCTGGAGGCTTCCGCATCGCTTCGAGCAGCTGAAAACTGGCGGGACAGTTCTGCGACGGTTGCGAGTGACTCGTGAGCAGCCCCCGCTGCTTCCTCGGCTCCGCTGGCGATCTGCTCAAGCGTACGCCGCAGTTCTTCGGAGGCAGCTGCCGATTCTGCTATTCCGCTCGCCAACTGCATTGTAGCCGCCGCCACCCGCTCAGCGGCTTGGTCCCGGGACACCGGCATTCGTGGCTTCGCTGGCGTTCGGGAAGCCTTTGGATCAACCGCAGCAGCAGGTTCAGCAACCTTGCGCTTTGCGAGAGTGGTCGTCTTGACGAGTGCCATGCGCTATTCTTCCGATCTAACTTCAATCAGCCTGACGGGAGTATCACCCCGTAGCGCAGGAGCATACTGGTACCTATCACGTAGACCTTACAATGGCGTGGAAGGTCGACCGCAAAAGCGCGCTGGTGACCGGTGAGCCCTCGTCTAGTCCTGACCCCGCTAACCGGCAGGAGCCGCTCGTGGCTTAACGCCGTATTCCTAGGCTGCCCGAATGAGGGGCTTCGCCGAGCGGCTGCTATTGGGATACGGCTTTTGGGCAGTAAACGGCAGAGGTGGGGTCGGGAGCTGCCAAGGCATACGGTCCTGCGAACGGCAGCAATCCGCTAAACGTCACCTAGGGGCGGTCGGACCGGAAACGGCCCCCAAGTTGCCGCTAGACCAACTCAAATACGATCTTCACCAGAGGTCCGCCCACCTCCTCCCTTCCTCAAGATACGGCTTCTGGTGTCTGGCCCGGCGATGGCCGGGCCAGGGAACTCTGATGCATCCGCTTGCGCCTGCGGCGCACATTTTGAGCAGGGGACCCTGAGCTGGACTGACCCCAGATCTGTCCACTGGCGCCTGCGGCGCTTGCCCCAGCTGCGGGGCTGCTGGGGTGGGGAAGGGTAGGCGGTCATCTCTGGCGTTAACCCCTGGCTCGGATCTTCTTCTTCTTTCGATGAATGGCCCCGAAGGGGATCAGGGAAGACGGATCTCCGATCCGTCCATATCTCCGCCAAAGGGACGGCTTGCCGTCCCGTTCCGCGGTGGCAACCCTGAGGTCCATTGCCGAACGGAGTTACCGTCGCGAGCCCCCGGCCGACCTCAATGGGTCAGCGGCGGCTGAGTCAGGGTGAACCTCGCCCCATACGCTGAACTCCCATTGGTCTGCGGCCCTGAAGAACTAAGCGCCGTCCGGCCGGAAACTGCGCAAGGTGATTCAACGAAGTCTAGGGGTGTTGTAGGGCTTCTCGAACTCAGCGTGCGAATTCAATGGTGTATGTGTTCGCAGTTCTATTCTGACCGGCGCGCCATTTTCGGGCAAAACTAGGCACCATTGGTCGCGCGGAGCCCTTGCCTTCAGATACGGGTTTCAGAATGTAGTCATTAGGTCCGCAGATGCGGATTGTGTCCCATACTCGGCTGCGCTTTGGTCCTCACTGCCGCACTGGACGGCTCCGCAGCGCGTTCTATGCCCGTACTTGCTCTCAGTCGGTTCCGGGTCGAGTGACAGTGGACAGGGTTGCACGAGAGGTTGGGGCAGTTGTCGAGGGGACCAGAGTTCTGCCAGCCGGCAGAAGAATGTGCTTGGGCCATATGGCGTGCACCATTGGCATCAGCCCTTCACTCCGATCGACGTCCGCGGACAGTCTGTTCTCGTAGTTCAGCCAAGCCCGCCTCTCTTGAAAACACGGGAACGTAGCCCAGTTCCGTCCTGGCTTTACCGATGTCCAGCGTGACCTCCACAGCCGAAGTCGCATAGGACTGCATAGTCAACGGTGCGGCGATCCTGCCGCCGGAGATCTTGCCCACAGCATCGCCGATCCTCGCGATTGCCTTTAGGAGCGCGCGTGGCACCGACTTTTCTGGGACCTCTACCCCTTGCGTCTCCAGGATTTGTGAGATGAAGCTCCGGAATTCCACCGGCGCACCGTCGGTGATGAAATACACCTCTCCGCCTGTGCCCCGGCTCAGGGTCAAATCTATTCCCAGGCATAAATTTGCAATGTGCGTGGTCGACGTCAGGTAAGTTCCCCCATCGATCCACGCCATTTGCCCCGATCGTGCAGCCTGCACCAACATCGGCAGCGCGGTGGTGTCGTCCCGTCCCCAGACGAAGCGTGGGCGCACGACCATTATGCGGAGCTCCAGTGAGTTGAACGACAGAGCAGTCTTTTCCGCAGCGGCTTTGCTCCGTGAATAGCCACCGGCTGGGCGGCGAGGGAAAGGCCGTGACTCACTGGCGTTGACGATAGGGTGCCCATCGGCGAGCACGGATTCGCTGCTGATATGCACAGCCCGGCCAATGCCGGCCTTTCGAGCCATCTGGAAGACACGGCGCGTGCCCTCCCGGTTGGTCCTTTGCTGCGCTTCCGTGGACCGGCCGTGATCGGTGTTCGCGGCGGCGTGCACCAGAGCATCGCAGCCTTTCATGGATCCGGCGAGATCTGTTGAAACGATGTCGCCGACGACCGGCGTTGCGCCAAGCTCGCGTATGAGATCGGCGCCTGACTCACCTCTCGACAGACCAATGACATTAGCTCCTGCGGCCACGAAGTGTCGGACGAGATTGCGTCCAACATAGCCACTCGCTCCGGTGATGAAGATGCGTTCCGGGAAATTGGGCGCAAGCGCGCTGGTGGCCGGCGATGCGCCCGCCTTCTTATCGTTTGTCATGATGTTATCCTGTTGGTGTTGTTGTCAGTCGGTCCCTGGCAGCGGACGCTCTTGTGGCTCTACAGCCGCGAGCCATTGAAGTTCGCGCAGGATCCGCGCGCGCTCTTCGTTGCTGAACCGATGAAAGTCCAGATTCTCAAGTAATTTCAGGCCTTCGAGGGCAAGGTAGGCCAGCTGCGCCCCTCTTGGAGATTGGGCCGTCCGCTGAACGTCTTCGATGACCCGGGCTTGATTGGCCTGCATCTTGGCGCGCAGCGCCTTGTCCAGGACCAGTGCGGCGCTCAAGTTGAGGGCGGCATTGCGGAAGGGCTCCGAAATGGGGGTTCGGGCGCCCAGTATCCTGCCCGTGATCGCTCGGTTCTCGTGTGTATCAAGACTCCCTTCCAGCTGCCCATGCATGGCATTGTCCCGAGCGAAGGCCCTTTCCACGACAGCCTCAAGCACGGCTTGCTTGGTCTTGAAGTCATAGAGGACGCTGGCCTTGCTAATTCCTGCCTCTTTCGCGACCCGGTCGATCGATAGATTTGCCGCACCATCGCGCGCGACAACTCGTTCGGCGGCGTCGAGAATGCCTTGCTGATCGATTGCCCGCTTGCGGCCCATAACATCGCCTTTTATTTCCAACCATCCGGTTATAAAAAATCTGGAGTTATCGTCAAGGGTAACGGCCCCCTACCGCTGTGGAGAGCGCGGAAAGCGGTCCGGCCTTGAGTTCGGCGACTTCTTCGCCGCCCACTGGAGCCCTTCGTTCCCTTTGTGCACGCGCTGCCAAGCGGTCATTGCTCTCCAGCCTGCCTCGAACCGGCTGCTGAAGCTCTCGTCAACTTCCGCGCAACCAGGCCAGCACGGCCAGCACACGACGATGTTCCTGCTGGTCGTCGAGCAGACCAAGCTTGGAGAAGATGGTCGATATGTGCTTCTCCACGGTCCCCGCTCCGATGTCGAAGCGAAGAGCGATGGCGGCATTGGTAAGCCCCTCGGCCATTGCCCCCAGAACGTCTCGTTCGCGAGGAGTCAAGGATTGGAGAGGATTCTGACCACCTTTAAGCAAGCCGCTGATCACCTCCGGATCGAGCACCGTCCCCCCGGAAACGATACGCTGGATGGAATCGTAGAACGTATCGATGTCCACCAGGCGATCCTTGAGGAGATACCCGACGAAGCCTTGCCCATCGGCAAGTAACTCCTGCGCGTACACCCTTTCAACAAACTGACTGAGAATGAGCACCGGAAACCTGGAGTATTCTCGCCGTAAGGCAATGGCCAACTTCAGACCCTCATCGGCGAAGCCCGGTGGCATCCTCACGTCCATGATGGCGAGATCGATCTCAAGATTTGGCAGCGCCCGCATGAACTCGTCGCCGTCCGCAAAGGCCCCTGCAACGACGAAGGAAGCTTCCTCGATCAGCCTCACCAGTCCCTCGCGGAGGAGCACCGAGTCCTCTACGATGGCGATCCGCAGCGATTGTTCTGACAAGCCGTTTTCCTCACTTCTGTCCGACTGGGTCGGCACTGCCATGCCGTGGTCTTGCTCAACTATGACTATCGAGCGGGACTTGGCTTCCAAGCCCTCGCATCATCCGAAAGTTCAGCGGCAATCGTCCAAAAGCCGTCCGACCCCGGTCGTGCTCATCGCCGCGATACAAGTGCGCCCGAAGTTAGTGGAGGGCCGTTTTCCCGCGTCGGCAGTTTACTCCATCACAAGCTTCGCCACACTCATTCCCCAGGGCTGACAAGCCGGGTTTCGTACCCGATGATCACCAGCTGCGCGCGGTCGCGCGCGTTCATTTTCCCAAGAATGCGACTGACATGCGTCTTTGCCGTCAGCGGTGACATGCCGAGCGCTCTTCCGATCTCGGCGTTGGTCTTGCCACGTGCGACCTCGACCAGTACTTCGCGTTCACGATGGCTCAGAACATCGAGAGGACCCGGGTCGCCAGGACGAATGACAGGTCTGCGAACGAAGTCCGCAACGAGACGCTTGGTCACCGTTGGCGAGATCAGGACGTTGCCGGCGGCGGCGGCGGTGATGGCCTCGATTAGGAGTTGGGGAGGAGTGTCCTTGAGCAGGAAGCCCGAAGCACCCGCTCTCAGCGCCTCGTAGATGTACTCGTCGAGCGCGAACGTGGTGAGCACTAGAACCTTGATAGCGCCGAGCCGTGCGTCGCCGCAGATCGCCCGCGTCGCTTCAAGCCCGTCCATGCGAGGCATGCGGATGTCCATCAGCACTACGTCTGGACGTGTACGCCGGGTCTCGGCGATCGCCTGCGCGCCGTCGCCTACCTCGCCGACGACCTCGATGCCCGGCTCGCTGGCCAGTAGGGCGGCGAAGCCGCGACGCACTAGCTCCTGATCATCCGCCAGCAACACGCGGATGGCGTGAGCCGTCACCTCAAGCTCTTGCGACCGAGCACTCATGCCTTCAAACCGTCGGATAACTGGTAAGGCACGAAAGCGCGCACCACGAATCCGCCATCGTCGGTTCGTTCGGCTTGCACGGTGCCACCAAGTAGTTCTGCTCTCTCTCGAATCGCGACCAGCCCGATCCCAGTCCCGGGAGCAGCGGCGCGTGGTGTGGCCGGAGCGTCGTTCGACACCGTGACGTGCGCGCCGCTGTCGGTGTGCCGGAGGTGGACGGTGGCAGGCACCTGGCCGGCGTGGCGGGCGACATTGACCAGGCACTCGTGCACGATGCGGTGCACCGTCAGCACGGTGCTATCCGCCACGCCTATGGGAAAGCGCCCCTCCTCGATCAACTCGACCTCTTTCGGGTGCCCCTCGGCGGCAATCACGTCGCTCAGCGGCGTCGTCGCCACCGGCGTCGGGCGGAGCGGAACCGACTCGTCGGATCGAAGGAGCCCGAGCAGGGACCTCAGTTCGTCGAGCGATCGCCTGCCTGTCTTGTTAATATCCACGAGCGCGACGTGAGCCGCTGCAGGATCGCGCTCGAACCTGTGGGCGGCAATGCCGGATTGGACAGTGATCGCCGAGAGCGAATGGGCGACGATGTCATGCAGATCGTAGGCAATGCGAAGCCGTTCCGCCTGCAGCCGCTCGGCAACCTCGTGGTCCACCGCTTCGGCCCGACGCCGCAGGTTGGCGCGGCTGGCCTCAGCCGCAGCGATCGGGAGCAAGAGAACTGCCGCGTCGGTGACCCACTCCAGCCAGAACGGCTCGTCGTCGAGTTGCACCCCGATGCTGGCCACCACGATCGCAACGACTGATGCGAACCAGATCACGGAACGGTCATCGCTCCGGCGCACGATTTGAAAAAGTCCCACGACAAGCAGCGGTCGAAGGCCGACCGGGCTAGCGGTCCATGTGAGCGTAATGATGTCGAGCGCGCTAACCGCTACCAAAGTGGCCCGGCCAAACCTGTCGCCGCCGACGATCAGCAATACTGCGGCGATGCACCCTGTCGCGATCCCCGGAAGTTGTCGCTCCGCCACGACGTCCGGATCGGAAACGAGCACGCTGATTGACACGGTGAGCGCGGCAAGAAGCACAGCCAGATCGACAAGCCCAATCCGGCGCTCGACGTGTTTCACAAAACCACCATCGTACTGACCGAAGGTAGTCTTCTTGCCTGGCGGCATTTTCCTGTACCTGCACAATTCATCGATTGTTCGATCAAAGCGTTGTCCCTCCGCTCCTGTGCGTGGTTTGGCACACTGGTTTGATGACCGCAGGCGCCAGACACCAGCTGCAAGTATAGGAGGGTGGGGCGCAAACACTGGAGCACATTCTGGAACATGCATCGCCGTCTCGCCACGGCCATCTGCCGCCCCGGAGAGCAGGTCTGGCTTGCACCCAACGACAGCGGACAAGATTGCTTGGCGAAGATGCAGCGATGTTCAATGCTATTGGCTGTATCCTGAGGATACAGCCAACACGATATCCGGTGTCGACCCTGCCGCCACCGAAACCACCGGTTTCGGACGCGTCAGACCTTTATGCCGAACAGCTTTTCCGCATTGCGGAATGCGATCTTCTCCTTGGCCTCACGAGGCAAATCTACCGCCCGGAACCAGTCGGTTCCCTGCTTCATGTCGGCGAACGGATAGTCGGTGCCGAACATTACCCGATCCACACTGATGTACCTCAGCAAAAGGTGGAGCAGTTCATCCTGGAAGAAGGCGCTGGTGGTGTACCAGAAATTGTCGCTGAAGTATTGCCCGAGCGGCTTGTCCAGTGAACCTTCGGTGGATTCGCTCATATCCCCCACGATGCGCTCGTAGTAGAAGGGAAGCCCCTCTCCCATGTGGCCGAGGATCATCTGCAGTTTAGGGAACCTGTCGAACGTCCCCGTGAAGATCAGTCGAAGGCATTGCGTAAGGGCCTCCTGGTGCCATCCATAGCCTGAACCACTGAAAATGTAGTTCTGGAACGTCTGGTCATCGCCTGGCCGTGTCGTGCGGTAATAGATATCATAGACTGCTTCAGGTGGGTAACCCGGATGCAGGTAAATGGGCACACCAAGTGCTTCGGCACGCGCCAGCAGGGGGTCAAAGTCGGGATGGTCGAGGAATTTTTCTCCGATGAATCCATTGGTCATGGCTCCCACAAAGCCATCTTCCCGAACGGCGCGTTCAAGTTCGTCCGCTGATGCCTCGGGGTCCTGCAGAGGAAGGGTTGCATAGGCCTGATAGCGCCCGGGATAGGTGGCCATCGGGCCCTCGGCGATCATCTTGTTGAGACGGTACGCAAAATCGATGCCTTCCTGACCGGGGACATCTTGCACGCCCGGTGTATGTGCGGAGAGGATCTGAACATTAATCCCCGCCTCGTCCATCTTGGCGATGCGGTCAGGGCCGATTTCGAGAAGACCGGTCCCCTCGAGATACTCCACGTGTTCATCGTTGATCGCATTCAGTGCGATCAATTCGTCGGTGGTATAGGTCTCTTCCGTGGCAATGAATTTCAGGTCCTGGTCCCGCAAGGCGATGACCGATTCGGCCGCGGCGGCGCGGGTGACAATGGCCGGCGCGGCCAGTCCGGCACCAACACCAAGTGCAGCCGCTCCGCCCAGAAATGTGCGGCGTCCCATTGCGAGGTTCTTTTGCGGTTTGTCGGTTGGTTTCATGTCAGATGTGCTCCGAGGTTTGTGTCTCCCATCAAGGTATTGGCCGCCGACAGTGGCCGCATCCGCCCGCGGGATGTGAGGCCTACTCCCACCGGAGTACACCCGCTCGAGAACCTCGTTCCCAAGGAGGGCGCCGAAGAAGGAGCCTGGCAAGCCACTGGGCTGAGTCAAAGCAGTTGCGCCGATCGGACCACGGTCTGGGCGATCTCGCCCAATCTGGGTCACTCATCGATCGGCTTACTCGAACCTGCCATCCGTGCGAACGATCGATAGCGGCCCAACGCATTGAAATGACAAGCCGGTCATACCGGTGCGATGTGGCGGTTCAGTTGCGCCGCGCTTGCCAGACGCGCATAGGAACGAGGAATGCGCCGACCAGCACAGCAATGACCAAGTCATCGCCCATCACGCCATAGGCGCCCGGCAGCGCCTCCATCGCCGACATCGGCCATGGCTTGATCCCGTCGACAACCAGATAGCCGATAAGCGGGAGAATGATCTGCCAATGGTCGCGAGGACGCACGAAAGTCAGCAACAAGGCCGCACCCGCCACCTCGTCCACGACGATACGGCCATCGTCGGCGATGCCGGTTGATCGTTCTGACTGATACGAAGCCCACCAGCCAACGAGAATGATGCCGAGAGTAAATGGCCAGAAGATCGGAGGTCTTTGGCCGAAAGCGCAATAGACAGGGAGGATCGAAAAAACCGCTGCCAGCGTGGGGACGATCGGTGAAAGACCAAGGCCAAACCAAGTCGAAAAGGCAAATGCCACCCAATCCACGGCGTGCACTATCGGGCGCCGTTCGAGAGCAGATGGAACGCTCGATCGATGCAGAAGCCGGCCATAAACGAGAGGAGCACTGCGACCGTCATCGCGAGAATGGGGTTTTTGTCGAACCAGACCCCCGCAAACACCGCGATCAGAAAAGTGTAACCGGCCCAAGCCGCACCGGCGATGGCCGAGATCGGTGCGAACCTATGCCATGGAAAGCCGGTCGCTCCTGCGGTTATGTTCACCGCTGTCCGGCCGACCGGGATCTCGCGCGCCGTCAGGATGATCAGCACGGGTCGCCGATTGAGTTCCTTACGCGCCCACATACTGGCGCGGGCCACCATTTGCCATTTCGACCCACTGATCCGCTCTTGCCCAAGAAACCTGCCGAAAAGATAGGCTATATTGTCGCCGCACACGGCGCCCGCTACGGTTGCTGCTATGAGCAGGTACATTTCGGGCGTCCCTGTTGACGCCGACAGCGCAGCAAGAGCGACGACGACCACCTCGCTCGGTATTGGCGGGAAGAAGGCGTCGATGAGGACGAATGCGAAGATCAGCACGTAAATCCAGGGCGACCCCAGAAGTGGAGAGATGATCTGGTTCCATAAGTCCATGTGAGACGCGGCTTCCGATGAGTGGTCCAAGGCATCATCATGACGGTGATGATCGGGGGGCACATCCGCCAGCGGGAGTTGAGGACTACTCTGGTGGGAGTATGTACTCTCGGAGATTTGGCTTATTCGTGCTCACACGCTTTCGAAATGCGTTCCATGGGCAAATGTGAGTTGCTCAATCATCGACTTCGCTCAACGAGCGTTTTCGGAAGTTCGGAGGCGACCGCCTTCACGATCGGCAATCCTGCAGCTATCGACTGGCGATCATCCGTTTCATGAGAGCCTGGACGGGATGCGCAGGGTGGCCGAAGTGGGACCACCTCGCGGACTGTCCACTGAGAACTGACCTCCGAGGCCCTCGATCCTTTCGGCGATTCCAGCAAGCCCATGCCCAGGCACCATCCTTGCGCCGCCGGCTCCGTCATCAGCGATCGTCACGGCGATCGTCTGCCCATTTGACTCCGTCCCACAGGCAATGGTGACCTGATTTGCGCCGCTATGCTTTGTGGTGTTGGCCAGAAGTTCCGCGACCACGAAGTAGATGCCCTGCTGCACAGCGGGCGGGATCTCGATACTAGGATCCAATGCCGTCGAGACGGTGGTGGGGATCGAATTGCGCTCGGCCAGTGCCGCCAAAGCTGCTGTCAGTCCCCGATCCTGCAAAATCGGAGGAGCCAACCCTCGCACCAGGCTCCGCAGTTCGTCGAGGGTCAGAGCTGATCGGCGCCCTGCTTCCGCGAGCAATTCGGCAGCGCCCTTGGGGTCGCTGCCAAGCTTGCGCAGCGTCCGGCCCTCGGCGGCCACCCCCGACTGCCGGGACCTGCGCAGGCCTGCCATCTGGGCATCGAGTTCCTCGGGGCTGTACCTCCCAAGGAACACCCTCGCAATGCGGTCATGAAGCGCAACCATAGTCCGGGTGAACCACGGCAGCCCGGCTGCCGCGGCAGCGCCGAGCACGGAATAGGCAAGGACCGTGAGGGCGCCATGCACGAAGGGCGGGGGCGTCCAAACCGTCGGCCACCAAACTATCGGGTCGGTGATCTCTCGCGACAGCATCACGGCCCAGTCGTTCCAGATCCACCGCGTGGCGCCATTCACAATGGTGGCGATCCAGACGAGAGCCAAGCTGCCGGTGAAAGTGCCCAGCGCAAGGTAGAGCCCACTATGGACGATATAGCTCCACTGGTGGCCGTCGAGCAGAACCAACCTAATACGCTGCCACCAGCCCTGGTCGTTGAAGTCCGGCCAGCTCGGCGGCTCGATTGCCACGGCACCCGCCCAGGTGAGGCGCTGGATCTCCAGCGCCCCGAACCAGCGAGCCAATCCTGCTGCGGCGAAAAGCAGAATGAGACCAATGCCTAGCACGGTCAAACCAGCGCCGACCGAAACCAGCACTATCATCAGCACTGGCACCGTGAGAGCCAGCGGCAAGGCGGTCAACAGGAACAGGCTCTGGCGCGGCACCGGCGCCCACCGCTCGCGACTGAAGAGCGAGCGGAAGGTAGCTGTCATTGTTTTCACAAAAGTCGGGGGAGTGGGTTGTGCCTTCTGGTTCATCATCCCCTCCTAGTAGCTCACGCCGATTTTCAGCAGGTTGTAGACGAATGCCGTCCAGATCACCCCGATTGAGGCGAGCGCAAAAGTGATGGCGACGATGATCGACCACACGCCTCGCCGATCACGAATAGCGTAGGCGGCATTGGCTGCGGCGCTGGCGCCCAGGCCAAACGATCCGATCACCGTCAGGGCCTGCAGTGTCATCACCAAAGGATCGGTCCTGGTGCTCAGCAGGCTCAGGTCGTTGAACATCGCCGTCAGCATCGCGATCCAGCCCGCGAACGCAACGACGATCACCAAGGCCGATGCGCGCAGCCCGTGATAGGCCACACGAGCGCCAACGGGCAGCGCAAGCGGCGCGCCATAACGCCGGCGGATCAAAGCGGCAGCAGGCCATTGTGCGGCAGCAATCGCCAGAACCCCTAGGCTCGCGAGGAGGGCAGGCAGGAGCCAGCTTACCGAGCGCTGCCATGGTACCGGATCATACACCATGGTCGGCGCCATGGTGTCGAGGCTGAAGCGGGCTGCACCCGTTTCGTCGACGATCGCTGCAATGCGTTCGTGGCTGTTGCTCGACTGCCAGACGAATGGCTCCACTTCAATCCATTCGTGGATATCGGCACCGATGATGGGCAGGTTGGTTCCCTGCAGCTTGCCATCTTCAGTCACACTGATGACTGTCGGCTCCAAGAGTTCGGCCAGGCTAATGAAGCTTGTGTCGGAGCGGCGCGACGCCGTCCACTGGCCGACTAGGCGATGGGCATTTCCCTCCCCAATGTCGGTAGACAGCGGCGCATCTTCACCGGGAAAGTAGCGATCGGCGAATTCCGAGAACAACAGGGCCCGCAGATCATAGGCCGCCTCGTTCTCGCCGGTGCTGTTGATGGAGACAAAAACGCCGACGCCTTCGTCGATGAACAGATTGACGTCGGAATGGAAGGTCTGGGTGTCGCCGCCATGGCTGATCACGCGATGCCCGTTGATTGAATTCTCGTAGAACCCGAGGGTCATGCCGTTGAGCGCCGGAATGCTGGCGAAGGCTCGCTCGTGCATGAGCCGCGCTGTTTCGGGCTCAAGGATTTGCGCTTCGCCCAAACGACCTTCATTCAGATGCGCCAGCATGAAGCGGGACATGTCGGGAGCGGTGACAGTAAGTGCCCCAGCCGGCGACGCGGCTGCCAATTCGAACTGCGTCGGCTGGCCGCTGGCTGTGTGATAGCCATGGGAGAGGTCGCTGAGCTGCGCCTCCGTCAGGTCCTGCGAGAAGGTCGCGCTCTCCATATCGAGTGGCGTGAAGATGTTCTCGTCGACATATTCGCCGAACGGCTCCCCCGAAACGCGCTGAACGATGTAGCCGGCGAGCGCGGTGGCATAGTTGGAGTAGGCGGGCGTGGTCCCCGGGGCGAAGATGCGCGCCGGGATGAAGTCCCTGACGAGGTCCTCGAAAGGCACCACGGCTTGCGGATCGAATGTGATGACGTGCTTGAGTTGTTCTTCGAAGCCCGCCGTGTGAGTCATGATCTGCCGCAGAGTGATGGGCTGTCCCTCGAATGGCGGAATGATGAAATCGAGATAGCTGTTGACGTCGGTGTCAAGGTCGAGTGCTCCGCGCTCAACCAGTTGCATCACGGCCGTCCAGGTCATCAGCTTGGACACGGACCCCGCGCGGAACAGCGTTCGCATCGGATCGACTGGCTTGCCAGTGCCGACATCGGCCACTCCATAACCCCTGGTCGTAAGGACGTCGCCGTCAGCGACGACCGAGACCACAGCGCCGGCAATGTCACCGGCCTTGAGAGCATAGGGCACGATACCGTCGAGCCAAGTGTCGACGTCTTGCTGTTGGAGCCTCTTTTCCGCAGGCTCTGGCGTCGGTGAGAGCTCAGCCTGTTGTGCCAGGGCCGGGCCGGTGAGCGTTATTGCCAGCGTGGCGAGCATGGTCAGCGTTCGCATTTGAAACCTCATAAATTGAATGGTTTCATTATCGATGGCGGCTCTGCTCGCTAACACCGGGAGCACCCCCTGAAAGGACTGGGGGGTAACCCCCAGCCCCTCCATCCGAAAGGGCTGTCGCCTGGCCCAAGTACATCCTCGGTTAAGTAATCGGTGCCGTCGCACGGCCTAGATCGCGCACGTCTCGACCGAGTCGCTAGCGGGTCTTGACCATTAAATCACGTGATCAGTCGTTGAGCACCTTCGCCATCTACGCGCCGATATGCCCGCTCGCATAACCGGTATGGGCGCCGCCCCTGCCTTCGCCAACGAAAGCGACGACGAAGACACCATCCATGGCCGCTCCAAGTTCGCCATTGAAACTGCGCTTCGCGACCGGGGCGTGCAAACCACTGGCGTAGAAGAATGGAGCGGTCTCATCCGCGCCTGGGTCCCGAACGGGCATGGCGGCACGAGCATGCTGTTCTTTGATGCCGACACCTTGCAGCCGGTGACACCGGGGCGAAGCTGAACCGGCCCTATGGAGGCGGCCACGCCGCCTGCAGCCCTCTTTGGGAATGGTCATGTGTTGTTGAGCGGTAGCTAATAAAATGGGCAACCACGTAATCAGCAGGAATGACTGCAGGGGGGCGGCAACTGCCATCGGGCCAGATTTGGCTGAACGCCTGCTATTCCGCCTTTGGCTCCCGAAAGCATAGGTAATCGGGATCGCTCTGATCATGAGACGGGCTGTTCCAATCGTCGGCGCTGGCAGCTCGGCGAGCCGGGTCCGCCAGTCGGGCGTCATGCGACGGATCATCTGCTCCAAGCCGTTCTTGATCTACTTTCCATACACTTTCGGCGCGGCTTGATAGCTGCCGAGGCAGGTTTGAGCGCCACCTTCTGCTTAAGATGGAAGGTTGCCCCAGGTGGGGCGTTATCGATCATTTGCCGTCCTGTGCCCGATCCTTGCTGCATCGAGGGGGGCTTGGTCCCCAATAGGACCAAGCCGCTCTTGGGAAGCGCGAAGCTCCACATCCCCTAAATTGCAACATGCGGAAGGCCATCAAGGACAACGAGGGGATGGCAAGCGGACTGGTCGCGCTCGGGCGGCCCAACCGACTTGTCCGCAGATCGCAGTTTTTGCTGGCGCTCCGTTACACTGCCAATGCCGGAGCTCTAGCGTTGTTGGAGTACAGCACCTGCGTTTCGTGCCGTTTGCCCGTTATGCGGTCAAACAGGTGCAGACTGGTCGGCTTGGCCGCCAGTCTAACAGCTTTGCCTTCGAGCGGCTCCTCGCTTGGTGCAAGCATGACGGCGATGTCGGTTTCCCCCACTGCACAGCACAGTAGGCAATAGGCGATCCGCCGAGTTCCTCGACGAGCTCTACAGTTTGGTGGCAGAAAGGCCTCGCGCGGCACTGTTTCGAAGATCCGTTGCAGCCGCGGGTCGTCAGAACTGCTTTGGCTGGCCATCAGCTCGCTATACAGACGACGCGCGTCGATCAGGTGCTTGGTTTCTTCCATCCGCACTCCTTTGATGCGTCCAGTGGCCCAGCAAAGAGGTTCGCCACTGCACCGGCACATCCAGATTGGCACAATGGCCGCCCCGCTTCAGCTCGACGAATCTGAGATTGGGAGAATCTAGGAGCTTCTCCATATCACCTTTGAGGCGCAGGTTGACGGCTCGATCGCGCCCACCCCTAAGCACCAGCAAGGGCGGGTTGAATGCCCGGGCACTTTCCAGGAAATCATAGCGGCGGATATTGGCGGTGATTGCCGCGCCGGCTACGACATTGAACTGGCGCATTGCCTTTTTGATGATTGCCCCGCCCTGAGGGCTCCTGGTGGTGCCGCGTGCCGTTAACCAGGCGATCACCGGCGCTCCCGGCAGGAAGACTAGGCGCAGTGCCAGCGAGGTCGCCGCCGGCAAGTCGAGGGAGAAGCAGGTGCCGAACAGCGCCAGCGTCTCCAGTCGCTTCTCGGCCGGCGTGCCGAGGAGATAGAGAGCCAGGATGCCCCCCAGCGAATTGCCGACCCAGTGCACCTGACCGGCGCCAGCCTGGTCCAGGATATCGAGCAGGTCCTGCGCCAGCGCCGGACCTGTGAAGCCCGTAGGATCAATTTTGGCGGGTACCCCAGACAAGCCATGCCCGCGGAGATCTGGCACCAGGACGCGGTGGCCCTGGCGAGAAAAGGCAATCGCCTCAGCGTGGAACTGCTCGCTGGATGCGCCCAGCCCGTGCACCAGGAAGATGACGGCGCGGACTTTATCGTTTGCGCGAATTACGTTTGATCGGCTCAGATGGACCCCGTTGAGAAGGCTTGCATTTGAGGAACTTCAGCGCATAAGGTGTGGCCATCCACAGGGGTGCTCCGTAGGTCGGGGCTGAGATGAGGGCAGATAGCCTTCGGACCCTATAGCTGATCTGGGTAATACCAGCGGAGCGAGGCGGGCGATGTTTTCTGGCGCACAGATTTCCCTATATCCCATGACCGACGACTTCGTCGGCGTCATCACGAGCGCCTTGTCCGCGCTCGATCCCTATCGCGAGCAGTTGCGCATCGAGACCGACGATATCGCGACGCTGCTGGTCGGTCCCCCAGAAGTGCTGTTCCCGGCCATGCGCGACCTGTTCAGCGCCGCCGCGCGCAGCGGCAAACATTGTGTCCTTTCGGCTACCCTTTCGCGCGGCTGTCCCGGCGAGCCCGACGATGCCATCTGCGCTTCGTCGCATTTCGATGGCCCGGTCGCGCCCTTGGCCGAACGGCAGACGACAGCGCTGGCCGCGGTGCAGAATGCCCCCGACATGGACGTGTTTTCGGTCGCCCAGCTCTCGCTTTACGTGTTGGGGCAGGGCAACCACATGGACGAAATCTATGGCTGCATCGACTTTCTCAAGCAGTCGGGTACGTTCGAGAAGTCCAAGCATTTCGCCACCAAGCTCAATGGCGATACCGGTGCCCTCTTTGCCACCATTGAGCAGGTTTTCTGCCGCTTCGGCCCACCGGAGGGCCATGTCACCATCGACCTGACGGTTTCGGCCAACAGCCCCAGCGCCCGCTGAACAGGAAGGCCGATTCATGTCGAACGCCGCCTTGCCGGGCCTGCTCGCGCGCCTCTTCGGCCATGCCGGACCGGCCGTAGCCTCGGTCTCCACACTGATCCTGGGCTGGGAAGCCTATGTGCAGCTTTCGGGCATTTCCGCAACCGCTTTGCCCGCGCCGTCGCGCATCATCGTCCAGGGTTTCGAGCAGCGCGAGGCCCTCGCTCGCCACACCCTCGCAACGCTTCAGGCCACGACCTTCGGCTTTGCTTCTTCGCTCACTGCCGCCTTTGTTTTCTCGATCCTCATTGATTTTTTCCGGCCGCTACGCCGGGCTTTGTTTCCCGTCTTCATTATCACCCAAACCCTGCCGCTCGTGGCCATCGCGCCGCTGATTGTCTTGTGGTTCGGCTTCGGCCTCACACCCAAGATAGTTCTGGTGGCGCTCGTCACCTTCTTCCCCATGCTGGTGGCCCTCGCCCAGGGCTATGAAGCCACCGACCACAATATCTCGGCGCTCCTTGCCTCCATGGGTGCCTCCCGCTGGCGCATCTTCGTCATGGCTCGGCTGCCCTCCGCCTTGCCCTATTTCTTTGCGGGCCTGCGCATCTCGATCACCTATGCGGTGGTCGGCGCCATCTTTGCCGAATATGCCGGCGCGGCCCGGGGCCTGGGCATTTACATCCTCAATGCCAAGAACAATTTCCGACCCGATCTTGTGCTCGCCGCGGTCTTTGTCAGCGCCACGCTTACGCTGCTACTGTTCAGCGCAACCGTGCTGTTGCAACGCGCCGCCATGCCGTGGGCTCGCCTGACGGAAAGCCGCCCATGAGCCCGGCCCGCCTTGACCTTAAAAACCTGCGCAAGAGCTTCGGCCCCACTGACGTCCTCGCCGATGTCAGCCTCAGCGTGCAACCGGGCGAATTCGTCTCCATCCTTGGCCCTTCCGGCGCCGGCAAATCCACCATCCTGCAATTGCTCACCGGCGCGACTACGCCCGATGCTGGCGAGATGCTGCTCGATGGCCAACCCCTCACCCCAGCGCAACACCGGTTCGCGTTCATGCCGCAGGGCGATGCGCTCATGCCCTGGCGGCGCATCATCGACAATACGACGCTTGGCCTTGAAATCCAGGGCGTCAGCCGTCAAGCCGCCCACGCCAAGGTCGCGCCGCTCTTTGGCGAATTCGGCCTTGCCGGCTTTGAAAACCACTATCCCGCCCAGCTTTCGGGCGGCATGCGTCAGCGCGCCGCCTTGCTGCGTACTGTCGTCCAGCAGCGCTCCATGCTCCTGCTCGACGAACCCTTCGGCGCGCTTGATGCCCTGACCCGAACCCAGATGCAGTGTTGGCTGGCCGATATGTGGACCCGCCACCGCTGGACAGTCCTCCTCATCACTCATGACGTGCGCGAAGCCGTGCTCCTGTCCGATCGCATCTATGTGCTGTCGGCCCGTCCCGCCCGCGTCGCCCATCAATTCCAGGTTCCCCTCGAGCATCCCCGCCAGGTTATCGGGTCACCGGCCCTTGCCGCCCTGGAAGCCGAAGTCTTGCAGACCCTGCTCAATCCAGAGAACTGATCCATGACCCTTTCTCGCCTGATCCCCGCGCTTAGCCTTGCTGCCACGCTCGCCATAACGCCAGCTTTCGCCCAGCCCACTCCCGTCACCATCGCGCTCGACTGGACGCCCAATACCAACCACATCGGCCTCTACGTCGCCGAAGCGAAAAGCTTCTACGAAGAGGCCGGGCTTGCGGTTGAAATTCTCCCCTATACCGATACGTCCGCCGGAACACTGGTCGCCAACCATGTTGCCGATTTCGGTATCCTGGGCTCCATTGGCCTCTTTACCCAGCGCACCGCCGGTGCCGATCTCGTCGCAACCTATGCCCTGGTCCAGACCGAAACCGGGCGTCTCGTCTTCAATGCCGACCGGCAGGATATCCAGACACCTAGCGATCTAGACGGCAAAATCTATGCTGGGTTTGGGAGCGCCTGGGAAAGCGCCCTTATCGGCACGATTATTCGCCACGATGGTGGCACAGGCGAGTTCGAAACTGTCACACTCGGCACCTCTGCCTATGAAGCCCTTGCCAATGGCGCGGTCGATTTCACCCTCGAAGTCTATACCTGGGAAGGCGTTAAAGCCGAGCGTGACGGGCCGGCGCAGCGCGCCTTCCGCTACGCCGATTTCGGCGTGCCTGATCAGCACACCAATTTCATCGGCACCAGCAGCACCTACCTTGCCGCCAATGCCGAAACTGCCAAGGCCTTCATCGGCGCCACCCAGCGCGGCTATGAGTATGCCGTTGCCCATCCCGATGAGGCCGCCGACATCCTGGTCGCCGCCAATGCTGATGTATTGCTCGACCGCGATTTCGTCCGTGCCTCTCTGCAAGCCCTGATCGATGGTCACTATCTCAAGGCCGAAAACGGCACTGTCGGCACTATCGACCCCGCCAAGATGGACGCAGTCGGCACCTTCCTGTTCGATGCGGGCATCCTCAAGGACGGCGATGGCGCTCCGGTAACCGCCAAGCCCGATTTCACCGCCTATTACTCCAATGACTATCTCGGCAGTACGCCATGAGTAACAGCCGGCGCATGGGGCTCAATGCCGTTATATTTGGCTTGGGCAGCCATGAAGCCGGCTGGCGCATGCCGGAGAGCAATGCCTTCGCCTCGACCGATCTCGCCTATTGGATCGACATTGCGCGTCGCGCCGAGAAGGGCGGTTTCGATGCCCTCTTCCTGGGCGACGTGCTGGCTCTACAGCAAAGTGCTGATCGGCATCTTTCCGATGCCATGGACCCGCTGGTCATCCTCTCGGCCCTTGGCTCAGTCACGCACCGCATCGGGCTTATCGGCACCGCCTCGACCAGCTTTGATCACCCGTTTCATCTAGCCCGACGCTTTGCCTCGCTCGATCACATCACCAAGGGCCGGACGGGCTGGAACATCGTCACCTCGTCCAATCCGCTTGAAGCCCGCAATTTCGGGCTCGACGCCATGCCCGATCACGCCGAGCGCTATGCCCGCGCCGTGGACGTCACCGAGGCTGCAATTGCCCTCTGGAACTCGTGGGCCACAGCAGCCCGCATTGCCGACAAGCAGTCAGGCCGTTATCTCGATCCCGCCAAGGTGCAGCCCATCAGCCACGACGGCCCTTTCGTGCGCAGCCAAGGTCCGCTCAACGTCCCTCGCTCACCACAAGGTCGCCCAATCCTTGCGCAAGCCGGTGCCTCCGAAGCCGGCCGTGACTTTGCCGCCCGCTATGCGGACATCGTCTTCACCGTTCAATCTGACCTCACCGACGCTCAAGCCTTCTACCGAGATATGAAGGCGCGCGCGCGGTCCTGCATGGCCGCGCGCCCGAAAGCCTATTGATTTACCCCGGCATCGTACCCATCGCCGCCCGCACCCGTCAGCAGGCCGAGGATCGCCTGGCGCAAATGAATGGCTTCATGGTCATTGAGCACGTGCTGGCCAAGCTCTCCGAGTTCCTCGGTGCCGATCTCGCCCAAGCGGATCCCGATGCCCCATTGCCCGACATGATAGGTGTCAATCCGTCCCAAAACCAGTCGAGCCAAAGCCGCGTCGCCGTTCTGGTCAATATCGCTCGTCGCGACCACCTGACCCTGAGGCAACTCCTTATGCGTCTCGCCAGCGGGCGGGGACATCTGCTCGCCGTCGGTACCGGCGATGATATTGCCGCCACTATGGAGCTCTGGTTCGACAATGGCGCCGCTGACGGCTTCAACGTCATGGCTCCTGTCATGCCAGCCGACCTGCAGAGCTTTGTCGATCTTGTCGTCCCGGCGCTCGTGAATAAGGCACTATTCGAAGTCGACCACCAGCCTACTCTCCGCCAGCGCCTTCGCCTGTCCTAAGTTACGCTGCAGGGCAATCTATCCAGCAGCTATTGAGGCGCCGCGATAAGCCCCATTCTTGCCGTTCAGGCGTCCAGCTCGACCTTCCGGAAATTGTCCGTGGGCAAGGCGAGAGATGATGACCATGAAGGGGTGGACAGCAGACTGGCAGCTTCTCTATCGCGGTTTGTGTCAAGGGCCGAACGGGGTCATCTGCCGCCAAGAGGTGGCATTGTCAGGCTTGGAAGAACGCCGACGAGCGGCGCACGTATAGGGTCACGCTTTGCTGCTTGGCATGAGGTCGTGCCACACGGGGCTCGCGCTTCTCTTCGAGGTCGGCGCCTTGGCCGCCCCATGATGGAGTAAGAAAGGCGGAGTGGATCAATCTTTTGGGCGCCCTTGCCGAGGGGGCAGGGCTGCTGCCAGTACGATCTCACGCCACCTTCGTCCCCGTGAGGACCTCTTTCCTGCCGAGGCAGAACCGTCAGAACTTCTGTAGGGGGTAATCAGGCGATCGCTGCGGTAGGCTCACTACCCCAGCGGAATTCGGTGCCGTCGGTCCACATCCGGTGCAGGATCACCGCCAGGCGGCGCGCCACGGCAACAATGGCACGGCGCTGGCCTCGGCGCTGCGCGACCCGCATGCCCCACGCCTTCAGCCACGACCACTTCCCGCGTTGGGTGAGCAGAACCTGCGCGGCCTCGTACAGCATCGTGCGCAGCATGGTGTCGCCGGGCTTCGAGATGCCGCCATCGTAGTCGATTTCGCCCGACTGATGAGGACGAGGCGTCAATCCGACATGGGCACCCACCGCCCTGGAATGAACAAAGCGCTGCGGCTGGTCGACAGTCGCCCGGTAGGTCAACGCAACTACAGCACCGACACCCGGCGCCGTCATCAATCGCCGGCAGACGGGATCATGCCGCACGACGTCGAGCAGCATCCTGTGCAGCCTGGTGAACTCCTGGCGCATGACGCGACGGATGGTCAGCATCGGCTCGACGATGGCGGCAAGCCTGGGCAAACCTTCAACTAGCTCGCGGATACGCGTCTCGAATCCAGCTTGCCCGACCACGCCGACCTTCAGGCCGAAGTTGCGCAAGGTGCCACGCAGGTCGGCGTCAACGTCCAGCATCTTGCGCTGCACCAGCTTGCGCGCAGTCAGCAGCATCCGCTTCTCCTGGCTTGCCAGCGTCTTCACATGCACCGGCTTGAACAGGCCGACGCGCAATCATCTGGGCAATGCCGCGCGCGTCGTGTCGGTCGGACTTGTTGATCTGCTGCGCCTTCAACAGCGACTTCATATGACGAGTCTCGACGCAGATCACGGGCAGGCCCGCTTCCGCCATGCCGTTGACTAGCCACTGCGACAGAGGCCCAGCCTCAATCCCGACGCGGCTATAGTCCACGCCAATCGAACCCAGCAGCGTGAGGATATCGTCCGGCTCGGACGGCACCTTCTGCTCGCATATCACCTCGCCAGCCTCATCGACGACGCACACCGCCGTCTCCTTCACCGACACGTCCAGTCCCACGAAATGCGCCATCGCCGTTGCTCCTTCCTTAGATGCTTGAGGTCAGGTGCGACCTCGTCGGCATCGTACTTGAAAGGGCTGCAGCTTCCTGATCTCAGATCCCACCGCAGCCGCCGCGATACACCATCTTGTAGCTTGGTATTAGCGAAAGCAGACTTCAAACCGTGTTGTGATCGTCAAGGCCTTCTGCCGGAGCTGTTGCGTGCGACAACGCGCGGCGTAACCAGGAAGTGCGCGGTTTCGGTGCGCCCGCGTACGCGCTCGATCAGCATGCGTGCAGATTGAAGCCCCAAAACCTCCCCCGACTGATCGACGCTGGTGAGGGCGTTCTGCGCGAAATCGCAGAACATGGTGTTGTCGTACCCGACAATCGCTAGATCATCCGGGATGCGCAAGCCGAGCTCGGTCGCAACGCTGATGAGTTCGAGGGCGATGAAGTCGGTCCAACAGAAGATGGCCTCGGGTCTGTTGGGGCCGTCCAGCAGACGCCTTGCTGCAGCCTGGATCTCCCGCATGGTTTGGCCCGACCGTACGATGTTGACGGCCGCGCCGGCACCCTGCTCGATCATTTCGCGGCGGTAGCCCATCTCGCGCTCGGGGATGATGGTCGAACTAGTCGAGGCGAGGCTCAGCATGGCAATATTGCGATAACCATTGCCGATGAGGTGCCGCACGACGAGCCGGCCGCCGAGCTGGTCATCATTGTTGACGGTGTCGAAATCGGGATTCTCTGCGGCGTGGTGACCGATGGTCACCAAGGGTTTGCGCTGCGCAAAGGTGGCAAGCTGGCTCTGGTCTTCGGTGGTCCCGATGAGGATCAAGCCGTCCATTTGTCGGTCGATCATGGATTCGATCAGCGCGGTTTCTATGGTTACCGCTGCCTGGCTGATGCCGAGCATGACTTGATATTGCGTGCGCTCAAGTGCGGCATTCACCCCCGCCAATATGTCGGCGAAGAATGGATTGCGGATGTCGCCGAGTACAACGCCAAGAGCATAGGTCTGGCCGCGCATGCCCCGTGCGGAGGCGAGCGGTCGATAGCTGAGCTTGTCCATTGAAGCCCGGACCTTGGCACGTAAGTTGTCGCTTACCCCGTAGGCGTCTCGAAGCACCTTGGACACTGCAGCGACCGACACGCCGGCGTCTTCGGCAACTTCTCGAATCGTCACGCGACCAGTCTTCCGGCTCATCTTCACTTCGCTCATGTGCGCCTCCTCAAGCCTTCTGACAACGTAGAACAGTACACGAGCCGGAATGAACCGGCTCTTGGCGGGGAGGAAGAACGTGCACGACGTGTTGCAGGAACATGCGCCTATGGCGTCGGTGAAGTGGACTGCCGAGATGGTGCGTCCGCTCAGCGACAAAGGCGTGGGCACGCCGGCATCGTTCATCCAGAAACGCTTTGAGCTTGATGATCTCACCGGCAGGGAGACTTTGCGCATCAGCGCGCTGGGGCTCTATCGGTGCTTCATCAATGGCACGCGGGTCGGAAACGATCTGCTGACGCCAGGCTGGACAGCTTACGACAAGCGCCTCTCCTTCCAGACCTACGCTGTGGGCGACCTGCTCAAGGCGGGGGAGAACGAGATCACCATCTGGCTAGCCGACGGCTGGATGCGCTCGCAGATGATGTGGGGCAAGCATCCGATCTACAACGTCTGGGGAGACAAGATCGCTGCCATCGCCGAATTGCGGGCGAGCCCTGAAGCAATCGAATTGCTGCTTGGAACAGATGCCACTTGGGAGAGCGGGGAACTGCCCATCCGCAAGTCCGGCATCTATTTCGGCGAGGCCTATGATGCGCGGCACCCGATCAAGGTGTCGGCCGGAACTGAGCCTGTTGCGTTTGATAGCAAGATTCTGGTCCCGCATGAGACCACGCCGGTTCGGGAGATGGAGGCAATTGCTCCAATCAAGTCCTGGACGGACGAGGCGGGGCGGACCATCCATGACTTCGGCCAGAACATGGGCGGCTATGTCGCCTTTACCGTCAGGGGAGAGGCCGGCGCCCGCGTCGTAATCGATAATGCCGAAATCCTCGACAAGGACGGCAACTTCTACAACGTCAACTATCGCACGGCGGAGTCCACGCTGGACTACACGCTCTCGGGTCAGGGCGAGGAGCAGTATCGGCCGCATTTCACCTTCCAAGGCTTCCGCTACGCGCGGGTGGCGATCACGGGCAATGCCCAGATAACCAAGATCGAGGCCGTGCCAATTAGTTCGGTGACCGAGGTCAAGGCGGAGTTCACCTCGGCTAATCCGCTGGTCAACCGACTGGTCCTCAATACGCTCTGGTCGCAGCGCGCCAATTTCATCGAGGTTCCCACCGACTGCCCGCAGCGTGATGAGCGCCTGGGATGGACCGGTGATGCGCAGGTTTTTGCTGGAACGGCGTGTTACCTCGCCGATGCACAGGGCTTCCTGACCAAGTGGATCCGCGATGTCATGGCGGACCAGCGCGAAGACGGGGCGGTTCCCCATGTGGTGCCTGACCCCACGCGCATGCAGCCCGAACATTATCCTGGCTTTTACGGTAGCACCGGCTGGGGCGACGCCATTGCCGTCGTGCCCTGGCAGCTGTACCTCCACTATGGCGACACCGCGATCCTCAAGGAAGCGCTGCCGGCAATGGTCAAGTGGGTCGACTTTGTCTGGTCGATCAGCGACGGGCCGATTGTTTCGCCGCCTCGGCAGTGGGGCGCGCGCGGCTTCACCTTCGGTGACTGGCTCCAGCCCGGCGGTCCTTCGGCCAAGCCACTGCCGACGATTGGTGACGACGCTGCCGCCACCATTTATCTGCACATCACGTCGGCGCTGGTGGCGCGGATTGCCCGGCTCGTGGGCGACGAGAACCTCGCCAGCCGGATGCAAGACATGGCCGATGCGGTCAAAGCCGCCTTTGCCCGCGAGTTCATCACTCCTTCGGGACGGCTGGCCTATGACGACCAGACTTCCTACGCACTTGCCTTCCTCCACGACCTTATCCCCGAGGAGCACCAGCATGCGGCCAAGCAATATTTCAAGGCCACCATGTTGCGCTCGGAAGGGCGGATCGGCACTGGCTTCATTGGTACTCCGGCATTGTTGCCGGCCTTGGTCAAGATCGGCGAACCTGGCATCGCGGCAGATGTCTTCCTACAGGAAGACGTTCCGGGCTGGCTCTACCAGGTCAGGATGGGCGCAACCACGATCTGGGAACGCTGGGACGCGATCCAACCTGACGGCACGATCTACAACCCGCAGATGAACTCCTACAATCACTATGCCTATGGTGCTGTAACTCAGTGGTTGCTGGAAGGTGTTGCTGGTTTCCGGCCCGATCCGGAAGCACCTGGATTCGAGAATATCATTTTCGAACCCACCATCATACCCGAGCTCTCGCCAGTCGAGGCGCATCACCATTCCCCCTGCGGTCGAATCCGAGCCGCTTGGACGGTAGATGGGGACAAGGTGCGGTACGAGGTGGAGGTGCCGCAGGGTAGTTGCGGATTGCTCCGGCTGCCCGCTGCCTACCGAGACGTCACTGTCGATGGGGAAAGCTCGACTTCCGGCGAGCTGAAGCTGGCGCCGGGACAGCACGTCATCACCTTTAGCTATTCACCCCCGAAGGGCCTCGAGCTCAACAAGGTGGAGATCAATGCGCGCACGCCGTAAGGCGGCGCGATTTAGGACAGCACGCCCGCTTCAGCGGGTGAAACACGGGAGGAACCGATGCTGAAAACCAAGACTGCACTAACTACCCTGACCACGAGCTTCATGGCCGTGACGGCTCTTTCGGGTGCTGCAATGGCGCAGAGCACCACCTTGACCATGCTGGTCGACAACGCTTCCCACACCATTGCCATCTCTGAGGCACTGGTGGAGGCGTATGAAGCCGAAAACCCGGACGTCAACATCGAGATCGAAACCCGGCCTGGTGGTGGTGAGGGCGACAACATCGTCAAGACGCGGCTTGCAACCGGACAGATGACCGACATTTTCTGGTACAACAGCGGTTCGCTGCTGCAAGCTCTCGCGCCTCAGCAGACGCTGGTCGACCTGAGCGACGAGCCGTTCATGGACAGGATCATGGACAGCTTCAAGCAAGTGGTCTCCGCCGGTGAGGGCGTTTATGGTGTTCCGACGCGGCCGGCTGAAGCGGGTGGCATCTTTTACAACCGCACGATCTACGAAGATCTCGGCCTAGAAGTTCCCCAGACCTGGGATGAGTTCATGGCCAATAATGAGGCCATCAAAGCTGCGGGTATTCCTGCCGTAATCCAGACCTATGGCGAACCCTGGACGAGCCAAGTGCTGCTTCTCGCCGACTACTACAATGTCCAGAACGCCGTTCCTGATTTCGCTGAACAATACACTGCCGGCCAAGCGAAGTTCGCCTCCACTCCTGCGGCTCTGCGGGGCTTTGAGTATCTCAAAGAGGTGCATGAAGGCGGGTACATGAACGAAGACGTCGGGGCAGCGCGCTACGAAGACGGCTTGCGCATGCTCGCCGAAGGCGAGGGCGCTCACTACCCGATGATCACCTTCGCCATTCCGGCACTTTCGGAAGGCTATCCGGAGCAGATCGAAGATGTTGGGTTCTTCGCCTTGCCGGCTGCTGAAGCCGAGGATACCGGGCTGACCGTATGGATGCCCGCAGGCTTTTACATCCCCCAGACGTCCTCGAATATCGATGCTGCGAAGCAGTTCCTGGACTTTGTCGCCAGCCCCGAAGGGTGTCAGGTGCAGAGCGAGGCCGTGGCTGTGAACGGGCCATATCTGATCGAAGGGTGTGAACTGCCTGACGATGTGGCCGCACCCGTGGAAGACCTGCTTCCCTACTTCGAGAACGGCAACAACGCCCCGGCGCTTGAATTCCTCTCGCCAATTAAGGGACCAATCCTGGAGCAACTCACCGTCGAGGTTGGCTCCGGATTCCGCGAGCCAGCCGATGCCGCCGCTCTCTATGACGAGGACGTCCGCAAGCAGGCACAGCAGCTTGGTCTCGAAGGCTGGTAAGGCTTAATTCAACGGTCGTTCCGGGCGAGTTAACTCGCCCGGGACCCATACCGCCACCGATGGGAACCGTGATGGCAGCGTCCACGTCCATGTCCTCAGCACCTCAACGACGATCACCTTACCCCGGCTGGTTTTTTCTCCCGGCGGCGGTGATTTACACGGTGCTGTTCCTGACGCCGACCTTCGCTTCACTGTATTTCAGTCTGACCCGCTGGAGCCTGTTCAGCTCCACTTTCATCGGGTTCGACAACTTTGTGCAGTTCTTCCGTGAACCCTTCTTGGTTCAGGGGCTCATCAACACGGTGATTTATGCTGGGGTCACCTCAAGTCTCAAGGTGGTGCTTGGGCTGCTCCTGGCAGTTTTGCTGACCAGCAACATCATCGCGCGCGGCGTCCTCCGATCTCTCGTATTCTTCCCCGTGCTTGTATCCACGATCGGCGTCGGCATCACGTTCACCGCGCTGATGCACCCCACCAATGGCATGATCAATGAAGGTCTGGCCTTGCTCGGGATCAATGGTCCGGGCTGGCTCACGGACCCGAACCTGGCACTGCTATCGGTTGCCATGGTGGACGTTTGGAAAGGCGTGGGGCTCGCCACCGTCATTTACATCGCCGGCATTGTCGCCATTCCGGCTGACTATTACGAAGCGGCGCGGATTGATGGCGCGACCAAGCTCCAGAACTTCTTGTATATCACGCTGCCGCTCGCCCGTCCGGCGACGGCGACGGTCATTATCCTGAGCTTCATTGGCGGCCTTCGCACATTCGATCTGATTTGGGCCATGACGCGGGGTGGCCCAGGTTTTGCCTCCGATACGATCGCATCGGTCATCTACAAGCAGTATCAGTCGGGCTTCTTCGGCCTATCGACCGCAGGCAACGTGGTGCTGTTCGTGTTGATCGCCATTTTGGTGGTGCCGCTCACCATGTTTCTCAATCGCCGGGAGGGCCACCAGTGAAATCGCGCGGTTCGGTCGTTGGTGGCGTTTTCGCCCTGGTTTTTGCCATCCTCATCTTTGTGGTTCCCTTTGTCTTCATTGCACTCCAAGCACTAAAGGACCAACGGCAGTCCGCTCGGCTCGATTTTACCTGGCCTACTAGCTTCCACCTCTGGGAGAACGTGGTCGAAGTGGTCACCACCCGAAACTGGATGCTGGTCACGGCCTTCGTCAATTCCTCGATCCTGACAGTCGCGAGCGTGACCTTGCTGGTGGTTTTTGCCGCCATGGTCGGATTTGTCCTGTCGCGCCGTAAAACGCGTTGGAATCCGTTGATCGAGTTCCTGATCCTAGCCGGCTTGATGATCCCGCCTGCGGTGGTGCCCACGATCTGGCTGCTCCAGGAGCTCAAGATCTTTGGTACGCTCCATGGTATGATCTTGATCGAAGTCGCGTACAATCTGCCGTTCTCGATCATCCTCTACCGCGCGTTTGTCGCGACCATCCCAAAAGAGCTCGACGAGGCGGCGATCATCGATGGTGCCCGTCCGCTGGATGTATTCTTCCGGGTGATACTGCCGCTACTGTGGCCGGTGACGGTGACCAACATCGTGGTGCAGTCCGTCAGCATCTTCAATGATTTCACGAACCCGCTCTACTACCTGCCAGGCAATCAGAATGCGACGGTGCAGCTGACGCTCTACAACTTCCAGAGCCAGTTCAACACGTCCTACAATTTGCTCTTCACCAACATCCTGCTGATCACCATTCCGCCGCTTCTCGTTTTCCTGTTCTTCAACCGGCAGATCGTCGCAGGAATGACCGCTGGCGCCGTCAAAGGATAATTCCATGGCCGGACTTGAACTCAAAGAACTGCGCAAGAGCTACGGAGAGGTGGAGGTCATCAAGGGCGTCGACCTAAATGTCTCCCATGGCGAGTTCGTCGTCTTTGTCGGGCCATCTGGCTGCGGCAAGTCCACGCTCCTGCGCATGATCGCAGGGCTTGAAGATATCACCGGCGGCGAGCTGTGGATCGGTGAGAAACTCTGCAATGCCGTCGAGCCGCGCGACCGCGGGATTGCCATGGTGTTCCAGAACTATGCGCTTTATCCGCACATGACTGTCTACGACAACATCGGTTTCGGTCTTAAACTCGCCAGAACACCCAAGGAGGTGCGGGACACCAAGATCCGTGAAGCGGCACGCATTCTCAAAATGGAGGACCTGCTCCAGCGCAAGCCTGGGCAACTTTCGGGCGGTCAGCGGCAGCGCGTGGCTATCGGCCGCGCCATCGTGCGGCAGCCGGAAGTCTTCCTGTTCGATGAGCCGCTCTCCAACTTAGACGCCGCGCTGCGGGTCGACACGCGTATGGAAATTGCCAAGCTGCATCAAGATCTCGGCGCGACGATGATTTACGTCACACACGACCAAGTTGAGGCTATGACGCTGGCCGACAAAATCGTCGTGCTGAACGGTGGGGTTGTGCAGCAGGTTGGCTCGCCCATTGAGCTCTACCAGCGGCCCGCCAACCTTTTTGTTGCCGGCTTCATTGGATCGCCGAAGATGAACCTCCTCAACGCCAAGATCGATGCTGTCGGTTCGAACAGTGTAACCGTCTCCGGCCAGGACGTCGCGTTGATCGAAGTTCCTGCTGGGAGCGCAGAGCTCCGCGTTGGCGATGCAATTACCATCGGCGTCAGGCCTCAAGTTTTGGCACTGCGCGATAACGGATCTCTAGTCGGCACGGTCGTTCTGGTCGAAAGGCTCGGCAGCGAAACCAATGTCAGCGTCGAGCTACCGTCAGGTGCCAGTATCCTTGCCGTCCTAGACGGCGATCAGCCGCTTCGGCAGGGTGAAGCAATCACCTTCGGCTTCGCTCCTGGCGACGCGATCCTGTTCGATGCGAACGGACGGGCTTGCCGCTAGCAAACTGATCGAGTAGCTCGCACCTGGGTTTGCCCTGCGCCCTTGTCACATTAGAGGCAAAGACGTGTTGTCCGGAGGTCGATGAGTGCGCTTATAGACGCCGAGTAGATGTCTCCTTTCAGACTGTCTCGAGATTGATCTCAGAGACCGCAAGGGGGTCGTTAGCTGAGATGGCCCAGGACGATATCCGCTCGCTCTGCTACCCCGACCTTCGGTAGGATGAAGGTTTCGTACCCAAGCTCGCGGTACGCGATAAGTAGCCGGTCGTACTCTGCGACTGCCTCGGCCAGACTGTGTTGCCGCTGCTCGTCGGTCACGTAAATCTCTGGCCAAGGAGGCGCCAGAAAAACGCTCCGATGGTAGCGGTCATAGGGCTCCAATAAATTCTCGGCGGACCTTCCTGTCGCATGCTCAAGCGCCACCGCCGCGTCCACCAAGCCTCGGTCGAAGAAGACCCAACCTGCTTCGTCCACCATGCGTCTCTGGTCCTCGGACGCGAGATCGAGAGCTCGCTTGGCGAAGGCGGAAAGGTCGACCCAAGGCAGCGCAAGTCCATCGCCGCGTTGCTCCTCCTCCACAATCCTGCGGCCAGGCTCAGGTACGACAGGGAAATCCCTTCGCTCCAGCTCTGAGAGGAGAGTCGACTTCCCGCCACCTGAACAGCCGGAAAGCACAACGTGTCGCAGGTTCATTGGTATCTCGCATTCGATGTCTGCTGTCGGGGTAACCTGCGGAGGCCTGCAAGCACCGGGAAGGACACTGTTGCTGCTCTTGGAACCTGGCACCACCGCGATGCATCTGCGGCGGCTTGTTCGGGGTGCAAAGCGCAGCGTCGGCTTTAGGGCTTCCCAGCATGAAGCGGAGTTCGGTCATTGCAGCGCAAGGCTTGCTGTTGAGCGGACAGCATCAGTCAAGCGGTCCAGCGATTTCACCGGCAGGCGAGCGACGATCCAGTTCAACGCCACAGCCATCCGAGTGTCAGGCAGCAACTCCACGAGCGTGCCGGCGGCAAGGTGTGGTTCGGCCAATATAAGGGGCTGCATACCCCAGGCCAGCCCGGCGCCCGCTAGATCAATGAAGGCTTGGGTTGATGGGACGGAATAAATGGGGGCGTCGAGTTCGATGCTGAACGTGTTCCGGACCCACCGCGCCTGAAGGCTGTCTCGTTGATCGAACCGTAAGCAGGGTGCCTCGGCAAGTCGTTGTGCATTTACCCCGTGTGGGAAGAAGCGGGCGACGAAGGCAGGGCTGGCGCAAGCCGCATAGGGCAAGGAGCCGAGCGGGATCTTGCGACATCCCTGCACCTCCCCGGTCTCGGCAGTGACCGCTGCTACCACCTCGCCTGAGCGGAGACGCTCGGCTGTGTGCGCCTCGTCATCAAGTACGAGGTCGAGCGGAGTACCTGCCGCGTGTCCAAATGCTCTCGCCGCCTCAGGAAACCATGTTGCCAAGCTATCCGAGTTCACTGCCACCTTGAGGGGATGGCGTCGTTGCTCTTCTCTATCCGGCATCAGGTCTGGCCCGAGCTCGGTTTCAAGCAAGCGTACTCGGTCAAAGTGAGCCGTAAGTGTTCGGCCCATCTTGGTGGGCCGGCAGGGCTGGCCTCGAATGATGAGAACGGTGCCAAGGCGCTCTTCAAGCCCACGCACACGTTGGGACACGGCAGAAGGGGTGATGCCAAGGACGGTGGCAGCACGTTCAAAGGTGCCTTCGTTGATGACGGTGGCAACGGCAGCGAGAGCGGGGTAATCGAGCATAGATGAAGCTAAGCTTCATCGGGGTAAGATTTTCAAGTTTTACTTCTGCCGTGGTTGGAGTCATCAGCTCGGCTATGACAACCCTCCTGCCACCGTTCCTCTCGGGCTTTGCTCTATCCGCTGCCCTCATCATTGCCATCGGCGCGCAGAACCTGTTCGTTCTCCGACAAGGACTAAGGGCCGAGCATGTTGGCCCGATCGTGCTCTTCTTCGGTCTATCCGACGCGTTGTTGATCGCTGCCGGCATCAGCGGCGTTGGCGCCTTTCTCTCCGCTGCTCCCCAACTGACAACCTTCCTTGCCGTCGGCGGGTCAGCTTTCCTCTTCTGGTATGGTCTCACAGCTCTCCGCCGGATGGCTTCGCCCAATGCAATGTCGGCAGCGGAGGGTCCTGGCATGGCATTGGGGCAAGCCTTGACCACCGGCGCTGCCTTCACCTTCCTGAACCCACACGTCTACCTCGACACGGTATTGCTCATGGGAACGGCCGGATCGGCTCAGCCAGAAGAGTTGCGTCCGATATTCGCGCTGGGCGCGGCGGCGGCAAGCTTCACTTGGTTCGCCACCCTTGGCTATGGTGCCCGTCTGCTGCAGCCTGTCTTCGCCCGTCCCTCCGCATGGCGGGCTCTGGACTTGGTAGTCGGCATCGTGATGATGAGCCTGGCCGCTTCGCTCCTCGTCAAAGCCTTCAATCACTCGAGCTGATCATGGCCAGTCTTTTGCCGTTTAGTGGTCTTTGCGCCTTCCCTGTCACACCGACAGATAGTCAGGGGAGGGTCAACACCGAGATTCTATCTCGGCTGCTGGAGGCGCTCTGTGCTGCAGGCGTGGACTCCATTGGCTTGCTTGGTTCGACCGGCATCTATGCCTATCTGAGCCGTGACGAACGCCGCCGGGCCGTAGAGGCCGCAGTGGATTGCATCGGCGGCCGCATGCCTCTGATGGTGGGCATCGGCGCCCTTCGAACTGATCAAGCTCAGGACCTCGCGCGAGATGCGGAAGGCGCTGGTGCCGATGCGTTGCTGATGGCACCGGTTTCCTACACTCCACTCACGCAAGAAGAGGCCTACGAGCACTATCGCGCAGTGGTCGGGGTCGCTGGCTTGCCGTTGTGCATCTACAACAATCCAAGCACCACCCACTTCAGCTTCAGCATCGATCTGCTCGAGCGATTGTCTAGTGTTCCCCGTATCAGGGCGGTGAAGATGCCATTGGCAGCAAAGGGTGACCTCCTCAGCGAAATCGCCATGCTGCGTGGCCGAACGCTGTTGGCGATTGGCTATAGTGGTGACTGGGGCATGGCCGACGCCTTCCTGGCAGGCGCAGACGCGTTCTACAGTGTTCTTGGCGGATTGATGCCAAGCCCAGTTATGGCGCTGGCCCGAGCTGCGCAGGAGGGCGATGTGGATCGGGTGCGTGCGATCGATGCTGAACTCAAGCCACTATGGGAAACGTTCAAGTCGTTCGGCAGCTTGCGTGTAATGTACGTCCTCCTCGATCTGCTCGGGTTTGGAAAACTCGAGCCGCCTCGTCCCATTCTCCCGCTCGAAGGACATCCTCGGGACCAGGTCTTGGGCGCCGCAGAACCTCTCCTGAAGTCAGTATGAAGAGCCGCTTCTCAGCGGCGTGCAGATCGGCGTGGGGGACCGATCGCTCTAGCAACTGCTGAATGTTGGTCCGTTTACCCCCGCTGAATGGCGGTTTCAGCAGGCAGCAGTTTCACTCTGAACGGCAAAGATGGGGTCGTTAACTGAGATGGCTGAGCACGAAGTCCGCCCGCTCCACAACAGCAACCTTCGGCAGGACGAGCGTCTCGTATCCAAGTTCATTATAGGCCAAGAGGAGTCGGTCGTACTCGGCGATGGCCTCGGCCAGCCCATGAGGCTCAACTTTGCAATGTCTGACCAGTGCATGGTTGCCGAATGACGGCTAATGATCAGCTTCCATTGGCCACTTACGCACGCCGCAATGGTCCTTGATCATCTCTTGATCCGATAGTGCGACTGCACAAGGCCAGACGGGAAGCTCGTTGTCGAGACATGTTCGAGCATGACATCAGCATCGAGAGCGCCAAACAAGGGTAACCCTTCCCCGATCAGAACAGGGACGCGGCTGATCACCATGTCATCGATCAGTCCGGCCCGAAGGAAAGACTGGATCACGGCGCCGCCGTCGATATAGACGCCACGCCAACCACGCTCCTCAGCAATCCTCGTGGCTTCGTCGGGTGAAGCATTGATGATCTCCACCTTGCTTCGAAGCGACTGAGGAACATCAGAGTTTGCGAGTGTGCGGCTCAGCACCAGCACCTTCTTTTCATAGAACCACGGCTCGATGTCTTTGACAGACTCGAATGTTCCGCGTCCCATGACGATGCCGTCAAGCTTGGCCATGTGAGCATTATAACCATGGTCTTCACCAAGGCTCGAGAACCCCGTCAGCCAGCCGATGTCGCCATCCCGCCGCGCGATGAAGCCATCCACGCTTGTTCCGATAAACACATGTCCTTTGGGCATTGTGGAACTCCATTGTTGAAGGCCGATGGAGCTACCCGTTCCTCCTGTCAGATAGTGGCAGCAAAGTTGCCGCCGGTTTTGTAAGGCTCCATTCTTAGTTGCTCGCGGAAAGTAACTCCCGCTGCCAAGTAGCGGCATGTTCACGGGCGAAGTGGTCCGTTGCCCGAAAGAGAAAGATCCTGCCTGTTCCTCCACGGCGGCGATCTGCTATTCCCCGACGGCTTTAGCGAGAAGTAGCGATCCCTGACCACCCTTCAGTCCGACAACAACCCAACGTTTCTCGTTCGACAGCCTCGTGTCTTCCCTGAGCTCAAAGCCGATCCTTTCCATTGTTCCGCAACGAGAACGGCCCCGACCGGGGGCGCGGATCGGAGCCGTTGGACTGTATCAGGAGGTCAGTCGCGCCATTGAATCGATGGCACCTGATTTGGGTTCCCGCTCCGGCAGCGGCCCGTAGAACGCGTCCTTCCAGAGCTGGATCTCCCGCACCCCCGCCGGTCGCCTGATCACCGTGTGGCCGACATCATCGGAGTTCGCGTACCGCTCCCGCCCCGGACGAAATTGGGTTGCCGCAATAGGGGGAACGGGGGCCGAGTGGGACCGGAGTATGTGAAATGTCACACTGGATGAAGACTTGGCTTCGTGTCCGCTTGCAGGCTTAAGTTCTACATTACCGGACTGCGGGAAAGGGGATCGCCTCCCGCCATCGGCTTATGACGGGAACGGCACAGGCCACTATGCCGCGGCCCGTGACCGCCTGGCTGCGCAAAGGGAAACGGTCCTTTCCCGCTGATTAACTTTTTCTGCGGTATTTAATAGGCAGAAGCCCGGTCTCGGGCGCTGCGTCGGCCGAGGGGCAGACGTCTCCTGCAGTTGACCTTGAGGGGTCCATTGAAGTCGCCCTTTTGGGGCTAAGGTTATTCCATGCTGAAGTTGAAGATCTCCACCCGCATCTACCTTCTGGTAGGGCTGTTTTGTGCTGCCATTGCCTTAACGGCACTTCTGACTGTGAAGGAGGTCGCTCAGACCCGGCACGAGATGCGCCAGCACGAGCTGACATCGATCACCCAGGCGGCCATGGCACTGGTCGCGGCGCAGCAGGCACAAGCGGCTTCGGGAACGGTCAGCGAAGAGGAAGCCAAGGCCAAGGCACTCCAGGCGCTGAGCGAGATTCGCTATCGCGGAAGCGAGTATATGTTCGTTCTCGATCTGTCGGGTCAGATGCTGATGCACCCGATCAAGCCCGAGATGAACAACACCAATCAGCTCGCACTTGAAGATCCCAACGGCAAGCGGCTCTTCGTTGACATGGTGGAAATCGCCAAGGCCCAGGGTTCCGGGTTCGTGGATTACCAGTGGCCCAAGGTCGGGCAGGACCATCCGGTCGACAAGCTCAGCTATGTGGAGCGGTTCTCCCAGTGGGGTTGGGTGATCGGCACCGGCGTCTATATGGACGAAATCTACGCCGAGAACGCCGCTTCAGCTCTAAAGGAGGTTGGCATTGCCGGCGTCATCCTGCTCGTGGTGGGCGCCGTTGCCGCGCTGATCGCCAGAACCATCACCAGGCCGATTACCGGACTGACCAAAATCATGGGCAAGATCGCCGGCGGCCAGCTCGACACTGAAGTGGAAGGCACGGCGCGGGGTGACGAGATCGGCGCAATGGCGCGGGCCGTTGAGGTGTTCCGCGAGAACGGCTTGCGCATCGCCGAAATGACCGCGGCGGAAGCCGCCCGTATCATCAAGGACCAGGAAGCCCGTGCCCAGATGATGGGCGAGCTTCAGGCAGCTTTCGGTGGGGTCGTCGGTGCCGCCGTCGCGGGTGACTTCTCCCACCGGGTGCCGGCCAGTTTCCCCGACAAGGAGCTCAACACGTTGGCCGAAGGCGTCAACGAGCTCGTCACGGTGGTCGACAAGAGCATCTCGGAGACCGGCCAGGTACTGGGCGCTCTCGCCCGTACCGATCTCACGCAGCGCGTCAAGGGTGACTACCAGGGCGCCTTGGCACAGCTCAAGACGGACACCAATGCCGTGGCTGACAACCTCACCTCGATCGTCACCCAGTTGCGCAGCACCTCGCGCGCGCTTAAATCTGCCACCGGCGAAATCCTGGCGGGCGCCAATGATCTCTCCGAGCGCACGGCCAAGCAGGCCGCGACCATCGAGGAAACCTCCGCGGCCATGGAGCAGCTGGCCAACACCGTGGGTGACAATGCACGCAAGGCTGGCGAAGCCGCCCGGGGCATCCAGTCTGCCGCCCAGCTGGCGGGCGAAGGCGGCGAGGTCATGAGCCAGGCGACGTTGGCCATGGAGCGCATCACCACGTCCTCGGCCAAGATCTCCAACATCATCGGCATGATCGACGACATCGCCTTCCAGACCAATCTCCTGGCACTCAATGCCTCGGTTGAGGCCGCGCGCGCCGGTGAAGCGGGTAAGGGATTTGCGGTCGTCGCCATTGAAGTGCGCCGTCTCGCCCAGTCGGCCGCCCAGGCCTCATCGGAGGTCAAGCAGCTGATTGAGCAAAGCGCGACCGAAGTCAGCGGCGGCAGCAAGCTGGTCGACAGCGCAGCCGGCAAGCTCGCGGCGATCCTTGAGGCGGTCCAGGAGAACAGCCGCCTGATGAAGGATATCTCCGCTGCCAGTGCCGAGCAGTCCTCGGCCATCGGGGAAGTCACCACCGCGGTGCGTACGCTGGACGAGATGACCCAGCACAACGCGGCCCTGGTGGAGGAGACCAATGCCGCAATCGAGCAGACCGAAGGCCAAGCCAGCGAGCTCGACCGCGTGATAGACGCCTTCAAACTTGATGATGCGGCGCCGAAGCGCGCCGTGGCCCCTGCTTCGCGCGTGGAACCGGCCAAGGGCGCTGGGATCAAGGCGCTGCAGTCGAAGGTCAAGTCGGCCGCCCAGGCCTATCTGACTAATGGCAATGCGGCGCTTAAGCAGGACGACTGGAGCGAGTTCTAGAAAGCCTTGTCTTCTATCCCGGCCAGCGCCCCTGGTCCGGATCGCGGGCTTCACCTCTTTAACGAAAAGGCTGCAACGGGGTGGTAAGCGGATGGTCAGCTTCCAGAACGCCCGGCCAAAAACCGGACATTGCCTGAAGCAACAGTATGAGAGGTACCCATCGGAATGGACCAGAGGGCCGCTCCCGATACTCAGAATGCGGTGGCAAGATAACCAACTGTTCCAGCCGCCAAGCCGCCCAGTAAGAGAGTGGCGGCAGCCCCTCGGTAATCCTTTGGTAGGAACGGAAATAGCTTGCTAGCACCTGCCATGACCCCGAATGGCGGCACCGCCCGCCAGACGTCATGAGCCACTTTCCGCCCGCCACTCCGAATCACACCCGGTAAATGACCGATTGCCTTCAGCAATGGCCAGAGCATGGCTGAGCTCTTGCCTTTGACGATAGCGCGTCCAGCTATCACCCTAGCAATCGCCCGCTTCAACCCGCCGGCGTCATTTGCCCAGTGAGCGCGAAACAGGATCCGACCTTCGGGGCTGAGAAGGTAGGCGGAGTTCGGCTTTGGTCCCAGGGCTCTGTGGAGGGTGCCGTCAAGATCATCGACGGCCGCCTCGAAATGAAAACCGTGGTGCTTCTTCAGGCGTTCAGCATGCCGTTTCTTTTCCGGGAAGGTTTTCGGCTGCGGGATGAGCTCGCCCGGGTGAGCCTCGCGGGTGTTCACCACGACGAACCGGACGTGGTCTCCGAAGCTCTTGTACAGCTTGTTTAGAACTGGCCCGGAGCTCTCGGTGACGGGACATGTCAGCGAACCAAAGACCATCAGGACGGGCGTACTTCCCAGTTCCACGCTCCGGAAGCGTCCCCCTCCGATAATTGGAAGATCGAACGCGGGCACCATGTCACCCGGACCTGGATCAGATCTCTTGAAGGCCATGTCCTGCAGGATCAGTCCTGTTGTGAAAGTATCGTATTGGTACCGCTCATCCGAGCTGCAGTTCCTGCTGGTGACAAGTGAAGCCTGAGCCACTTCTTCGTTCTCCTGAGCCATCGACACCAGGAACATGGATGTGCAATCTTGCTACAGCAATTGCCATGTACGCACATCGGGTGAGCAGATTTGCACAAGAATCCACTTCGGCTCGATCTCTCGCTCCTAGCTGAGTTCAGAACCGCATCAACCTTTAGCCAGGTTGGGCAGCGTCTTGGAATTGCCCACACCACCGTGTCACGGAAATACGGGACATGGAGGAGCACTTTGGCTCGAGTTTGGTGGAACGGGTTGGTGACAAAGTTCGCCTGAGTGAGGCGGGAGAGCGAGCTGCCGACGTGGCAGAACGGATGGAGCAGGAGCTTGCTGCGCTGGAAAGAGGGATTTCTGGTCACGATGACCGTCTCTCCGGACGCGATGAGCTAACCACCGTTGACCTGCTGGCGCAGCGCTACATGCCAAGTTTCGCTGAATTCAAGGAGCGCTACCCGGGAGTGGAATTCCTGATCTCCACTGATGTGGACGTGAAAAGTCTGTCCCGCAGGGAGGCTCAGATTGCTCTGAGGCTCACCAACGCGCCCGAAGACTACCTCTACGGGAGAGTCCTGGAGCGGCTCGAGTTTCACGCCTATGCTGCAAATAAATTCAAGCCAGGCGTTCAGCTCTCATGTCTACCTTGGCTCGACTACTCCAGTCACCCCTGCGCGTCTCGTGCCGAAGACTGGATGCGCCGGAATGCTGGTGGAGCGTTAGCCTCCACGTTTGTTGGCACCCCATTGATGATGCTGCGTGCCGTTCAGCAGGGAATGGGAGCGGGCATGCTGCCAGCGGTAATCGGCGAGCAAGAGGCTGGTCTCCGTAGGCTCTCCGATGAACCGGCTTTCTCTCTCGATGTGTGGCTCCTCGCCCCCAGGGAACTCAGGCGAACAGCACGGGTAAGAGCATTGTTCGAGTGCTTGATTCGACTCTAACCACACAGCGCCTACGCGATCTGCTCCAGGGAGCTATCCATGGTCAGGCTTCGACCTGCTGCCTAAGGCGGCTCAGCATGCTGACGGCATAGGCAGCATAGGGGCCGATCCAGCGCTCATGAATGGCATGGATCGGCAGGGCGTCGAGATGGTTCCAGCGCTCGCGGCCACGCCGCTCCGCCACCACCAGGCCCACCTCCTCGAGCACGCCGAGATGCTGCATGACGGTGCAGCGGTCCAGCTCTGGCATCTGCGCGCAGAGCGTGCCGGTCGTCAGCGGCTCCACTTTCAACAGGTCGATAATCCGGCGCCTCACCCGGTGGCTGAGCGCCCTGAAGATCAGGTCGTTTTCGTCTTCGGTTGACATGTTATATTTCTATAACATATGCTTCTGCCCGTCAAGCAGGAGGTGGGCAGTGGCGTACGAATTCAGGGTCAGCGGGCGCATCGCCAAGCCAGTCCGCGACGTATTCGAGGCTGTGGTCGAGCCAAAGCAACTTTCAGGGTATTTCACGACCGGAGGCGCCCAGGGCCGGCTCGAAACCGGGGCGACGGTAACCTGGGACTTCCATGATTTTCCCGGAGCCTTTCCCGTCCAAGTGATCGAGGTGGAGCAGGACAAGAAGATCGTTCTGCGCTGGGGCGCCGCGGACGGACCCGACGACGGGAGGCAATACGAAACCACGGTGACCATGACCTTTGAGGCGCTCGATGACGGCCGCACCCTGGTCGCTATCGCCGAAGAAGGTTTTCGCGACGGACCGGCGGGGCAAAAGGCAGCCTTTGGCAATTGCGAGGGCTGGACCGGGATGCTGTGCGCGCTAAAGGTCTTTGTGGAGCACGGCATCAACCTGCGGGCAGGGTTCTACAAGTGACTGGGCGCGTCGTAGCCATTGCGCAGCATGACTTCGGGAGACTGAGCGCCGATGAGGTATATCAGGCCTGGACCGATCCGGCCCTGCTGACGCGGTGGATGGCCGAGCACCTCAAAGAGCAGGATCCGGCAGCCGCGCTCGCGCGTATCGAGGTGAGTGCCGCCGTCGGCGGACGATTCTTCTTCGCCGATACTCGGGAAGGATCGGCAGCGTGGGGTTACTATAAGGCGCTCGAGCGTCCCAAGCATATTGTCTTCAGCTGGTTCGTCTCGCCCGAGGAAGAGCAGGAAGACAATTCGGACGTCACTATCGAAATCACTCCGGCCGGGGCGGGATGCGCCGTCACCATCACGCACGAAATGAGCGACGAGTGGGCCGATTACGTAGACCGCACGGCAGCAGCCTGGCGCTCCATGCTGCAGGCGATGGACGGTAGTGCTGCCGGATCGTTGTCGAGTGGAGTCACCCCTTAATGCTCTGTGGCCGGCGACGCGGAGATTGCTTCCCAGGGTCCGGGTGGTTATCGGCGAGTTTGTCCGGCGGACTCAGGCTGGGGAGTTGTAGCGGAGTAGAGGCGTGTTGCGGGTGGGTTTAGGACCGTCTCCCCCTGGCCCTTGAATGGCTGAAGATACACTGCTCCCGTCCGGTGGCTCTGCCACAAAGGAGACTGCCAAAGGCAACCGGCAAGAAATCACCGCTCACAGAGACAGCCGAAGCTTGGAGAGCTGATTGGCGATTTGCTCCAAAATTTCATCCAACGGCGTTGGGGTTATTCGGCATGAACCTGTAACCTAGACCGTTCGAGCTCTTAAGTACGTCCTCGGTCGACATGCTCGGGACCGAGAGCCCGATGATGTAGATCGTGGTACCGAGGTCCTTCGCCTTCGCGCAGGTGGCCAGTAGGCGTTGGTCCATTAGTTCCCGGAAGCCAGTCGTGCTGTCGCCTGGTTGGCTCACAACCTTTCAGAGACTTGCAAGCTTGGCTCTCAGCTGGTCGCGACCTCTCCTGTTCCAGGGTCGCGCCGGACAAACAAAACGGCCCCCGATGGGGGCCGTCATCGACGCTTATAGGTCGACTATGCAGACGCATCGACTACGAGTGTGATGTCACCTTCGGCTGACGTGGTGACAGCAACAACCTGGTCGACGGTGTACCCGGCCTCGTCGAGTTCTGCGGCAAGAGTTGAATTGGCTTCGATAGCGGCCTGGATCTCTGTAGTCGTGGTGGCCTGTACGCTCACGGCCTGATCGAGTGCACTGGCGTTCTCAGCCGCATTTCCGCGAAGTTCCGACAAGGTTACGATGGTGACCTCGGCATCAGCCTCGATGGACTCAATGTCTGCAGCGGTGACCGAAGAGGTGCGCAGCTCGGAGATGATCTGACCGTAATTGATCATGTCCGACGATGCCTCGGCCGCGGCATTTCCACCCGCATTGCTGTTCGTCGCCGCGTTCAGGGCGCCATTGCCGTTGCCGCCTGCGTTGCTGCTGGCGCTAGCATTTGACGAGCCACCGGCGTTCCCGCCTGCATTGCTGTTGGCGTCGCTATTGCCACCCGAATTGCTGTTTGCACTCGCGTTTGCGCTGCCTCCAACTCCTGCATCGACGCTGGTGCTCCCGGCGTCAACGGAGACGCTGCCTGCGGCATCCAGTGCAGCACCAGAGTTGCCTTGCGCCAGAGTTGCGGTAGAGGCAGAAGCCAGAAGTGCCGTTGCGGCGAAAAGCTTGGTGAAGGTCTTCATAGTGGTCTCCTCGGAGAGATGATCTGCCCCCCGGCAGAGCCACATAACGGCGCCTCTACAAGCTGGTTGCTGCCCCAGTTGGGGTGTTTTCATGGCAGAATCTGGCGTCCCTGCCGACCCCACCGGCAACGGGGAGACGGAGCAGTCTGGCTGATCACAAACTGCTCGGAAGGAGCTTGCCCCGCTATGTCTCTCGGGACCGAGACCCACTTAAATACTGTTCCTGTTGCCGAGTTCTGCAGCGCCACCTGTTCCCAAAGACGCACCGCGTTTTACCGTTTGCGGCGTTACTGCGAACGCTCTGAATAGGACCGTTAATCAAGAAAGACGGCATTGTCCCTGTGCCTAGTTGGTTAGCCCAGTGCAAAGCGCATCAGATCGCATGATCGTTGGAAACGCTATAATAACAACCACCGTGGCATTAACTGCCTCGGCAATCAGGAGAAGCTGCTGGGGAGGGTGAACTGGCACTACCGAACATACTCGGACTGCTGAGGCGGGAAGAGACCGCGCTCCAGCCAGCGCCGCGCGTTGCAGGAGCCAGTCGGACCGGTGGCCAGATCCACGAAGCCGCCCCGCTGATCGATCGATTCACTGCGGCTCTGGAGATCCGACCAAAAGGACGCGCCGGCAGTTTCGTACTTGTACCTCGCGAAACCGAGTTCGAAGAGTGGCGCCAGATTGTTCCGATCCTCTCGATTACACTTGAGCACGAGATATCCAGGAAGCTACGCCCTGGCGACGTCATGGAGAAGGCGGCAGAAGGACAGTACGTCGTTCTATTCAGCAGCAGCGAACCCTCCACAACACAAACCCAGTCAGATCAGATCTTCAGGGCCTTCAAGGCCGCGGCGACAAGGCACCATTCCGACACTCCGGTAGGGTTGACGGGTTTTGTTGCGGACTACGATGTGGAAGAACTCAAGGAGCAGGATGCTCCAGCTGAAGCCCTCATTGGCCATCTCGTTCGCGTGGAGCAAGAGGTCCAGCGCGCTGCTGAGGAGGAGAGAACAGCCAAGCTGAACGCTAGAAGGGTGCTTTATTCGCCTGTCGTACACAGTCGAAAGAACATCGTGGTATTCAGTCGTTGCACTCTGGACGGTGATGCACCTCAGGAACAATTCGCCGGCCTTGGCGGCATGCAGAACCAAGGGACTTGCGCGGTATCCCGATCCGAATTCGATGCTTTGCTGCTAAAAAAGGCGATCGCTTGTTCAGGGGGGCAGCTCCGAACCGGAGGCGCACCTCTTGCACTCGTCCCCGTCAACCTCTCGACGCTACTAAGCGGTGCCTCAGGCGATCACTATCTTTCCCTGCTGTCGGCTATGCCAGAACAGTACCGGAAGCTGTTGATGATCGAGATATCCGGTCTACCGATAGGGTGGACAGCACCGGAGCTATCGAGAGCGGTTGTTCTAATCTCTCGGTATACTAAGAGAGTTGTGGTGCAGCTCCCCTTAGACACTCGACATCTAGCTGCTGTGGGGGAGATTGGCTCCTGGGCGATCTCCGTCGATCTATCAGGGTGCCGAAGCACCGATGCCCGTCTCCCTAGCCTGCTCGGCCAGTTTACAAGCGCCGCCTTCTCCTGCGCCATGAACTCGATAGCCTATGGCGTCGATTCCACGGGACTGGCGGCACTGGCGAGAAGCACCGGGTTCTTGTTTATCAGCGGTTCTGCTGCTCCCACTGCCGACGCCGCCCAGAGCGCGATCGGCAGAAAAGGACGATAGGGGTACTTGCAGGGACCATGAGCTGTTTCGCACCGTCAGTCCGCCATCGGTTTCTGGGGCAGCCACGTACAGACATTCGCATCGAGGGGTAGTTTTGCCTATGGCAAACCAAACCGGCAAGGACGGCAACAAGGCATTCGCCGTTGCGGCCGGTGCCGTCTAGGTAAAGTGCAAGCGCGGATTGAAGGGACGGCTCACCACGTTTGCCCACGCTAGCCTTATAAGCTGCACGCTCGTTGCCCGTATTAGCGATCATAAGTGAGGCTCCGGCGATCAAGCCCTACTCAGCGAGACCGGGTGGTAATGTCCCTGATCTGAACAGCAGCTTTGGCTCATCATAGGTGTCAGCTTCGACGTCGATGTCTGCTGAGTAAGCCCAAACGCCCAAACGTGAGGGGGCGATGCGCTCGGCTGCTGCAATTGCCTTTTCTGCGGTCTTATGCTGTTGCGGCTGATCGGGCTCTAGTTTCCTGCCCTTTTGTCGGAAGCCCTGCACGAAATAGAAAGTTGCCACGGCGGGTCTCCTGTCTCGCCCGCGCATAACACGCACCCTGGCTCAATCCAACCATCGGAGCAACCAACATGACCATACCAACCCGCGTGGCGCTTCCTGCAGTCGGTTCATGGAGCCTCGTATGAAAAGAAAAAGGCGCCCAAGAGACCGATGAGGAAAGCGCGGCCCGTACTCGACTGGACGATGGTGCAAGGCCCGCACCGCAGCGGCGATCTCCGTGGGGCCGTAGGGGTTCGCGGGCTACAAGGCTCGCGTGCCAAATGCTAGGCCACGTTATTTAGATCACTACCGAAGCTCGAATGGGCCTCGGCAACCCTGTTACGCCCACTTTTCTTGGCGGCATACAGTGCCAGATCAGCGGCACGCATTAGCCCTTCTGGCGATTGCGCCGCGGTCACTCCTGAGACTGCCACACCAATGCTCAGGGTGACCCATGGACCAACAGAAGACCTTGGGTTTTGCAAGCGCTCCGCCTCAACTTTGGACCTGATTGCCTCCGACAGCTCCAGTGCCTTTCTGGAATTGTCTCCGGTCAGGATCACGAGGAACTCTTCGCCACCATAGCGGGCCACGTAATGTGAGTTTGCTGGCATTGACTCTCGTATGATCCGCGCAACCTCCGCCAGACACCTATCGCCGACTGCGTGCCCGCGTTCGTCATTCAGCGCTTTAAAGCAGTCGATGTCACACATCAGCATGGCAATGCCGCCACTCAGTGCATCTGGGAATCGTAGCGTGTCCAACATTCTCTCAAGATCGCGTCTATTGGGCAGTTTGGTAAGCGCGTCGGTCCTCGAGAGAATGTCCAGCCGCTCGTTGGCGCGAGCAAGTTCGTCAACACGATGGGCATCTCGCAACTCCAGAAGAAAGGTACGATGTGCCAGGATGGTCATCGTCCGCCGGGCGACGACGGTCGCGGCTACCCCGCTTGCGAAGAACAAGAAGGCTGACACAGCGCTGGACGTGCTCACTTCCGGATTGCCCAGCTGAAACGCCAGGTAAAGTCCGAGAGCGACGGCGGCAATCGCCTGGGTGGTAATGGCAGGGACATTGAAAATGATGATGCCGGCCACGGACACGAACAGCATGATGCTAAGGTAGCGCTCGTAGAATTCTGCTCCCGCTGCCGCCCCCATCAGGCAAACTGACAGCAATATGGCTGTCATCCCCAACACTAAGCTGCCATTTAAGAACAGGTCTGAGCGCTGGCGGCGCCAGACCCAATAGACGAATAAGGCTGCAGGAGGGATAATGAGCGAGGGGAAAAGCATGGGGTATGCTGCCCCAGCAGGGAGCAGCAAGATGTTCGTTCCCATGGCCAGCGCGTCGAGCAGGATGACCCACAACATCCAGGATCGAATAATTTTGGCAGTCTGCTTGAAGGAGCGGTCCCGAAAGCGTTTGGCCAGCGGACCGGCAAGCCGAATATCTCGGGTTCTTCCCGAAAGTAGCCGCTCAACCTCGTCGTTCGATGTTTCTTCAGCCATGTTCACGCCTGTCGTGTGGCCTGGCATCAGAGAACTCAGGCTCAACTATTTTGTGGCGCGGCGGAATTAATCCTGCGTGAATTGCAGAGGGACAATCCCCCGGTTCTCGCAAGTGGCTGAAGCCGACCAGAGCCATCAATCGATGCGGAACTGGTCGTGTGGGACTGGTCTGCCAAACAGATAGCCTTGCCCCTGCCGGCAGCCTTCTTCTTTCAGCCAATCGGCTTGGCTCTGCAGCTCAATTCCTTCGGCAGTGACAGCGAGTCCGAGGCTGCTGGCCAGTCCTAGGACAGCTCTTATGATTGCCTCTGAGTGTCCACCGCGTCCAATCTCAGCCACGAAGGAGCGGTCGATCTTTATCTTGTCGAAGTGAAAGTCGCGAAGATAGCTCAGCGAGGAATAACCCGTGCCGAAATCGTCGAGGGCGATGCCCACGCCCAGCCCCTTGAGCCTGGTAAGCAGGTCAAGATTGTGGTCGGTATTCTGCAGTAACACGGACTCCGTGATCTCGAGTTGTAGTCGGCGGGGGGGCAGGCGGGCAGCCGCTATTGCATCCGAGACATCATCGCACAGGCCTTCCGCCCGGAACTGAACAGGCGAGAGGTTCACGGCCACAAAAGTGTTTTCTGGCCATGCCAAGGCATCCCGGCAGGCTTGATGGAGAACCCACCGCCCAATTGGTACAATCTGTCCGGTCTCTTCGGCCAGGGGGATGAAGTCGGCGGGGGAGATCATCCCTCGCGTGGGGTGCATCCAGCGAAGGAGCGCCTCACATCCTGCGAAGTGTCCGGATGCTAGGTCTACCAGGGGCTGATAGTGTAGCTGAAGTTGGTTGTTCTCCAGTGCCTTCGACAGGTCTTCCTTCAAGGACTGACGATGTTGAAGGTGTTCAAGCATGGCTTGCTCGAAGAACCGCCAGACGCCTCGCCCGTCCGCCTTGCCTCGGTAAAGGGCAATGTCAGCTCTCTTCATGAGCTCCGTGGGATCAAGATCCCTGTCGCTCAAAGCGATGCCGATGCTGGCCCCGATCTCAACTTGGCTTCCCTCGACGCTGATGGGCGATTTTATCGTTGAGAGGATCGTGTCCGCCAGAGCGGTCGCCGTCTCGAAACTGCTCGATCTCTGGAGAAATGCGAATTCGTCGCCTCCAATCCGAGCCAGGTGGCATTCCGCTGAACACAGAGGCGAGAGTCGACCCGCGACTTGGCGGAGCACTTCATCCCCAACAGCATGCCCTCGGGTGTCGTTGATCTCCTTGAAGCCATCGAGATCCAGAAGCAGGATGGAGACACCTTGTTCGTTCGTCTCTGCGACAGCTGAGGCTAGCTCGAGCCAAAGTTTTTCCCGATTGGGTAAGCCGGTAAGTGTGTCGTGATGTGCTAGATGGGTCAGCGCGTCGTGGGCCCGCTTCTCCTCGGTGATATCTCTAAAGAAGATTGAGAGACCATCGAGGGTAGGGTAGGCCTGCGACCTAATCCACCTCGACAGCACGGGGATATATCCTTCGGCGTTGCGCGGCTGCCGTTCCGCCATTGCTTGTTGATAGGCCGTGTGAAACTCACTACCCACTTGTTCCGGGTAGAGGCGCCAAAGATCGGCGCCAGGCTTGAGTTCATCCTTGTTGCCGGTCAGCTCCCATGCGTGCTTGTTGACGTATTCGACGCGCCAGTTTTGATCGACCACGATGACACCATCGGTCGTGCTTTCAAGTACTGCGTTCACCAGGGAATTGGCCGATCTCTGAGCCATCTCGGCCGCGCGGAGGGAAGTGATATCCAAGGCCGATCCGATATAGCCCTCGAAATCACCACCAACGGAATATACCGGTTGAGCGACATCCAACATCGACTTCCAACAGCCGCTCTTGGTCAAAAGCCGGTATTCGGCTGAGAATGCTTCTCTGTTTCGGAAAGCCTTGCTGAAGACATCATGCAGTCTTTGCCGATCCTCTTCATGGATGGGCTGCAGCCAGCCTAGCCCTAAGGCTTCAGCATTCGGCTGACCTGTCAGGTCGGTCCATAGCCTGTTGATGAAGGTGGTCTGTCCTTGAGTATCACTCACCCAAATCACAGCGGGCGAGGATTCCGCCAGATTTCTAAGTCGCTGTTCACTCTTGCGGAGTGCATCCTCGGCGAGCTTGCGGTCGTGAATGTCCTCGGTGGAGCCATACCACCCGATTACACTGCCATCTTGTGCCTTCCTTGCTGTCGCACGACCTCGAAACCATCGATAAGTGCCGTCCACCAACCGGACACGTTTCTCGTGATCAACACGAACCCCGTACTTGAGCGCATCTGACCAATTCTTCCTGACCGCCTCCAGGTCGTCCGGGTGTAGGACGCGCATCCATCCTGAGCCAAGGCATTCTTGTAGCGTCAGCCCCACCAGCTGACGCCACCGTGAGGAAATCTCAAGGAGTGATCCGTTCCCGTCCGCAATGAAGGGGAACTGTGGGTTGAGTTCGAACGAATAGCGATAATGCTCCTCGGCCACTTCGCCGGAAGACTCCTGGGCAGCTGCCTGTGCTCGTCTTCCGAACCCATTCTGGCGCCTTGACGAAGTACCGTTCGAGTCCATTGATGACATTCCGTTGACTCAAGAAACCCGTAATTGAACGGACCCGAGCACTAAAGGATTGTAAGAGACCGTTAGGCCCTGACGCACGCCGTACTCGCCCCGGCGGGGGTTTTGACGCCCTGCGTTTCGGAGCAGACTAGGGAAGCAGACGTTACCCATTGGCGCGTGGAGGCCGCAACCGGCGGTCTCCGGTTTTAGAACTCGCTCCAGTCATCCTGTTTCAGCGCGGCGTTGCCACGGGCCAGATAGGCCCTTGCAGCACCTTTGACTTTCTCCTGCAGCGCTTTGATGCCGGTGGGTGCAGAGGCGCGGACGCTCGGCGCTGGGGCTGTGGCTGGCGCGGCTGCTTCATGCACGCGGAACACCGCAACTGCCGCATCCAGTTCACCCGCCTGTGCTTCGGTCTGTTCAATGGCAGCATTGGTCTGTTCCACCAGCGCGGCGTTGTGCTGGGTCATTTCATCCATCTGCCGCACGGCCGTCGTGACTTCGGCAATCGCCGAGGTCTGTTCCGAGCTCGCACTGGCGACGGCCATCATCAGCTCATTGTTTTCCTGGACGGCCGTGAGAATGGCGCCGAGCTTGTCGGCGGCCAGAGCCACCAGCTTGGAGCCGCCCGTTACCTCATGGGCGCTTTCCTCGATCAGCTTCTTGACGTCTGCCGACGCCTGGGCCGCCGACTGCGCCAGGCGGCGGACCTCGATCGCAACGACAGCGAAGCCCTTGCCAGCTTCGCCGGCGCGTGCTGCCTCGACCGAGGCGTTGAGGGCCAGCAGATTGGTCTGGAAGGCGATATCGTCGATCAGCCCAATAATGTTAGAGATCTTGGCCGAGGAGGTGGTGATCCGCTCCATGGCCTGGTTGGCCTCGCCCATGACCTTGCCACCCTCATCGGCGAGCTTGGCGGCTGCCCGGGTGCGGCCCGCCGCCTGGTCGATCCGCTGGCCGTTCTCGGTGACGGTACCGGCAAGCTGCTCCATGGCGGCCGAGGTTTCTTCGATGGCCGCCGCCTGCCTGGTTGTGCGCTCCGCCAGATCATTGGCACCTGAAAGGATTTCGCCGGTGGCGACCTTGAGCGAGCGCGAGGTGCCGCGCAGCTTCAGCACCAGCTCGGTGAGTTTGTCGCTGACGGCATTGGTGTCGTCCCTGAGGCTGGCAAAGGCGCCCTGGTACTGCCCTTCCATCTTCTGGGTGAGGTCGGTACGCGCCAGGGCGGAAAGGACCTGCCCGGCTTCGGCCAGAGCCGCATTGGTGGTCTCCAGCATGGTGTTGAGGTTGCCGGCGACCCGGTCGAGATCGTCGTCGTTGAAGCGCTCATTGATCCGGCTGCCGAAATCACCCTGCACGGCCGCATCGATGACGCCGTCAAAGGCTGCCTGGAAGCGCTGCATGGTCTCGGCACGCTCGGCTGCGGCGGCGTCTCGCTGCGCCTTCTCGGCATCCGAGAGCTGCATGGCCCGGCCATTTTCCTGGAAGACTTCAAGCGCCTGGGCCATGCGGCCCAGCTCGTGCTGCTTGTCAGCCCCGGTGATCCCGACCTCGTAGTTGCCCTGCGCGAGTTCACCCATGAGCTCCGTCATGCCGCTGATGGAGCGGGAGAGCCAGCGACCGGTGGCGATGGCTAGCCCGATACCGACCAGGGCGCCCAGCACTGCGATGACGGTGACCAGGAGCTCAGTGGCGTGGACCTGTGAGACCGCCTGTGGGCCCAGTGTATTCTGCATCTCCTTTGCATGGTTGAACATGGTCTGCAGGTTCTGCGCCATACTGGCGGCCTGCTGACGGAGCTGTTCGAAGGCGGGAGTGTCCGTCCCGACACCGCTCTGGACCATGCCTTCAAAGGTCTGCCGGTAAGCTGTCGCCGTCTCGACAAGCTTGGCGAGCTCATCAAGGGCTAGCTCATCGCCCTCGAACATGGCGTAGCCATCCGCATCGATGGTGCCGACGTCCTCGATCTTGGCGACGATCTCCTCGGGCGTGAATGAACCTGGCGCTCTGAAATATTCGTCCACCGCAAGGCGCATATCGATCAGGTCATTGGTGTAGTCGCTGAGCTCCAGCGTCTCGCGCGCCGCCTGCCGGTAGTCGCTGAAAATTCCGGCGAGGCTGGACACTCCATAGAAACCCATAACGCCAATGCCGGCGAGAATGACGATGAGAGCACCAAACGCAGCGAAAATGCGGGCGGCGATGGAGAGGCGGGAGAACATGGCAAACCTTCTGGTCACGTAGCGTCACTGCCGCGGAGCGGGTGCGACAGTTTCGTGACAAGGATAAATTCCGCGTGTTAATTTAACGTGCTGACAGCCAGCTTACAGGGGGTGGCTTGGACGCCGCCTTAACCGAGCGTTCAGCAAAGTACTGCAACATGTATTGGCACGATTGGTATTGCGTACGTGCTGCTTGAGAGCACCGAACGCCTGCCCTCCTGATTTCGGGGGGCGGGCGTTTCGCTTTAGTTCACGTTTGCTAGTTTGTGCGACGTCTCTGCTGCCTTGTAAGAGCCCGTCACTTGCCCGGAAACTGCAGAACCTTGGCGCTCGGCCGAATTTTGAAGGCGACCTCGTATCCGGTCTCGATCGCCTCTTCGATGCGCACCTGGATATCTGAAAGGTTGCTGCCGCGCTGCAATCCCAGGACCAGATGCTGGAGTTCATCGCAGACGGAGAGAATATCCTTCTGCTCCGAGCTCTCAACTAATCTGATTGGGCTCGCTTGCATCACGCACTCCTAAAGGCACCGGCAACGCTATGCCGTGCTGCGGTCGATCTTGCAGCAGCTGTCCCACTCTAGGGTTAAGGGGAGCTAAGTGGGTGACGTCCCTTTTCGTGTAGAGGGGCACCATCTCCCCTCCGTCTATTCGGAGGGGAGAAAGCGGCAAAGGGAATGACATTGGTGGGAGCCGCCAATTCGGAAAGCTCTAGGCTATGCAGCGTCTCAACCAACAGTGACATGATCTCGAGCAGCTCGGGCTCGAGTCCCTCTGTTCTCATCAGAACAGCGTGTGCTCGTTGGACGTGATCCTTGGCGAGCGTGATCGGGCTTGGCATCGTTGATCTCTCCTTGGAGCTCCTCGTAGCGCGCCAAACGTCTCGCGGCACCTCCGGTTCTTGCTCTTCCCCGTCAACGACCGAGTAAGCTTTACCGCGGCTCAAGAAAATCGGGCGTATTTTACGGAAAGCTGGGACAGCGAACCGGAAGCTGCTGCATTCTCTTTCGCTCTTCCCTGGTGATCTTTCATGCGCAATGCCTCCTGCTGCCTCTTTGCCTTGAGCATATCGCCCTTGCAGATACTCCGCTGTTGGCTATTCTGCTTCCATACGTTTGCAGCCTAAGTCGGCTGCCACAGCCGGGAACCCCGGCTCCTGGGCTCCACTCCGTGCGAACGTCACTCCACCTGCATGTCGCAGAGGGAAAACTGCTCGCTCGAGAGCACAGAGGATCATCCATGGCTACAAAGGGTATCGTAAAGTTCTTCAACACCACCAAAGGGTTCGGCTTCATCTCCCCTGAGGGTGGTGGTAAGGACGCGTTTGTTCACATCTCCGCTGTTCAGCGTTCCGGGCTAGAAAGCCTTTATGAGAACGACAAGATCGAATACGAGCTGGAAAAAGGCCGCGACGGGAAGGAGTCAGCGACCAATCTAAAGCTGCTTGACTGACCTAGAGGGGCACTGTGGTGCCCCCATCTGACTGCAGGGGAATTGGGATCGCCTCGGCTCTCCCGGGAGCTGATAGGATGTTTGTGATCGAAGGTGGCCAAAAGCTGGTCGATGACTCGGAGCACGAGGCAGCCCGCAGCCTCGGCGAGATGTGCCGGGACCGCCTGACCTTAGGCCGAGATATGCAGGACCTCAGCATTGCGGTTCGGGATGAGACCGGACATCAGGTGCTCGTCGCTTCCCTACAGTACAGTCTCTTTGGGGATCCGTGACGCGGGCCCATTGCCGCGCCGCCTCATGAAGCTCAATGCCCGGGAGACCTGTCGTTCCCGCCAGCACTCCGGCCGGCATGTTGCCATTGCGCCTGCACAAGCAGCTCCAGGCACTCGACGGCTCTGTCGACCTCAAAGGGCTTCGACAGCATGATGCTGTCGGTGACGCCGAAACGGTGCCAGTCCAGTGCGCCCTCACCGCTGGCATAGACCACGGGGATTCCTGCGCGTAGCTCGCGGGCGTGCCGGGCTACTTCCCAGCCGTTAGCACTGCCAGGCATCCTGATGTCGGTGATCAGACCGATGAACCGGTATGGCTCCGTTTCGAGGAGCTTGATGGCCGCATCTCCCGTTGAGGCGAGCACGACCGCATAGCCTGCATCTTGCAGGCCTTCCTCAAGGGTCATGGCGAGCAAGTACTCGTCCTCGACCACCAAGACTGTGGGGTCTCTGCTTTCCATACCATTATGCCCAGAAGCTGAACTCGTAACAATCGGGAAGATGTCCGGTTCAGTTCCATCACGGTTCTGGAATTGTAATCTAGTCCTTGGTGCAGGTCACCGGGGAATGACACGCACCCTGCCGGGCGTTTCCTTTTGTCACAAAATTACCATTCGTCATCTACCGTGATGAGGCGTAGGGTTGTCGGATCAGCGGGCATGCGCTGCCCGCCTTTCAAGTGCACCCTGAACACCGGATGTCCCTGATTGGAACGAGAACGCTCCATCCTGGAGCCGTTTGCGCCGAGGGAACTGCCATGGGCTGCCTGTCCAATGTGAAATCCGCCCTTGTCGTCGAGGATGATTTCCTTATCGCTTCCGATATTGAGTTGATGCTTTCCGAGATCGGCGTTCGTGCAGCAACCACTGCAGCGAGCTGTGCCGAGGCCTTCCAGGTCCTTGAGCGTGGCGGCGTCGATTTCGCAACCGTGGACATTCGTTTGGCAGATGGCCGATGCGACTCGCTGGTGCAGGTGCTGGAAGAGAAGGGCATCCGCTTCGTCTATGTCACGGCCAGCGAGCGCTCCGAATGTCCATGGGTGAATGCCCCGTGGGTGAAGAAACCAATCTGCCATGAGGCGTTGCGGGCAGCGGTTTTCAGCACTTTTCGACAAGACGGCATACCCGGAGGGGAAGAGGCCTAGAGCAAATTCACCAGCGGCTTCTTGGTGTCCGTCCCCTCGTATAGCCGTGGTTCACAGGCCGAGTGGCGCGGTGCATTTAACTCTGGAAGAATGAGTACTGCGGTCCTTTGGCGAAGACGGAACCGAAACCAGAGTCCGAGGATTAGCGGCGCGACTGACCTCCACACAGTCTCCCTTCGGCCCCGGTCTCCGTTCGGGGCCGTTTCAGTTTAGAGGACATTGAGATGCGTCGATCCTTAGCCTTGGCCATGTCGCTGACGTTGGCATTTACCGCTTCCGTCTCCGCCCACCACAAACCAGGCCATCACATGCCTCCGGGACAGGCGAACAAGAAGGGAGCACCGGGGCAGGGGACAAAGATCCATGCACCAGGACAGATGGAGAAGGTCTATGACCCGGAACTGGTGATCCCCACCGAGGTGGAATTTGTTTGCCTGGTCACGACCGACATTCCGGGGGACCCATATTCGCGCGTATCTTTCACCGAATGGCTCCCTCGAGACGAAGCAGAGGCCAAGGCCGACGAGGGTAAGAGCTTCGTCATCTATCACCCGGACCTGAACACCGAAGAGGGCTGTGTGGGATTCTGACTGGGAACGGGTGGCGGTGAGGCGGCGGTAGCCGCCTCGCTCGACGGCGTTTGGACGCAGATCCCCAGCCCGGCTCATACCTTAGCGCTTTGACCCCGATCACCAAAGAGAGTGCTCGCATCTTGCCAGCGTCCAGAACGATAGCGTGCGAGCAGGATTAACGGCGCGACTGCCCCCCTTTGCAGTCTTACCGCCTCGACGCGCGCCCCGGTCGGGTCTCCTTTCTTCAAGGACCTGTTCACCTAACCTGGAGTCGATGCGAACCTCCCGAACAGCACCCGGTTTGCGTTCATCTGATCATCGACGGATCCGCAACAATGCATCTGAAAAGCCCTGCCGAGGAACTCCTGCACTTCAAGCGAGCTCTCGTGGAATGGCGTTGGCTGTCCGGGCTCTCAGATCGCCCCGAGGAAGTTGTCTGGCTCCTCAACATAGAGGCCCGGAAGCTCGGGACCATGCGACCGAATGCGTGATGCTCATGGACGACTTCAGGCTGCTCGCTCAAGAGTTGCGGGACCAGACCGAGAAGGCAGGCAGCGGATGGTGAGAGCCACAAAGCTATTGTCCGGGTCTCCCTCCGTTTACGTCTGACTACTTGTCCGTCGGCGGAATGGTGTTCAACAGCTGGGAAACGGCGGTGACCGCCTGATCAACGGCGAAGGGTTTCTGCAGCATGACGCTGTTGGGCACGCCGTGCGCGGACCATTCGACTGCCTTGTCACCGCTCATGTAAACAACGGGGATTGTCGGCACTAACTCCCGCGCGCGGTGAGCGACGTCCCATCCTGTCAGCTTGCCCGGCATCCGGATATCCGTGACTAGGGCATGGAAGCGGTGCGGATCGGCCTCCAGAACGGCAATCGCCTTGACGCCATCGTGGGCGACCTGGACCTTGTATCCGCCTTCCTTGAGGGCTTCCTCGAGGACCAGCGTCAGCATGGCCTCGTCTTCAACTAGCAGAACGAGGATCTCGGGCATGGAACGACACGGGCGGCCAAGTGGCCGATGGGCTGCTGTACGCCTAAGGCAAGGCTAACACAAGTATCCTTCCTCGATGGAAGAAAAGATAGGCTACCCGGCAGCCATCCAAAGGAGGTATCCTGCAACGGCTGCTTTCGGCGAGCCGTTGGTTGACCATGAAGGACGGAAGGGGGTCGAGTGGGGACGGTCAGGCGTAGCTCCACTTCGGGTATCTAGATGAACAGTCCCGCGTGTCGAGTCTCAAGATCGGGCAAGTCGTCGAGTATACTGCCGAGATGCTCCGCCATCGCGCTCTTGGCGCGCTCGACGTCCTGCTCATCGATTGCTGACATGATGGCCCCATGCTCCCTTACCCTGCGTTCCATATCAGACTCGCTTTGCAGGGTCATGTTGCAGACGCGGTCCATATGCGTCTTCATGTCCGCGATCGCGACCCAGGCAATGCCCACCCCCGCTCCTGTGGCAATGGCGATGTGGAATGCTTCGTCATGCTCCCGAAAAGCTGCGTGATCCAGCCCGGACGCAGCTTCCTCTTGCTTGAGCAGCAGATTGGCAATGCGCTTCCGCTGCCAGGGATCAAACGACTGTGCGGCTTTTGCTACTACCGCGATCTCAACTGCCTGGCGCACAAACAGCGCCTCGGTCATCTCCCGGGCTGAGATCCGGGCCACCACCGTTCCTCGGTGGGGGCGGATTTCGATGAGGCGAGAATTGGCGAGACGAATAAGCGCCTCCCGCACAGGCTGGCGGGATACCCCCAGGCGGTTGGCAATTTCCTGCTCTGACAGGCGTGTGCCAGGCAGCAGCTCCAGTTCGATGATGGCTCGGCGAAGATCCTTTTCGATCTTCGCCGCGGCACTTTCGCCGCTCTCCGCTGCCTGAAGGTCTAAGGTCATACTACATCTCGTCCATGCGATTGACAGCTGTACCAACCCGTCATACGGTACCATACAATTCCATACAGGACGTGATTAGATCCGTCCATCAGCCCGGAGGAGGGTAGGCTCAGCCTGCCAATTCGATGCTCATGCAGTCACGCTTTCAGGACAATTTCGTTGCGCCGAACCTTAGTGACACGCGCCTGTCGAGTAAACGCGCCTATCGCATGCTGATCGATGGTGTTTCGAAAGATGCAGTCTCTGGCCAGGTTATTGATCGGGAGAGTCCAGGTCATCGCAGTTGTGTAGTTGGAGCTTGGCCCCAGGCAACAGCAGAAGATGTCGGCGGGGCGATTGGCGCCGCACGCCGCGCCTTTGACCATGGTCCTTGGCCACAGATGAGTGGAGCGGAACGCTCGACCATCCTCCACCGGGTCGCCGAGGGCATCCTGGCGCATTCGGAGGAGTTGGCGCTCATAGAGTGCCTTGAAACGGGCAAGCCGCTTAATCAGGCGCGTGGCGAGATCGAGTACTGTGCCGACCTCTGGACCTATGCCGCAGGGCAGGCGCGAGGTCTAGAAGGAGATACGCACAATGCCATTGGTGCCAACCGATTGGGGCTCGTGCTGCGGGAGCCGGCTGGTGTGGTCGGCATCATCACCCCCTGGAACTTTCCCTTCATCATCGTCTCCGAGCGGGTGCCTTGGGCTCTTGGGGCAGGCTGCACGGTGGTGGTGAAGCCAAGCGAATTCACTTCGGGAACGACGATCCGCCTTGCTGAAATCGCCCTGCAAGCCGGAGTTCCTCCTGGCGTCTTCAATGTGGTGACTGGCTATGGTCCGGAGGCCGGGCAGGTGCTGGCAGAGGATCCGCGCGTTGACGTGTTGGCATTCACTGGCTCCGTCCGGGTCGGCACGCACCTAGCGTCCATTGCGGCAGCCGGGGTCAAACGCGTGGGCCTCGAACTTGGTGGCAAAGGGCCACAGATCGTCTTTGCCGATGCCGACCTCGAAGCCGCTGCCGATGGGATCGCCTACGGCGTTTATCATAACGCCGGCCAATGCTGCATCTCGGGCAGCCGACTGATTGTCGCCAATTCGGTTAGAAGTGCGCTGCTGGAGCGGTTGCTCGACTTGTCGAGGCGGCTGCCCTTCGGGGACCCGCTCGGGGAGGGCACCCGCTATGGCGCCATGGTGTCGCAAACCCACCTCGACAAGGTAGCGAGCTACGTATCCGCGGGAGTCAAGGAAGGGGCGGAGCTCCTCCTCGGCGGAGACATGGTCGCGGCCACTTCTGGTAACTACTTCGCTCCAACCGTCTTCGACAAGGTGCGGCCCGACATGCGGATCGCGCAGGAGGAAATCTTCGGACCGGTGCTCGCCACCATCGGCTTTGACACGCCAGAAGAAGCGGTTGCGCTCGCCAATGGCACACCATTCGGCCTCTCGGCCAGCGTCTGGTCGCGAGACCTCGAGACGGCAATCCAGACCACGCGGCGCCTGCGAGCAGGGCGATGCTGGATCAACTCGGTCATCGACGGCACGCCGGAAATGCCTATTGGCGGCTACAAGAAGAGCGGCGTTGGACGTGAGCTCGGCCGCTACGGCTTCGATGAATATTCGCAGTTCAAGGGTCTGCACATGACCCTGGGGCGGCCACAGCCATGGTTCCAGCACTAGAGGGCTGGAGCTGTGCACGAGATTGGTCGGTGCTGAGGAGTGCGCCGATTGATGCGGAGGTCTGAGGAGACTCCGCAGTCATCAAGGGAGGAGACGATTATGAAGTTGAGAGCACTTAGCAGAAGTTTGTTGGCGGGCTGTGTGGCTTGCGTCGGCGTCGGTGGAGTGGTGGCGCAGGATCAGGAGCAAGAACCTGTATCGGCGACGATGATCATCTATCTCGATCCGAGCGTGCAGTTCTTCAATCCGGTTGTGAAGGGTGCCCAGGACGCGGCTGCGGCGTTCAACGTGGATCTGGATGTACAGTACGCCAACAATGATCCGGTGCGACAGAACGACCTGATCGAAAGCGCCATGGCAACTGGGGTGGACGGCATCGCTGTTGCCATATCCAGTTCGGATGCGTTTGACGACAGCATCTGCTCGGCCGTTGAGGCTGGCATCATCGTCATCGGCTTCAACAATGACGACTTAGAAGGGGCGGATGGCAATTGTCGGCAAGCCTATGTTGGAATGGACGAGTTCGCTTCCGGCTACGAGCTCGGCACGCGGATGATCGAGGCATTTGATCTTAAGAAAGGCGATACGGTCTTCAACCCTCGGGAAATTCCTGAAGCCAGCTTTGCTGTCGCGCGTGGTGGTGGCATCGAAAAGGCCATGGAAGAGCACGGCATCGAAGTTGAAACGGTCCGGGCCGGTCTGGATCCTGCCGAAGCGCAGAACATCATGGCCCAGGCCCTGATCGCCAATCCCGACATCAAGGCCGTATTTGGCACTGGTTCGGTAACCTCGACTGTCGGTGCAGGCGCCATACGGGACGCGGGGGTCGATGTGCCCTTCGGAGGCTTCGATCTCGCTGTCGAAATCGCCGATGCGGTCGAGTCCGGTGCGATGTTCGCGACCATGGATCAGCAGCCCTATTTGCAGGGCTACTATCCCATCGCCATGATCGCCATGGCCGCCCGGTATGGACTGACCCCAACCGACGTGGACACGGGACAGGGCGCGTTCCTGGACCAGTCGCGCATCGGCACTATCAAGCCGCTTATCGGCACCTATCGCTGATCACTTGACGGCTCTGCCGGCGAGGCTGCCAGCAAGGTGGATCCACTTTGCAGGCAGTCCAAAAGAAGCGTCGGCGGAGCACACATTCTCCTGGACTGGAAATGACCGTGACCGAACTCACCAATGTTCGCGCCGCGCCTCGGCGATCGGCTGCGGAGTGGCTGTATCACATCCTGAGCATGCCCGCGGGCGCCATCCTCTTGGTGTTCCTGGTTGTGCAACTTGCCTGCATCATCGCAGGTCTCCTGTTCCCTGACAGCTTCCGCTATCTTTCCCCGCAGAACATGGGGATCATGATGCGCTCCGTGCCGGTGCTAGGGTGCCTGGCGCTCGGCGCCGGCATCTTGATGGTTGCCGGTGAGTTCGACCTATCGATCGGCTCGGTCTACACCTTCACCGCCGTCATCATGGCCATACTTGTGGGCAACGGCATCGATGCATTCATCGCGGCGCCGATTGGCCTTCTCATCGGCGCTGCCATCGGCCTGATCAATGGTGCTCTGACTCTCCGATTTAATCTGCCGTCCTTCATTGTGACACTTGGGGGGCTGCTCTTCTGGCGGGGAGCCGTGTTACTGATCAACGGCGCGGTTCAGGTCCGATTTGATCCCAATCCCATGTTCAACGCCATGTTCTCGGGCACTGTACTGGGGCTCAATGCCGCCTTTATTTGGTTTCTCCTGCTCTGCGGTCTGTTCCACCTGCTGCTGCATCGGCATCGCTTCGGCAATCATGTCTTTGCCACCGGCGGAAATCGTTCGGCGGCCACCGCGATCGGCGTCAACACGGCTCGGATCAAGCTCACGGCATTTGCCATAGCTGGCACTATGGCAGCGTTCGCGGGCATACTGGCCACGACCCGTGTGGGTAGTGTTCAGCCAGGCCAAGGCACCGGACTGGAACTACAGGCGATTGCGGCTTGCGTGATCGGTGGGCTGTCGCTGCGCGGCGGCCGCGGGTCGATACTGGGCATCTTCCTGGGCGTGATGCTGATCTTCACCATCACCGACGTCCTGCTGCTGATGCGGGCGCCAGGCTTCTATCTCGACATGTTCATCGCCACCCTCATCGTCGTCGCTTCGATCTTCAACCACGGTCTTGATCGTCGGGGAGACGCGTCATGAGCCTTCTTGCTCTACACAACATCAACAAGTCCTTCGGTCCGCTGAAGGCGCTGACTGACCTCAGCTTCGAGATCGGCGAGAATGAAGTTCTTGGGCTGCTAGGCGACAATGGTGCCGGCAAGTCCACGACCGTGAATCTGATCTCGGGCATTCACCAGCCAACATCTGGGTACATCTCCGTCAACGGCAAGAAGCAGTTTTTTACCTGTCGTAGGGACTCAGCCGATGCGGGCGTAGAGACCATTTACCAGAATACCGCCCTGGTGGATTCCCTCTCGATTTCCCGCAACATTTTCCTGGGGCGCGAAGTCACTAACCGGTTTGGCATGCTTGATTTAAAGCGTATGCGCGACATCTCCATGCAGGTGCTCGAAAGCGCCGTGCACATCTCAGGTATCGACTCGCCAGATAAGCTGGTGGGGGATCTGTCGGGCGGTCAGAAGCAGGCGGTCGCCATCGCCCGTGCGGTGTTTTTCAAGCGGCGCATACTGCTTCTAGATGAGCCGACTTCCGCCCTGTCGGTTCGCGAAACTGAAGCGCTTCTCAACCAGGTTCTGCAACTTAAGCAGGAAGGTGTCTCAAGCGTTCTCGTGACGCACAATCTCTACCATGCCTATCAGGTCTGCGACCGCTTCGTGATCATGAGCCACGGCACCAAAGTTCTGGACGTGGCCAAGGAGGACACCACAATTGAAGAGCTCACCGGTCACGTGGTACTGACATAGCAACGGCCCGAAGAGACCTGAGCCAACGGCTGTTTGGGTTTCCATTAGCTTTAAGGCAGCTTCCATCCGGACACCGGTCAAAGCTGCGATTCCCTGCGAGGCTGCGGCTCAAGTTCGTTGTGCATGCGGGCCGCTGGGATGGGGAAGCTTTCGTCCGGAATGGCGGCGTACATTGCCAGGTATTCAGGAAAAATGGATGGTGCAGGAGGAGCCATAGCAGCAGTTACTGGTGGGATAGTGGTGGTCGTGCAGCCGGCAAGAGCCAGAGCGGCAAGGCTGGAAGCGCCCAGCATCATGTGCCGGCGCGAGATTGGTGTTGAATGCATGTCTTTGCAGCCTGTGGGGGTTGCCTCTCAATAGATCTGGATGAGGGTGTTACCGGCTTGAAGGCGCCGGCATCCTCACGGGGCTTGTGGTGGCCGGCACCGTCCCTCGTTTGCCAGACCGGCAACCCCAATTGCATCCAGTTGAGTGAAGGTTGCGACTTGCTGCTCGAAAGTGCAGCTCACCGTCAGCGGCAGGACGCCAGTCGCCTGCTGGCATGGGATGGCATGCCCTTTGACCTTCTTTGAAAGCCGGTGCCTTCTGGAACAATGCGTCCGCTTCCGCGCAGACATCCTGATCGGCGACTGTCCAGAACTGCCCAGTTGCCGCACTTGCAGCCATGGTCGGCCCGGACATGGATGCCAAGCTGAACAGTGCGACAACGATGAGGATCAAGAGCCGGCTCATAAGCGATGTCTAATATATCCAGCGCCGAGATGCGAGGTGACGCAAGATAGAGTTCGCGTGCGTTGCGCCGGTACAGCAGCGGCTCGGCCAACCGTGGTGTCGTAGTCCAAGCCTGCAGTACTCCGGTGGCTCTCCAATCGCTAGCAAGCGATGCCTATGCTCCGATCCCACGCTCCCGCTGATGATGGCGGAAGAAGAGCATGAGAACGCCCAGAGATCACCCCGCTTTTATCGGGTAACCCCCGGCCTTCCACTCGGGAAAGCCTTCGGCCATGCGCCTGACCACGTACCCCCGTGCCCGAAGCGCAGCAACGGCCTGGTGCGAGAGGACGCAGTATGGGCCCCGGCAGTAAGCGACGATTTCGCGTGTGGTCGGCAGCTCCGAAAGCCTCGCCTCCAGTTCACCGGGTTGGATGTTTAGCGCGCCAGGCAAGTGACCGGCGGAGAACTCGTCGGCGGGGCGGACGTCGAGCACCGTTACGCTGTCGCTTTGCATTCGAGTCCGTAGTTCGGCTGTCGTGATTGGCTCCAATTCGTCCGGATCGGTGAAGTAGGCGTCGATGATCTCCTGAACAGCGCCGATGTTGTGGGCAGCCAAGTTTCGCAATGCGACGACCGCTTCGGTGATCGGCCCATCCTGCAAGCTGTAGATGATGTTCTTGCCGTCCCGGCGCCCCGTGACCAGCCCCCCTTTGCGGAGCTGCTGCAGGTGTTGGGAGACATTGGCGAAGGGAAGCCCTGTTCGCTGCACCAACCTTTCCACTGGGTGTTCCCCCTGCGCTAGCAGTTCCAGGAGCTCGAGCCGGTGCTCACTGGCGAGGAGGCGGGCCAGGGCTGCGAAGTGGCTGTAAAGGGCACGCTTGGGGTTGTCGCTTGACATTCCGGCTCCGCTTCATTCAAGTTCTGCGTTGAATGTATTCGAATGGAGCGAAATCTGCAATGCGTCCAATGCACCGCCAAGTGGCCCTCCTCGCAACCGCGCAGGCCCTGTTCCAGATTGTCTCAGCGCTGGTAATGACCATCGGCGGGCTTGCCGGCAGCATCCTTGCTCCGTCTCCGGAATGGGCCACCGTTCCTATCGCTGCTATGTTCCTGGGAACGGCGGTATCGACTGTCCCGGCCTCGATGTGGATGACCCGAGTAGGCCGCAAGATCGGGTTTGTCACCGGAGCCAGCCTTGGCGCCCTTGGTGGCCTCTCGGCGGCGGCGGGCATGCTCACCTCGTCTCTGGCCCTCTTGTGCCTGGGCACCTTCCTTGCTGGCGCCTACCAGGGGTTTGCCCAGTTCTATCGGTTCGCGGCATCGGAAGTGGCAGAAGGGGACTTCAAGCCACGAGCGATCTCCCTGGTGCTCGCCGGAGGCGTTGTGGCGGCGGTGCTCGGGCCTTTGCTTGCCCGCTTCGGTGGGGAGCTGATTGGGTCGGCTTACACCGGATCGTTCCTCATCCTGTCTGTAGCGTCGCTGGTGGCGATCGGGGTTCTGCTCGGTGTCGATGTTCCCCAGTCGGTGGATACTCCCGAGGAAAAGGCCGCGGTTCGCCCTTTGACCCAGATCGTCCGGCAGCCCACCTACATGGTCGCCATGTTCGGTGCTGTGACGGGCTACGGCATCATGATCATGGCCATGACCGCCACGCCGCTGGCGATGGTGCACCACCACCATGGGCTGGATGCGGCAGCCACCGTCATCCAGTTGCACGCGCTGGGCATGTTCCTGCCCTCGTTCTTCACCGGATCGCTAATCGCCCGCTTCGGCGTACTGCAGGTGATGTTCACCGGCATCGCCCTTCTCACCGGACACGTACTGATCACCCTATCCGGTACCGGCATCTACTCCTTCAGCGCGGCTTTGATCCTGCTTGGTGTGGGTTGGAACTTCCTCTATATCGGCGGCACCAACCTACTTACCCGCGCCTACACAGTCGCCGAGAAGGGCAAGGCACAGGCTACCAATGACCTTACCATCTTCATCGTCGGGCTCTTGGCATCGTTGAGCGCGGGCGTCCTGCAGAATACGATTGGTTGGCAGGCGATGAACCTACTGCTATTGCCGTGGCTAGCCTTCGCTGCTGCCGCTATTCTCTGGTTGGGCATGACAAGCAGGAAGGCCGTGGCTGGCGTAACCTGCCTCGACGTTGTACACTCTACGGCAGCTCTCGGGATGGCATTGTCGGAAGCCGAGTAGCAAAGACAGGGTCGCTAGCTTAGATGGCGCAGGACGAAGTCCGCTCGATCTCCTACCCCGACCTTCGGCAGGATGAACGTGTCGTACCCAAGCTCGCGGTACGCGATCAGCAGGCGGTCGTACTCTGCGATCGCCTCGGCCAGAGTGTGTTGCCGCTGCTCGTCGGTCACGTAGATCTCTGGCCAGGGAGGCGTCAGGAAAACCCTCTGATGGTAGCGGTCATAGGACGCCAGTAGATCCTTGGCGGAGCTACCTGTCGCATACTCAAGCGCCACCGCCGCGTCCACCAGGCCTCGGTCGAAGAAGACGCAGCCGGGTTCGTCCACCATGCGTCTCCGGTCCTCGGACGCGAGATCAATAGCTCGTTTGGCGAAGGCGGAAAGGTCGACCCAAGGCAGGGCAAGTCCATCGCCGCGTTGCTGCTCCTCCACGACGCGACGACCCGGCTCGGATACGACGGCAAAGCCCCTCCGCTCCAGCTCTGCGAGGAGGGTCGATTTCCCGCCACCCGAACAGCCGGAAAGCACGATGTGCCGCAGGTTCATTGCATCTCGCATTCGATGTCTGCTGTCGGGGAAACCTACGGAGACTTGTAAGGACCGGGAAGGGGTCGGAAACCGCCACTCCACAGATACCCGCCATGATCGTTCATTTTCCAGCCGGTCAGCAGGATCTCCAGGTGCTTCGGCACGCTTAAAACCCAACAGAGTCAATTACCCGCCGGTGCAGCATATCTCCACGGGCAGTTCGCTGATCTGGCGCTGCTTATGCCGCCGGCGATGGCACTGAGGGTCGCTGCCAGCCAGCATAGGAATTCACGCGGCTCAGCGTGCCGGTTCAAATGAACGAAGCGATGATGGCCCAGTTCTCGACATCGGCACCGGCATCATGACCGGGGGAGGGGAGTGCGGTAAAACACAGCTTTCTTTGAAGCTTCATATTGGCGTGGTGTAAGAACGCCCGTGGATACGCTGGATGTAAGACGATTGCAGGACGTTATGGGCAAGCTGGACGCTGCTTGCACTCAGAGTGCCGACTGGACGTCGGTTTGCGAAAAATCGTCACCTACAAAGAGCAGGGCGCAACTGTGAGAGATTGCAAGGTCATAGGCGAAACAGTCGCCGTAGTTGAGCCCGGCTGGATGAACGCCCTTGCCCCAGCGTTGGTACGCGGCAGCAATGCGGCGGGCAGAGGCCGCAGTCACTGACACTGTTTCAAAGCCGAGACCCTCAAGCAGGGCGGCTACTTCCTCCGCAACGTTGCGCCGTCCGGCCACGATCAAGACCTCGGCTGCTGTGCCTGCAGATATCAGGAGCCGATCGGCTCCTTCGAGAACTGTCATGCAGACTTCCGCTTCGGGCTCATCGAAAACAATTGCCAGGAGAGCCGAAGTATCGACCGTAATCATTCCGGCATGCCATCATCATCACCGTAAAGGAAGTCCTGGCTGCGCGCGGCTGTGGGGCCAGGGCGTCTCTTGGCGGCAGCGGCTGCCCTGACCATTTCCATCAGTTGCCGCCGGCCGCGCGGTGTCGCTGCTGGGGCGCTCGGCACCAGCCGCGCTACGGAATTTCCATGGCGGGTGAGAATGACCTCCTCGCCAGCCTCGGCTCTCCGCACCAAGTCGGTCAATTGGCCTTTCGCCTCGCTCACCGGTATTTTCAATTTCCTGCTCTCCGCTCACCTATCTTAAATGGTCCACTTGATGGTCCAAGTCAACGGGCTTGTCCGTGTGGTGCCGATGGTGGGACCCGACGGCGATGTGCGTTTTGGAAGTAAGGCCGCACGACGATCTCGCAACGCCGGACGGCTTCCAATTAACCAGCTGCTTGGACAGCATGTTCCCCGGCACAAGACGCGAAATCCACTGATTGAGGGTTTGCGCGAAGGCCGGTTGAGGGTCGGCCAAAAGCCGACGGCCGCAATGTTCCACGCGCTCCTGCGCTAGCCCGCTGCAAGGCTTCTTCGTCCATAGCGAACTCTAAATTGGTGCCACGACGCTGGTGCACTTGACCAATCGGCAACCCATTTCAATGCGCCGCCGCGGCGAGTCAGGGCTGTTGGCCTCCATCAGCCGGTCTCCCGGCACGTCCTGGATCTTTCGGTCTGATATGGGAGCTTCTTGCCTCTGAGATCGGGCGCGTAATCGCGGTGTCGGGTGCGGCACTCCCTGAGCAAGCTGACAATGCCGGGGTAAGACCATGCCGAAGCATTGTGCTGCTCGTACTCGACACCAAGCGGTATCGGCTGCCGATGCACCGACGAAGTGCCTTGAGGAGCTGGCGGCAACGTCAGCATGTTCCTTGTCAGGCGCTGAAGCTTATGGCCCCGCGTGAGATGCCCGCTCCCAGAGAGGATCAAAGGTCACCCATTGTGTGGAAGGAGCCGGGAGTTGCCTGGGATGGTATTTCCGATCTGAGCGGCTCCTTCAATCTAGCCTAGCAGCAGTACGTAGCGCGGCATTGATGCGGTCCTGCCACCCGGCACCATCCTCCTGAAAATGCTCGAGTACATCACGGTCAAGGCGGACAGAGACGAGCTCCTTTCCAGCCGGAACGGGCTTCGCCTTGGGCGCGGGATCGGTCGTTTTGCTTGTCGCTGCTTTGAACGCTGCTTCTGCGGTCTCGGTAGCACTGAGACGTCTGCGGGGAGGGTGGACCATCTTCGGCAACTTTGCTGCTGAGGAATGTAGATTGGGAACACTCCTTATAGGCCATAGGAGCTTGTTATAGGCCATAGGAGCTTGGTCGACCAAGATTCAGACGCTCGGCTACCATTTCTCTTGTTCTGCCCCCATTGATATCCGCATGCACAGGCCGGCAGGTGACTTCGTCCGCTTCAACTGAGCCCGGTCAAGGCTTGCTCCAGGATTGCCCAATGCCTGCTTGTTTCTCCTTCTCGCTTGAACCGGACAGTTAGCTCACGGCCCCGATTTGGCCAGCCGGCTCAGTCGCCCATCTCCCTTCAGCACGACGTGAAGCAACGCGTAGTCCTTTCAGGCTTTAGCGCTACATGAGTGTTCATCCTGTCTTGCCCGCGCTAAAGTCCGCCCTCCTGATCGGCATAGTTCTGCTGCCCAGCCTTGCTCTCGCGCAGGCACCAGACGTTAAGACGCGGCTCTCAACCATTCTTGCTGACGCTGAATCTCTGGTTCCGCTCGAGACGGTGATCGTCTCGCTGGATGGCGAAGTGGTTGCGCAACAGGGCTATCGCGGCAATTCGGTTGCCGAACCGACCAACATCAAGTCTGCCTCCAAAAGCATCATCTCGGCGCTTGTGGGCATCGCCATCGATCGCGGTTTGATCAAGGGGGTCCATCAACCCATCGCTGAGCTGCTCCCGGACGCGCTGCCGGACGACCCTGATCCCAGACTCGATGAAATCACGGTAGGCAATTTGCTGTCCATGCAGGCAGGGTTGGAGCGCACTTCGGGCCCAAACTACGGTGCTTGGGTCGCCAGTCCGAACTGGGTGCGTTTCGTGCTTGCCCAGCCCTTCGTCGACGAGCCGGGCGCGGCTATGCTGTATTCGACCGGTTCTTCCCATCTGCTGTCAGCTATTCTAACTCGGGTGGGCGGCCAGCCCTCACTTGAGCTGGCGAGGGACTGGTTGTCGCCGCTCGAGGATTTCTCCATCGCTGCATGGGACCGCGATCCGCAAGGCATCTACTTTGGTGGCAACCAGATGGCGATGAGCCCTACGTCGCTACTCACCTTTGGTGAACTCTATCGCAATGGCGGGCTCGCCGCTAATGGCGAACGGGTCCTGTCTGAGGCTTGGATTGCGCAATCGTGGGAGCCGCGAACCAATTCTCGTTTCACCGGAGACCAATATGGCTATGGCTGGTTCGGGCGTGAGATTGCCCAAGAGCCGGTGCACTATGGCTGGGGATATGGCGGGCAAATGCTCTACATCGTTCCAGATCTCGAGCTTACCGTTGTGATGACTTCCGACGAGAACAGTCCATCTGGTCGCACCGGGCACCGCGATGATCTGCACCACCTCCTCGGCGAGATCATCGAGGCGGTAAGATCGGGAGCCTAGGGTAACTCAGGGCAGGCAGCCCGGTGCAATCAGCAGGCAATCGCGAAAAAGGGCAAGTGGTCTATCGCACGAAATGAGGCCACATCCCACGCGCTGGTCTAGGCCGCCCCATTCCGGCTTGGCCGTAATCGGCGCACTATCGTGGTGGCGCGGTCGTGACGTCACTTCTAGGCACTGGGACGAGGAGCGTGACCGGCCGCAGCGCGGTCGGCTGCTGGCGACCAGTTGCCCCATTCCTATTCCATTCCCTTTGGATAGTAGGTGTTCGGCAGTCGCGCGCTATCAATCCACCCTGAAGACCGACTAGAAAGAGCCCCACCTCTTCTCTGTTGCCGTAGGGAAGGCAAACGACACTAGTCAAGCGCCTGTTCTGGCCTCGATCCAATGTTAGCCCAGTCCTAGGCAAACCGGCAGGGGCGTGCCGAAAGAAGAACTGTAGGCCAGGTGGCCTCATGAATGGCAGTGCGAAGGCGCCGGTCACAAATGGCGCGACCAGGCTGGCCGAAGTGCCCTGTGTAGCCGGATCGCCGCTATCGCGAGCAAGAATTTTATTGCCCTGAGGCTGGTCGGCGGCATGGTAACGCGCCAGCGCTCTAAGGAGTATAGTTGCTGACATTGCGAGAGGAGAGAGCTCCATGAACGAGGCTCCCGACCCTCAGAGTGGTCCACCCGACGACGAGCAGGAACGTTGGGCCGTATTGACCCAGCTCGAAGAGTGGCTTGAGCAGCCGATGCTGATCTTGTCGTTCATATGGCTCAGCCTGGTCATTGTCGAGCTCGTGTGGACGAGCTCGGGCGTCTTTGAATGGCTGGGCATCCTCATCTGGATCTTGTTCGTGTTGGAGTTCCTGTTGCGTTTCGCGCTGGCTCCCCGCAAGTTTCGGTTCCTGCGAGGCAATCCGATCACGATCGTTGCCCTTGTTGCTCCTGCGTTTCGGTTCCTGCGTGTCCTTCGCCTGCTACGCCTGACGCGTGGGTTGCGTCTTGTTAGGATCGTTGGCACAGCAAATCGCAGTTTCGGCGCAATGCGGAAGAGCTTCGGCCGTAGAGGGCTTGGCTATATGCTCGCCACGACGACACTGGTTATTCTGTTGGGCGCCGGTGGAATGCTGGCCTTTGAACCGGCTGGCGAAGTCAGCGGCGGTTTCTCCGGTTATGCGGAGGCAGTCTGGTGGACGGCAATGTTGGTGTCGACCACCGGATCAGAATTCTGGCCGTCGACCGCGGAGGGGCGGGTGCTCGCGTTGCTCCTGGCAATCTATGGCCTTGCGATCTTCGGATACATCGCGGCTAGCCTAGCGACCTTCTTCATAGGGCAGGAAGCCGCCGCAGTGGAAAGCGACGTCGCCGGTTCGCGCGAGATTGCTGCACTACGCGAGGATATTGCGGCTCTTCGTCAGGAGCTGCACCAAATGGCTTCGCGATGAATACGCCACGTTGTCCTGAGTTCAGGCACCGTCTCGTTAAGGATGCAACGCGAGCACTGCCGGGAGGATTACGGTGGTCGAGGGAAGATGCCGCCCTCTGCCGCGCGGTCGGTAAAGTGCAATGAAGGAGGCTGTGGTGGCGCCAAGACCGGTCGTTCTTACCATTCTTGATGGCTGGGGCTGGCGGGAGGAGTCCGCAGACAACGCGGTCCGCCTAGCCCGAACGCCGGTTTTCACCAGGCTGTGGGAGCAGTGTCCGCACGCCTTCCTCGACACTTCCGGATCCGATGTGGGCCTACCCGATGGACAGATGGGGAATTCTGAAGTCGGGCATATCAATGTCGGCGCTGGTCGCATCGTAATGCAGGATCTGCCACGCATCACCCGGGCTGCAGCAGACGAAACCCTGGCGCAGCTGCTCGAGGATACCGGGTTGATCTCGGCACTTAGGGCCAGCAATGGTACCTGCCACCTGATGGGTCTCCTATCGCCGGGCGGGGTCCATTCGCACCAGGACCATGCTGTTGCACTCGCACACATACTGGCGGCGTCGGGCGTCCGAACGGTTCTGCATGCCTTCACCGATGGACGCGATACGCCTCCGCAATCCGCTGCCGACTACCTGGCGAAGATCGAGGCTGCCCTGCCGCCTTCTGTCGGCATTGCGACAGTATCGGGACGCTACTGGGCCATGGACCGCGACAACAGGTGGGATCGCATCAAAACCGTCTACGACGCGATAGTGGACGCTCAGGGCACGGTTTTCCCTAGCGCCCAAGCGGCGATTGCCGACGGATACGCGAAGCAGGTCACCGATGAGTTCCTGCTTGCCTCGGTCATCGATGGATACTCCGGGCTCCAGGATGGCGATGCCGTGCTCTCGTTCAACTTCCGCTCTGACCGGGTCAGGCAAATTCTGACGGCTCTACTCGATCCCAAATTCGAGGGTTTTGCGCGAAGACTGCCCAGGCTCGCTGCGGTAATTGGCATGACGCAGTACAGCGATGAGCTGGACCGTGTGATGAGCGCGCTGTTTCCCGCCCAGACGCTGTCAAACGGCCTCGGGGAGACGGTTGCTAAAGCGGGGCGAACCCAGCTGCGGATAGCAGAATCTGAGAAGTATCCGCACGTGACATATTTCCTAAATGGGGGCGAGGAGACACCCTTCACTGGGGAAGACAGGATCATTGTAGCATCACCCGATGTTGCCACCTACGATCTCCAGCCCGAGATGTCAGCACCGGAAGTGGGCACCCGAGCCGCTGAGGCAATTCTGTCGGGCAGATACGACCTTATCGTTCTGAACTTCGCCAATCCCGATATGGTCGCACATACAGGGAACCTGAATGCAGCGATCAAAGCAGTCGAAGCAGTGGATATTCAGCTCGGCCGGATCGCCGATGCCGTGCATTCGGTTGGCGGGGCGCTGCTGGTGACTGCCGATCACGGCAATTGCGAGTTGATGCGCGATCCGCGCACCAGAGGGCCTCATACAGCTCACACCACAAACCCTGTTCCGATCCTGATCTACAACTCGGATCGGCAATCTTTACGCGACGGACGGCTTGCGGATGTTGCGCCAACTCTTCTCGACCTCATGAGATTGTCGAAGCCAGACGAGATGACCGGGGGGACGTTGGTAAGTTCGAATAAGCGGGATGCCGGGGTGTGAAGAACGGCAGGCAAAGTATAGCTGAGATCTTCGTCCGAATGTCGGCTCTTTTCACCGCAACCGGCCGGTGCGGGCCAACAGTATAACCGGCAGCATGCCCACGGCCACGATGATCAAGGCTGAAAGAGACGCTTCCTCGTAAGTTCCCCTTGCAGCTTCGCCATAAAGCAGAGTTGCCAAGGTTTCCACGTTTAATGGTCGGAGCAGTAGTGTTGCTGGCAGTTCTTTCATGCAGTCCACAAAGACCAGCAGCCCAGCAGCAGTGATTGCCGTGCGTGAGAGCGGCAGGTGAACGCGCAGCAAGGTGCCCGTGGCGGTCTCCCCCAGCGTACGAGACGCATGGTCAAAGGAGATCGGAATTCGGCTCAAGCCAGCTTCGATGCCGCCGGCGGAAATAGCGAGGAAGCGAGCCGCGTAGGCGTAGACAAGAGCGGCTCCTGAACCCAGGACCAGCAGGCCTATGGGAAAGCCAAGCCAGGCCTTGAACAGGGCGTCGAGGCTGCGGTCGAACGCGGCGACCGGGATGAGAATGCCGATGGCGAGTACCGTTCCGGGTACCGCGTACCCGAGTGCCGCGACCCGCGCCGCGCCATTGACCCACCGGCTGGGCTGCAGGCGAGCCGCATAGGACACGGCGAAACCAAGGACGAGCACGACGCCAGTACCGACGGCCGAGAGCAGGACCGTGTTGGCGGTTGCGCGGACCAATGCCGTCGAAACCCCGGCGAACTCGATGCGCTCGACGGCCTCCACCAGAAGGTAGGCGGCAGGGCCAACAAAGCCAATGAGGACGGGTAGGGTGCCTAACCCGAAGGCCACGAGTGACTTCCAGCCACGCAGGACCTCGGGCGCCATTGGTCGGGCCCGCTGGGCGCTTGCGGCAAAGCGCCTACTCCGCCGTGCCCGACGCTCCAAGACAATCAGCGCAAGCACGATGGCAAGCATCGCCAATGCGAGCTGTGCCGCCCCTGCCAGATCGGTTCGGACGATCCAAGTGGTGTAGATCGTTGCCGTCATTGTGCGAACGCCAAGGAATTGAGCAGCGCCTACATCATTCAGCGTTTCCATTAAGACGAGACTGATGCCGATCGCGATGGCTGGGCGGGCAAGAGGCAAGGCGACCCGCCAGAAGACTCCAGCGCGGGAGACGCCGAGGGTACGGGACACCTCCACCAGATTGGCCGCCTGTGTCAGGAACATGGCTCGGGTCGTCAAATAGACGTAGGGGTAGAGTACGAACCCAAAGACCAGGATGGCTCCCCACATCGAGCGAATATCGGGCAAGCGAAATTCGCGTGGGCTCGAATATCCCAGAAAGGCGCGCACCATGCCCTGAATGGGCCCTAGCGGGCTCAGCACATCCAGATAGGCGTAGGCCATGATGTAGGTGGGGACCGAAAGAGGCAGCAGCAGCGCCCATTCCAGCACGCCGCGCCCTCGGAAACTATAAGCGGACATCAACCAGGCTGAACCAGTGCCGATGGCGGTCGCTATCAATCCGGTGCCCAGCAGTAGGAGTGCGGTATTCCAGGCCGCTTGCGGCATCACATGCACTGCCACATGTGACCACAGCAATCCCGTGCTGCCCCCGAGCCCTGCATAGGCAATCGCTATAAGGGGAAGAAGCGCCAAGGCTGCGGTGACAAAAGCCACTGCAGCCCAGACGCTCGTACCGGTTAGCCGCCGCTGCAGCGGAGCTGAACTGAAAGCTATCGACACCGGAGAATGCGGCGGGGCGACCCCGCCGCCTGTCCGTTAATTGCCGAAGGTGTCGAAGTTGACTTCGTCCACCAGTTCGCTAGCACGCTGACGGTATGGCAGGATCTCGGTCAGCTGCATCTCGTCTGGCTGCAATGTGCCAAAGTCGGCGATGATGGGGTGGACTTCCGCCGTCTCGGTTACCGGATACTCGAAATTTGCTTCGGCATAGAGCTTTTGAGCTTCGTCCGAAACGAGATATTCGAGCAGCTGCACGGCCTCCTCGCGGTTGGGAGAATGTGCGGCAAGGGCCGCGCCCGAAACGTTAACCAAGGTTCCGCCATTTTCAAAGGTGGGCAGGATCACCTTGATTTCCTCGGCCCAGGCCTGCTGTTCATCGCCACCAGCGCCGCTGGTCATCAGGCCGACATAGTAGGAATTGCCGATGGCAATGTCGCAGACACCTGCAGCAATGTCGCGAGCACCGTCACGGTCGCCGCCCGCAGCGACACGAGCCTGGTTCGCCTTGATGCCTTCAAGCCACTCGCGAGTTGCTTCCTCGCCATACTTGGCGAGATAGGCGGCAAACATGGCGGTGTTGTAGGGGTGCTGACCCGAGCGGATGCACAGCCGGCCGCGCCACTCTTCATCGTCCAACTGCTCATAGGTGAAACCGTCTACATCGAGGTCCTTGGCCGCATAAAGCACTCGGGCGCGGCCCGAGAGAGCGAACCAATTGCCCTCCGGATCACGCAGAGCCTCCGGCACGGCACTCTTCAAAACTTCCGAGTCAACAGTCTGGGTCAAGCCGGCATCGACCAGGTCGACAAGTGCGCCGAAGTCCACGGTCATTAGAATGTCAGCCGGGGAGCTTTCCCCCTCTGCCGCTACGCGTTCGATCAGGCCGTCCTGGAGGTAGACGGTATTGACCGCGATGTCGGTCTTGGCCGTGAACGCATCCAGAATGGGCTGGATCAGCCCCGGTTCACGCGTTGTATAGATATTGACCTCTTGGGCCAGTGTCGGAACCGCAGCGCCGAGCATCAAGATGCTGGCAGCCGACGCGAGTGTGGCAAGACGGGACATGGTGCCTCCCAGGTGAGTTGTTGACGGTCGGACGCCAAGCTCTCCCCTGCGTCCTCAAGAAGGCATAAGGCATAGCTGACCGCCAGGGTCAACAATTAACTGCTTTCTTAGATTCGTTCTAATTCTTTGATCTTGTTGTAGTTTCGTCAGCTTCTCTGATGCAGGGCGGCTCGGGCGGCGTCATCTGCTGAAAAGACCATGACGTCCTTTGCCGCCACTTCGATGTTAACCTCTTGTCCCACCTCGATTTCGCAACGGCTGCTGGTACGCATCACCAGGGGATCGGCAAGACCGGGCAGTGCCAGGGTGATTTCCTCGATCTCGCCGAGCAGCACGCGCCCAAGCACGCGAGCAGTTGGTCCATCAACGCTGAGTGCGATTGCCTGGGGACGAACAAACAACTGCACTGCGCCCGAACTGCCGCATGGGGCCGGGAAGCGGCCGAGCGGGGTCTCCAGCCAGTCGCCCTTGCGCACTGCAGGCAGCCAATTGACCTGGGAGAAGAACGCCGCTGCATAGGCGGTCTGTGGATAGCTATAGATCGCGTCCCCAGAGCCGGTTTCGACCACCCCACCCTTGTGCATAAGCACGATCTCGTCCCCTAACGTTAGTGCCTCCTCAGGGTCATGCGTCACAATGATGGTAGTGGTGCCCAGAGCCTTCAGCAGTGAGAGCGTCTGCTGGCGGACTGAGTCGCGCAAACCCCGGTCAAGGTTCGAAAACGGCTCATCCATCAGCAGGATATGCGGTTGCGGCGCCAGAGCTCGCGCCAGCGCCACGCGCTGCTGTTCGCCCCCCGACAGCATATGCGGATAGCGGTCGACCAGGGCCTCGATGCCAAGGCGGGCAATCACGTCCTCCACCCGGGCGGCCGCAGCCTTGCGGTCGAGGTTCTTGAGCCCAAAGGCGATGTTCTGCCGCGCGGAGAGGTGCGGGAACAGCGCATAATCCTGGAACATGAAACCCACATTGCGCTTTTCCGGCTCCACGAAAGTGTCGGCACTGCTGACCACCTGTCCATCCAGCGCAATCGTGCCAGCCTCGATGCCTTCTATCCCCGCAATCGCCCGCAGCAGGGTCGACTTTCCGCACCCCGACTGCCCCACAAGACACACGATGTCCCGCTTTGCTATGTCGAGATCGACCTCGCGCAAGGCATGGACATCTCCAAAGCGCTTGGTCACGCTCTTGAGGCTCAGGATGGTTCGCTCGGTGCTTTTTTGTTTCAGGAGCATGGCTCCCACAAGATCATTGACAATCGAGTTGTCAAGGTAAGCCGGCCAGACGGAGCTCTGTGGGGTGGCAAGCTCGGTGGCTGCAACAGGCAGTTGCCTTTTCAGCTCCAACGAGATCCTGCTTGCCAGAACCGATAGGCCGCAGATCATGTGCAGTGTCGGCTATTCATGTTTGGCACGTCCGGTGCAGACATCAACATGCATGCGACATCCCTAGCCAGTCGCAGTCCACTCGAACAGTGGTTTACCTCTGCACCGATTGCAGGTGGCCCGTTCTACCGCTATTGTTGGGGCGGGTCCGCAGTTCACCCAGGCGTCACCGTCCCGAAAAGGGAGCTAAACCTGCTGGAAGGCCCGCACGCACTCTCGTTCTCGTGCCTCGTCGACAAGCCGGTGACCATCGATCTCCCAATCGGGCGGGCACGTGGAGAGCGACTATGCCCAGACACCTCATTCCATTTTCTACCGACGACATATCTTCCCTTGCAAAGTCGCTGCGCCGGCAGCTGGCGGACAGCACCACACTGCCGAGCCATCTAGAGCTCCTGAACATGTTGGCTAGGGCAGCCGGTCAGCGGAACTTTCAGCACCTGCGATCTCAAACCGAGCCTCGTCCAGTGTCGACATGGCCGGACGCGGAGCCTGCGTCGGCATCTCCGGAACTGCCTGCTTTTGTTGTGAAAGCTGCCCGGTTCTTCGACGAGAAGGGCAGGTTTACGGCTTGGCCCGCCCGAACAAGCCTTCAGAACCTTTGTCTTTGGGTGCTTTGGTCCGCAATGCCTGCCGACCACGCTTTCACAGAGCGCGAGATCAGCGACCACCTGAACATGCTACATACATTCGGTGACGCAGCTATCCTGCGGCGGACGCTCTGCAACCTCGGACTGATGAAGCGAACGAAAGACGGCCGGGTCTACCATCGGTGTGAGGTCATTCCTTCGCCGGAAGGGGCTGCTTTGATAAAGCTGTTGGCTGGCCGTTCGACCCTGAGACGATCAGGCACTGAGATGCAGAGGACTGCTGCATCTGCCTCTCGGTGAGCAGTGTGGTCTCGCCAATGACCTACTTGGGTCGGCTTTTAGCTCACTCGCACTCCGTCGATCAAAGGCCACGAGAGAACTCGGCCGATGCGCGGCGTATGGGGCTGAGTAGATGTGCCTATCAGCTTGCCGTCACCATACAGATGGGTTGCGTCACCTCCGTGGTGCCCAGTCGCCAGGGAGACCACATAAGTCCTTCCAGGTCAGCTGGGGTGAAGGGCCGGATGTCGAACATGTCCTGCAAAAGACGCTCAGGTCCAAACCCCGCAACGGGTGGAAGCGGTTATCGCGAAAACATGGTTTAACGGCAGGTATGCGAGCAGAATTTGCAATGCCTTCGCAACGCTCATTTCATGGCCAACATAGGTAAGGCCGGGCCCCACTGCGTTTGCTGAGGTGGTCCAGAGGGCTCAAATCCTACCTTCTTGTAGACGGCTATCACTCGAGCATTATCTGGATGCGGATCGGTTGCGATCACAGGTACGCACTCATCAAAAAGAGCCTGCATCCGCATCGCGATAAATGCTGCGCCATGCCCAACCCCGACCATTTCAGGATCTCCGATGAACTGGTCGATGCCCCGGGCGCCCCTGGGCAGGTAAGCAAATGGGTGATCCTCCCACCCGTGGACTGTGTAGTCCTGCATGTACGCAAAGGGGCGACCGGTATTTAGAACAATCCAGCGTCTTACTCGAGGATCAGTCAAGTCCTTCTCGTCGTACGGTTCCCGGTGCCACCATTGACGGACATGCGCGTTCGATTGCCATCTTGCCAACATACCAAGGTCATCCGGCGTCACCTTGCGGAAACTGTATTGATCGGCGGCTGTCATGCGAACAGCTTAGCAAATCCGCCAGGCAGTCGGTATGGGCTTATAGAACCGCGAAGGCTTCAGGCGGGGGGCAACAGCCGAGATGGCCAACCGGGAACACCGACCTTACACATTCGAGCGCTGCGAAGGCTGCATATCGCCTATCGCAACAAAGCGGCTATCGCGATCAAACACCCCGATGCATGCACGCGCGACAACAAGGGCAACTGCAAGGATCATGATGGGCAATATGATCAGTTTGGCAATGTAGGCGACCGCCAATCCAATTAGAAGCGCGAACAGCTCTTCGGACCGCTCAAGGAACGTGTCGATTGCGGTCAAAGAGCTTGTCACCTGACCGATAGCTTGAGTGCCAATAGTAACGGCTTGCCCTCCTAAGCCAGAGATAGCACCGCCCACGGCATCTCTCGCCGACCCCAAAGCGCTTGTTAGGTCCCCCCACAGAGTGCCCTGCTCTGCAGGTACGCTGGGCTTTAAGCCGTCCTTTGGCTCTGGAATCTCGGGCAGTTCGGTTGCTGCCTCCAACTCGCCTGTAAAACCGGAGAGGTCACGTCCGAGATTGGCGTCAGGAGGCAAATTCTGGCTACGCGATGCTGCGGCATCCACATAGCTACCGCCCAACACGGACGCCAGCGCGTAAGTGCCAGGCAACGCCACCAGTCCCATTAGTCCAATCGCGATCATAACCGCCGAAACGCGGCGGAGGGCGCGGAGATAATGGCGTTGCACAGGCGGTAGGAACTGCATGGCAGCGGGAACGACCAAACCTATTCCCAACACAATCGCTGACAGGGAGGTCGCGATAGGCAACATCACGAAGAGGACGCCTGAGAATATGGCCAAGGCGAATAGGAGGTTTGCCATCCTTTCGACGGTGTCAATCACTGGTGTGATGACTTGGCCCGGACTAGCTTCCAATCCGATCACCCCTATCCCGCCACTTAGATCTGCATCAGCAGGGACTGCCAGCACTCCTTTCAACACACGCAGTGACGTGTAAGACACCGCCATGGCAGCTGCGACATCCCGGTTGTACTGGACTCCCCTCTCGAGCAGCGGGTTCGCGTAGGGTTGGAAGGCAAGTATCAACGACAGCGCGATCGCTAGGGACAGGAGTAATTTTCTCAGCACGGCAACCCCAACGTCACAGAAGGCGGGCGGCGTGGATAGGTCGCTTCCGCTATTCTCGTAAACCGCAGCCTTGCCACGGTCTCGCGTCAGATTCCTGGCCGCCTAACCAAAGTCAACTGATGCGACGCACTGCAAGTGGCTAATCCGAGGGTTCGATTGAGCCACAACAGGGGGAACCGCACACTCCCTCGATACCGGGCTGTTCTGGAGTTTCCGAACTGCCCGCCCTCGGGTAAGTTGGGGCCAGAAGCAGACGATCTCCGTTCGCAGTCGGAGTACCTCTCCCCCTCAACTATCTGGGTCTCATGACAATCATCATTCGCGATGCTGCCGAAGAGGAGATTCCCGCGATCTTTGAGGTTCGTACGAGCGTGCGGGAGAACCATCTATCGGTCGAACAGATGGCGAAGTTGGGCATCACGAACGAGACGATCCGCCAGGCTCTCCGCAAGGAGCCTTGCATCTGGGTCTGAATAGCCCCTAGATTTGTAGACGCCTTCTTCCCTAATTTTGAGGCAAGGAGGCCTACATGGGCAAAGGCAATTTCAGCGACGAGTTCAAGCGGGACGCGGTGCGTCAGATCACCGAGCGGGGGTATCCCGTTTCGGAGGTGTCGCAGCGTCTGGGGGTGAGTGCTCATTCGCTCTACGAGTGGCGCAAGAAGTATGCATCGGATGTTTCCAAGGGTGGGGATCAGGCCGATGAGATCCGGCAGCTTAAGCGAGAACTGGCGCGGGTCACTGAGGAGCGCGACATCCTAAAAAAAGCGGCCGCGTACTTCGCCAAGGATGCAAAGTGAGGTACGCGTTTGTCGCCGAGCATCGCCAGCAGTTCTGTGTGCGCACCATGTGCCGGTGCCTTTCCATCCATCCCAGCGGCTATTATGCGTGGCTCAAAAGCCCTTTGAGCAAAAGGGCGCGGGAAGACATTCGCCAGACCGAGCTGATCGAAGAGGCCTGGAAGCAGAGCGGCAAGGTTTATGGCTACCGCAAGCTGCATGACGACCTGCTGGACCAGGGCGAGACCAGTTGCGCCAATCGTGTTGCGCGCCTGGCCAGACTGGCCGGGATCAAGGCTCAGATCGGCTACCGGCGCCGGCCTGGTGCCTATGGAGGCAAGCCATCTGTGGTGGTCGACAATACCCTGGCTCGTCAGTTCGACGTCGATGCGCCGGACACCGCCTGGGTGACCGACATCACCTATATCAAGACCATGGAGGGCTTTGCCTATCTGGCCGTGGTCATCGACCTGTTCTCGCGCCGCGTCGTCGGCTGGTCACTACAAAGCCGGCAGACCAGTGAGGTCGTCCTTCAGGCCCTGCACATGGCTGTCTGGCGCCGAAAGCCACAGAACACGGTGCTAGTCCATTCCGATCAGGGCTCCCAGTTCACCAGCATGGACTGGGCTAGCTTCCTGCGACACCACAATCTGGTTCACTCGATGAGCCGGCGCGGCAACTGCCATGACAATGCTGTGGCCGAAAGCTTCTTCAACCTGCTCAAGCGCGAGAGGATCAGGCGTCGGACCTATCGGACACGGGACGAAGCCCGCCAAGATGTGTTCGATTACATTGAGATGTTCTACAACCCCACCCGAAAGCACGTCCGCAACGGCATGCTCTCACCCGTCGAGTTCGAACGGCGGCACCAAATCTAACCCCGAAGGTGTCTACAGAACACGGGGCTATTCAGTCGCCGTAAACGGAGACGATATAGTCGGCTTCTCAATGGCGGATGCCGCGGATGCCTGCGTGTTCGCTGCTTTCGTCCGGCCGCAATGGCAGGGGCAAGGCATCGGACGCCGTCTCATGGAACGAGCGGAAGCATTCCTGTTCGAGCGTCATTCGTCGATCTGGCTCCACACCGACGGCTCTTCGCGTGCTGCCAGCTTCTACGAACGGTTAGGATGGGAGCGAATGCCAGAAGTGGAGCAACGGGATGCCCGGTTTGAGAAGCGCGCTTGGCGCTAGGCGAGTGGCTCGGGCCAAGCGTGCTCCGGAATAAGCTCTCGCAGTGGACCAGACGTGGCAAGTCCAAGCACGATTTCTGCGTCCAGATTTTCTCCGTCGATTTGCCGCATAAACTCGCGGCAGACACCACACGGTGGAAGTACGTGGAGTTCGCCCGTTTTGTCATTCTGCCAAACAGCCACGACCTTTCGTATCCGACACTCCCCCGACGTTATCATCGCTGCAATTGCACTACGTTCGGCACATAGGCCCCAGCTTGCGGTATCAACGCAAACGCCCTCATAGATCTGTCCATTGCTTGATACGACTACCGCTCCCACATCGCCGTGCAGCCGACCGTCACCTGTATGATGGCGCCGAATTAATTTAGCGGCGCGGTTGATCAGTTCTTTGTTTTCCATGCACTTAAAACTAGCATTGCTGCGACTTTTGCATAGGAACTTGCTGGTTCCATCATCAGCTTTGTTCGATTAGACGTCGAAGCCGATGCTCCCTCAAGCTTGCTGAGCCGCTTTGCCCCGCGGAGGTGGTCTGAGCGCGTGCACCGGGCGAGTGACTCAGCTACGGATGCGCTCGTCATCTCCAACAAGTGGTACCATGGCTGAGACCGATCTCTATCTCCCACTCAAGACGTTCCTGGAGGGGCTGGGTTATTCGGTGAAGGGCGAGGTCAACGGCTGTGACCTCCTTGGCGTAAAAGAGGGTGATCCGCCCGTTCTCGTGGTGTGCGAAATGAAGTTGAGCTTCAACCTGGAGCTTGTTCTTCAAGGCGTCGACAGGGCAACCGCTTGCGATGAGGTCTGGCTGGCGGCCCGCTTGTCGAAAGCTGGCAAGGGACGGGAGCGTGATGCTCGGTATCGCAATCTTTGCAGGCGCTTGGGGTTCGGGCTGTTAGGTGTCTCCGCGGCTGCGTCGGTAGAGATTATCGTGGCTCCGTTCGCCCTCACTCCTCGGAGGGACTCGAAACGAAGATCCCGCCTGCTGGAGGAGCACCGCCGCCGCGTTGGTGACCCGCAAAAGGGTGGCGGCAGTCGCCAGCCGATCATGACAGCCTACCGGCAGGATTGTATCGCATGCGCCAGAGCAATGCTGACTGCGTCACAAACACCGAAACAGCTAAAGGTGCTGGTGCCAAGAGCGCCCATGATCCTGAGGCGAAACGTCTATGGGTGGTTCGTGCGCGAGAGCAGGGGTGTCTATGGTCTCACCAATCTCGGCCGATCCGCCGTCCAGAGTTACTCGCAGCAGGAGGAGCCATCTACGTGAGCAGGCGACCTTACAGTTGCTTTTGTGATTTCATGAGGATGGAAGTCGATCTCATTGGCACTACCGTTCATTCCAATGGGCCAGGACGAGCCAGACGCTCATTGATCAGGATATCACCCGCTTCCTGAGCGCTGATACGAATGGTCGCTAACCGGCGTTTGCTGCTGGTGCCGTCATGGTTGAAGTTCGCAATCGTCCAATCGTTGCCGTCGAGCAGCTCTAGCATTCGCGGGCTGGCCATCGAGATCAAAGCCAGCAGCGTGGGAGCACTTGATCAAGTCCGCAGGTCCTTGAACTTCTGCATCTCCTGCCCCAATTACCTTGTTGTCCAGAGGGAAGTACCATGACGACTGATCGCGCCTACGCCCAGTACGACATCGAGAAGAAATCGCTGATCGTTGCCTATGTTCTCTGGTTCTTCCTGGGCTATGTCGGCGCGCATCGATTTTATCTGGGCAGGCCCGTTTCCGCTCTGGTCCTGCTTGCCCTGTCAGCGTCCATTCTCTTGCTGACCTTCGTTAGCTTTGGCTTTCTCAGCTTCCTGTGGTTCATCGTAGGGCTCTGGTGGCTGATCGATGCACTCCTGATCCCTGGGATGGCAGCAGGTCGAAACAGCAGGATCGCTGACCGGGTCCTTGGACGCAGCCGCTAGGCGCAACGTTCCTGCTTACGAGCTGCCACGATCTCCGCCGCTGTTGGGAACGTGTCGCGCATTGTAGCCCTGGAGCGTAAATCGCCAGCATAAAGGTTGCGAACAAAACGAGAATACGGTTCCTTGCTCCTCGTGCTGGGAGCTTTCGATTCGTGCCGTTCGACACCACCTATCTTGAGACGCTTAATCCCGAGCAGCGCCGCGCGGTAGAGCACGGCGTAGGTCCCGCCAAGGCCTCACCGCTACTCGTGATTGCCGGAGCCGGCTCTGGCAAGACCAACACCTTGGCCCATCGTGTGGCGCATCTGGTGGTGAATGGCGCCGATCCCCGGCGCGTTCTGCTGCTTACTTTTTCCCGCCGCGCTGCCGCAGAAATGAGCCGTCGCGTTGAACGCATCCTTGCCAGTGTGGTGGGGAGCAACGGCTCTGGCGCTGGTACAGATGCGCTCGCCTGGGCGGGCACCTTTCACGGGATTGGCTCACGTCTACTTCGTGAGCATGCGCAGCACATCGGATTGGATCCGGCCTTCACCATTCATGATCGGGATGACTCCGCGGACCTCATGAACTTGGTGCGTCATGAGCTGGGTCTCAGCCAGGCCAAGAGCCGGTTTCCCGCCAAGGGAACGTGTCTCGCCATCTATTCCCGCGTGGTGAACGCTCAAGCCGATCTTGAGCAGGTGCTCAGGACTGCCTTTCCGTGGTGCGCCATGTGGGCGGACGAACTCCGGGGGCTGTTTGCGGCCTATGTTGAAGCCAAGCAGCAGCAGAACGTTCTCGACTACGATGATCTGCTGCTCTACTGGGCCGGCATGATGGTCGAGGCCACAATCGCGGCGTCTGTTTCGGAGCGCTTCGATCATGTTCTGGTGGACGAGTATCAGGACACCAACCAGGTGCAGGCGTCCATTCTTCTAGCCCTCCGCCCAGGAGGGCAGGGGCTGACCGTGGTGGGTGACGACGCCCAGTCCATCTACTCGTTTAGGGCGGCCACTGTTCGCAACATCCTGGACTTCCCAGCCGCCTTCTCGCCGCCCGCTGACATCATTACCCTCGACCGCAACTATCGGTCCACGCAGCCGATCCTGGCTGCCGCTAATGGCGTGATCGAACTTGCATCCGAGCGCTTCACCAAAAATCTTTGGACCGCCCGCCAGTCGGCAGCCAAGCCGCGGCTTGTCACCGTGCGCGATGAGGCGGATCAGGCAAAGTATGTGGTGGAGCAGGTCCTCGAAGCACGAGAGGGCGGTACCCAGCTCAAGCAGCAGGCAGTCCTGTTCCGCACCTCCAGCCATTCCGGTCCGCTCGAAATCGAGCTCACCCGGCGCAACATCCCATTCGTCAAGTTTGGCGGGCTCAAGTTCCTGGATGCCGCGCACATCAAGGATCTTCTAGCGATCCTGCGATGGGGGGAGAACCCGAGGGACCGAGTAGCTGGCTTCCGGGTTCTGCAACTGTTGGCAGGCATCGGGCCAATCAGTGCTGCCAGAGTGCTCGACGCCATGGAAACCGGGCCGGAGCCAATCTGGGCACTTGGGGAGGTGCCCTCGCCACCTCGGGTCGACGAAGGCTGGCAAGGCTTAGTGGAGCTGATCTCGCGCCTTGTTCGGAAAGACGCCGGATGGCCAGGGGAGCTCGGCTATGCCCGGCTTTGGTATGAGCCGCTGATGGAGCACCTCTATGAAGACGCGCCAATCCGGCAGGCAGATATCCTGCAGCTTGAGCAGATCGCCGCGGGATATCCCAGCCGCGAGCGGTTCCTGACCGAACTCACCCTCGATCCGCCCGATGCCACAAGCGATCAGGCCGGCGTGCCGCTGCTCGACGAAGACTATTTGATCCTTTCCACTATCCATTCAGCCAAGGGGCAGGAATGGAAAGCGGTGCACGTGCTCAACGTCGTCGATGGCTGCATTCCGTCCGATCTAGGGACCGGCAGCACCGAGGAGCTCGAGGAAGAACGCCGCCTGCTCTATGTGGCGATGACCAGAGCCAGGGACGATCTGCACCTGCTGGTGCCGCAGCGGTTCTATGTCACCCAGCAGACCAGGAACGGGGACCGGCACCTCTACGCCCAGCGAACCCGCTTCATTCCGCGGTCGAGTCTCGGGCTTTATGAGGACATGCTCTGGCCGCCGGTAAAGCCCTACGAGGGGATAGGCCTCTCGCCCGCACCGGTGCCTACCGACCTCACCGCCCGCATGCGCAACATGTGGGCGAAGTAGGCAGCCCAGCATGCGCAAGATCATTCACATCGATATGGATGCGTTCTATGCCTCGGTCGAGCAACGCGACAATCCCGAGCTACGGGGCAGGCCAGTAGCAGTTGGGCACGGTGCGGCACGAGGTGTAGTCGCGGCAGCGAGCTATGAGGCGCGGACGTTTGGTGTCCACTCCGCCATGGCATCGGTCACAGCCATGCGGAAGTGTCCCGAGCTGGTGTTCGTGCCACCACGCTTTGACGTCTATCGGTCCATTTCAGCGCAGATCCGAGAGATTTTCGCCGAGCATACCCCGCTGATCGAACCGTTGTCGCTGGATGAAGCCTATCTGGACGTGACGGAAAACCTGCAGGAGATTCCGCTGGCCACCGACATCGCTAACGCGATCAGAGCCAGGATTAAGCAGGTCACCGGACTCAATTCATCGGCCGGTGTCAGCTACAACAAGTTCTTGGCGAAGATGGCATCAGGGCACCGCAAGCCGAACAACTTCTTTGTCATCCCTCCGGAGCGCGGTGCCGCCTTTGTTGCGAGCCTGCCGATCGAGAAGTTCCATGGAGTGGGCCCCGCGACGGCTGCCAAGATGCACCGCATGGCTATCACCAATGGTGCTGACCTCGCGGCACTCACCATGGAGGAGATGGTGGTCCGGTTTGGGCGGTCTGCCGAATACTGGTTCGATCTGTCCCGGGGCATCGACCATCGGGAAGTCAAACCCAACCGAGAGCGGAAGTCGGTCGGTGCCGAGGACACCTTCCGCGAAGATATCTCCACGATTGAAGCGGCGCGAGAGCTTACCCGGCCGCTGATCGATAAGGTCTGGAACGTGTGTGAGAAGCGAGACCTCTATGGGCGGACGGTCACCCTGAAGGTCAAGTATGCCGACTTTCAGCAGATCACCCGAGCTCGCTCCTCTGCATCGTGCATCACCAAAAAGGAGGAAGTGGCGGATATAGTGGAGGTGCTCCTCGGGCAGACCTTTCCGCCTCCGAAGCCAGTGCGCCTTCTGGGGATCACCGCATCCGGGTTCTCTCAGCCGTCAGAGATACGGGGACAGCAGTTGATCTTGCCGATCACGGTTTGAGGCATCCAGGGGTGCGACGTCACGATGCTGTTGCGCGTGGACTACGACGTTTCGGCACGCAGTTGTTGGGCAGGGCGCACAGACATGGCCGACCAGGTGGTCAAGACGCCCGTCGCGATCGTTACGACCGTTGCACCGATCACTACGACAGCGATCGTCAGTAGGTCCAGGGCGAACGGAATCTCCATGACGAACGTCAGGATGGCCCATGTTGCCATCACACCGAGGCCAGCACCCATGGCGGCGGCAAGGAGGCCCAAAAGGGAATACTCCACGATGAACGCCACTATGACTTTGCGGGATGTGGCTCCCAGCACCTTCATCACCACGGCATCTGCCTCACGCTGTTTTCGGCCTACAGTCATCGCTCCGGCCAGCACGAGAATGCCCGATATGACCGCAAGGCTTCCTACCAACGCCACAGCGTTGGCGAGGCTCGACAGAATAGCCTGGATTCGCGCCAGAGCATCGCCAACAGGCAAGAAGCTCAGCGTCGGGAAGGCGTTGCTGAGACGGCTTTCGACATCGGGCGCCGCTCCATCGATTACATTGATACTGCCCATGACGGTTTGTGGTGCGGTTTCGATTATGCCAGGCGAAAACAGCAGGCGGAAATTCAGACCGCCCTCCCGCCAGTCAATCTCGCGGAAATTGGCGATAGTGACGTCGATGGGGCGACCGGCGATGACGATGCTCAGCATATCGCCGACCGTAAGACCTAGCGGGGCGCGGAGTTCGGTGCTGAGGGAAACCAGAGGCGGTCCCGCATAGTCGCTGGCCCACCAAGAACCGTCTGTGACTGTCGAGCCGTCCGGCACATCCCGGGCCCAGCTAAGCGCTGTGTCGCCCTCAAACATGTCGGCGATCTCGTCCGGCACTGGGCCGAGATCGGCAGCCGGGATGCCTTTGATGCTTTCGATGGTCCCGCGCAGCATAGGAATGGTTTCGAGCGTTTCGATGTCGGGGTCGGAAGCGGCGAAGGCTTGCACCAGAGGCACCTGATCTTTAGGCATGTCAAGCAGCACGAAAGCTGGAGCATCCTCAGCAATCGCTCCATCGATCTGGGCCCGCAGGTTCTGGTCGAGCAGCGTGATCATCAGCAAGAGCGCCAGCCCCAGACCTAGTGACAGCACCACCACGGGTGCCGCCGAGCCGGGCCGGTGAATGGCCTGCAGTGCTTGGCGCAACGTGGCGTTAGGCAAAGGCGGCAGCAGGCGAAGAAAGGTCTGCAATAGCGATCCGGCCAGGCGCAGCAGCCCAAAAGCTATGGCTGCGCCGATCCCATACCACAGTACCAGCCAGGGGGACCCTGTGGTGAATACCGCCAGGCCGGCAATAGCCACCAGCGCCAAGAAGAGGGGTAGTGCGGTGCGCCAATGGGTGAGTTCGCGCCAACTGAGGTTGGGCTCACCTCCACCAGACGATCGGAATAGACTCGCTGGCTTCAGCTTTTGTGCGCCACGCAGCGGCAGCAGCGCGAAGGCCAAGCCAATCAACAAACCAAAACCGGCAGCGGCGAGCAGGGATCGAGGGTCAAGCGTTGGCGGTAGATCGATGGCCAACATGCCCGACAAAAAAGGCAGGGCAACAAGGCTGGTTGCAGCTCCGAGCACAAGTCCCAGCAAGACGCCGACCATCGACAGCACCAGAACCTGGGTCAATAAATGCACCATGATTCGGGCGCTGGTGGCTCCGAGGCTGCGCAGCGTCGCGATCGAGCTTTGGCGCTCGTTTATGTATGCGGAAATGGCATTTGACACGCCGACGCCGCCAACGAGAAGGGACGAGAGGCCAACAAGTGTGAGGAAGCGAGCGAAAAGATCGAAAAAGCGCTTTAGACTGGCCGCCGCATCTTCGGGCCGGCGGACATCCCAGTCGGCGTCAGGAAAAGCGGCATTGAGCTGCTCGATGGCTGCAGCGTCCTCTGCTTCACCAAGCAAGACCTTGTAGCTAAAGCGGCTCAATACACCTTGCTGTTCAAGGCCGGCCGCCACGAGTGCTTTGTCCGCGACAATGGCAGGCGAGCCCAGCTGAAAGCCTTGCGCCGCCTGGTCCGGAAGCCCGACAAGCTCTCCACGTACCGCAAAATCGGCGTTGCCGATCCGCAGTGTGTCTCCAACTGCGATGTCCAACCGTTCGAGCACGTCTTTATCAACGACTGCGCCGGGCAGCCCATCAAAGGGGGCAAGGAGCTCGTTGAGCGGCTGTTGCGTCTGGGGACTAACTGTTACCGTGCCCACCACCGGATAGGTGTCGCTCACCGCGCGGAGGCTGAGCAGCAGACTAGCCCCTTTGGCACTGGCTCGGGCGTTTAGATCAACCACGCGGGCTGTTTCGCCGAGGGCCTCGACAGCGGCGCGTTGCTCTCGAGAGATATCACTGCCCCGTTGACGCACTTCGATGTCACCGCCGAGAATGACACGGGCGTCGCGCTCCACTGCCGATTGCAGGGCCGCCCCAACCGATGACACAGCAGCAATTGCACCGACGCCAAGGGCCAGACAGGCCAGCAAAATGACGAAGCGTCTCACATCACCGCGCAGGTCGAGCACGGCAATTCGCATCCAGCCAAAGACGCGGCTCATGCGGGCACGCTTTGAGTGATCGCAGTCAGGTGCCCATGGTTCATGGACAGAACACGGTCTGCTCGGCGAGCAAGAGCAGGATCATGGGTAATCAGAAACACCGCCGTGCCATTGTCGCGCGCCAGGGCAAACATCATGTCGATGACCTTGGCGCCGGTATCTTGATCGAGATTGCCGGTTGGCTCGTCAGCCAATAGCAGTTTGGGCTTGCTAACGATGGCGCGGGCCAGCCCCACGCGTTGTTGTTCACCGCCGGACAGAGCCTTAGGGCGATGATCGAGTCGGTCGCCCAGACCTACGGCCGTGAGTGCCGCTGTCGCTGCACCCATGATCTCGGAATAGGACTGACCTGTCTCGGCGATCTCGAGCGCCAAAGCGACATTTTCCAGTGCCGTCATTGAGGGGATCAGGTGAAAGTTCTGGAATAGGATACCCAAGTTCTTTCGGCGGAAGATCGCCAGCTCGTCCTCGCTGCGACCAGTCAACATCGTGCCGGCGACGCTCACGGCACCGTTTGTTGCCTGTTCGAGCCCGCCCAGTACCATGAGCAGTGAGGTCTTACCGCTGCCGGAGGGGCCTACCACAGCCACAACCTCGCCTGGCGCAAGCGAGAACTCGATATCCTTAAGGATGTGCAGCGGTGTCTTGCCCGACTGAAGATGCAGGTTCATTGCCGCAGTGGCGACGACGGGGCTACTCATAGGTGGCACTTCCATGCGGAAATCGTTGAACGAGAAGTATGTGGTCCTGATGGAAAGAACAGCGATGATGCGAAAAATTGTTCGAGACGTGGTGCGTAGCGCTGTTGCGATAGCAATGGTGCTGGCAAGTGCGACGCTGGTGCCGGCCACGGCTGCCGAGCGGACGCTGATGCTCTACGGCGACAGCCTCATGGCCGGTCTGGGCCTCACAGACCAGGACGGCTTTGCAGGTCAGTTGCAGGAGGCGCTTGGCAATGACGTCACCATCGTCAATGCCAGCGTCTCTGGTGATACTTCGGCAGATGGTTTGGCGCGGCTCGACTGGTCGCTTGGTGAGCGTCCCGATGCCGTCGTGCTTGAACTCGGCGCCAACGACATGCTGCAGGGTCTCCCGGTGGATGGTATGCGCGAGAACCTGACCAAGATCCTTCAGCGCTTCAACGACGAGAACATCCCTGTGCTGCTGGCGGGAATGCGAGCCAGCCCAAGCTTGGGGAGCGAATATGTCAGCGCTTATGAAGCGGTATTTCCTGAGTTGGCCGAACAGTTCGGCACGGCGTATTACCCGTTCTTTCTGGAGGGCGTCGCCACAAATCCAGCACTGAACCAGGCCGACGGAATGCATCCAAATGCCCGCGGCGTCAGCACGATTGTTCAAGCCATCAAACCGTCCATCGAAGCGCTGCTGAACAGATAGTAGTCCAAGTGGGCACGCGATTGTTCGGCTGCGCAGGCCGGATGTCGCCTGTCCGGCAGTGTCGGTAACCTATGCATCAACGAAGTGCCTTGGAAAAGTAGGGTAACGTCAGCATCCTCCCGGGACACGACCCGAAGGGTTCTTTTGGGCGCAGGAACCAAACGGAAAAGCGGACATTCGCCTAGGAAACCAGGGCGCCGCCGCCCTATGCTTAGGTCAGATGAGGACTACTGCCAGATGATCCGAGTTTGCTCTTACAATATCCGGCGGGGCTTGGGTACGGATCGGCGAAAAAAGCCGGAGCGCAATCTGGGTGTGATCGCGGAAGTCTCGCCAGCCGTCGTCGCCATTCAGGAGGCAGGTCGAGAAGTTGCCAGTCTGTGTGGCAACTACCGGTGGCGGGAAGGCCGTGCTTATTCCCCGGTGCGGCTGGACGAGGCGGAAGACGGAGTATCCTGGAGAGGCAACATGCTCCTCGTACGCGAGGATGTGACCCTCTATCAGAGCACATGCGTAGCACTCCCATCCGTCAATGAGCCGCGGGGTGCAATCATCGCCGAGCTCAGTTATGGCGGCAGTGATTTTAGGCTGGTTGGAATGCACTTCGGGCTTCGCGGGGAGTGGCGCCACCGGCAGACCCAATTCATCATCGACCATACCGATGTGCTGGAGCAGCAGAGGCCGCTGGTAATGCTGGGCGACCTCAACGAGTGGAATACTCGCACCGGGTGCCTGCACCGTTTCGCCGCCCGCCACAATGTGGTTGCCCCTGGACCGAGCTTTCATGCGCGCTGGCCGATGTTGCCCTTGGATCGGATCATCACCAGCGCGGAAATCAGGGTCGAAGGGGCGGGGGTGCACGTTTCGCCTGAGGCGCGCCTGGCATCCGACCATCTCCCGGTTTGGGCGGAGCTTGAGCTCCCCGCCTAAGCGGTCACAGGCGACGAGACTGCGCCAGATCTCTTTCGATCTGCTCGGAGAGTGCTGCGGCAAACCGCTTAGAGCCAGTCACAACGGCTCCTTCTAGGTTCATCTTGAAGCTGTCGATCCCGAGATTGAAGCTGCCAACTGCTGAGAATTGCTCATCGATAAGCGCGAGCTTGGCGTGCACCATGGTTGGCTCGTAACCGTACACCTCAACACCGGCGTGCTTCATGGAGTGAACAAAGATGCGGCCAGCTAAATCGACCGACGTGTGATCGCTTTTAGCCGGGATTATCAGACGAACCCTGACGCCGCGCTCGATGGCTGGGCGCAGAGCATCCCAGTATCGCCGCACGGGCAACAGGTAAGGCGTCACAAAGGAGATTTTCCCTTCCGCTTGTTCGATGCGCTCCAACAGCAGGTCGTAGTAATCCCGGCGACTGGAAGGGAATGGGGAACTGACGAGATAGCGCCACCCATCCGGTTGGTCGGCGGGAGCCTTGCTCTCCGGATCGTGGGGGAAGGGGCTCTCGCCTTCGGTGTAGCGCCAGGTCTCCTCGAAGCACTGTGCGGCCTGTCGAGCCACCCCGCCGTTGACACGCACCATGGTGTCGCGCCAATCCTCCATGCGCGGCAGGAAACACGTTCCGCCGGTGAGCACGCTCCGATTGTCGCAGATCACAGTCTTGCGGTGCAGGCGATTTAAGAGTCGCGTGGGATGACGCAGCACGCGTTTATAGCCGTGGAAGTGGCGAACCTCGCCGCCGGCGCGTTGCAGGTCATGCACCTTGGGGCTCTTGAACAGGAACTTGCTCCCGAAGGCATCGGCGAGGACCCGTACGCGTACCCCTTGGCGGGCTCTTTCGGTGAGCACATCGAGGAGTTCTGCTCCAATACCATGACGCGAGAAGATATACTGCTCAATGGCGATCTCCTGCCGGGCACCGGCACAAAGGTCCAGCACCGCGGCCCAGGCATCGCGATTGTGGTGGAACAGGCGCCAATCAGGTGCGTGCCCTGCACCCTCATGGCTACTGGCCGTAACCGTATTTTCAACGCGTCTAGTGATAGATCGCCTCCGCTGTTACCCAGAGGTCCAACGAGAGCAAGCCTACCCCGTTCCGCTGTGTTGCCTGCGTGGAGAGGCGCATAAGGTCTGTGAATGGTCGGGCTGGAACGAGATCGCCCTTCAACTGCTGCAGGAGAGTGGAGCAGGAGAGGGAGAAGGATGGTTGCCGAAGGGCGTCAGGCCGGTGTAGGCGGGGCTTGCCAGGCCGCGCGCACTCCTTTGGTGCGCTCGAAAAGCCGCAGCACAAAAGAGGGCAAAACTGTGCACCCGCTGACAAAGGGTGATATCGGGTAATCAGAGGCGTCTGAATGAACAAGGCACTGCGGAGCGCGTTCGGGATGCCGGCGCATTTTATGGTGCAACGGCACAGCGGAGCCTAGTTTGATCCCTATACCCGTCGAATTTCAAGCGCCTCTGGCCTTGGGCGTACTTGGTCTGCTGTTTGTCGGATTCCTGACGGAGCGTTATCCCCCAGCTGCGATTGCCCTCTTCGGTGCCACTGTTTACCTGCTGCTCGGTTTCATCTCGACGGACGAGTTGATGGGGGTATTTTCCAATCCCGCTCCCGTCACCATCGGCGCTCTGTTCGTGGTGTCGGGCGCGTTGGTGCGGACGGGTGTCCTGGAAGCAGTTAGCAATCGCCTCGTTAAGGGTGCGGAGGCTCACCCAGCCCTTACAATCGCCTTGATGATACTCGGCACGATGATTGTCTCCGCCATCATGAACAACACTCCTGTAGTGATGGTGCTGATCCCCATCGCCATCAAGGTGGCGAGCGCCGCGGGTATTGCGCCTACCCGGCTGCTCATCCCTATATCCTATGCAGCCGTGCTGGGTGGGACCTGGACGCTGATCGGAACGTCGAGCAATCTTTTGGTGGATGGTGTTGCGAGAAGCTCTGGGCTCGAGGCTTTCGACATCTTTGAGATTACGCCCTTCGCTCTCGTGGGAACGACCGCCGGCATCCTGACACTGCTTCTGCTCGGTCCCTGGCTGTTACCCAACCGCGACTCGCGTAGCGGCATGATCTCGGACGCCGAGACGGAATTCATGAGTGAGTTCCGCGTGACCAAAGACAGCCCCCTTATCGGTCGGAGCGTCGGAGACGTCGCCAGGCTCAACCGACCGGGAATGCGGGTACTGCATGTGCGGCGGAGTGGATCGGTGGTGCGGGCGCTTACTAGCGAGGTCAAATTGGAGGCAGGAGACGTCGTCATCCTCATGGCGACGGCGCCCGAACTGCTGACCCTCAACGAAGATGAGGACATGCGCCTCGGCATACGCGCGCCATATAGAAGCGAGGAGGTCACCACGCTGGAGGCCTTCGTGGCGCCGCAAGCCGACTCCGGCTACCGCTTGCCTGAGCTCAATCTGGGTTCTCGCTTTGGGGCTACCGTTCTGGGCGTCAGCCGGCAAAATCATCGTCCGGGCCTGGACCTGCGCAATGTGCGCTTGCGGCCCGCCGACCGTGTGCTGCTTGAGGGTCCCAAAGACCGGCTCGCCAATCTTGCCGAAGAAACCAGCCTTATGGCTGCCACAGAGCCATCGGCGCGTTCATTCAGGCGTCGTCGCGCGCCTATTGCCGTGGGCACATTGCTCGCGATCGTGACCTTGGCAGCATTCGACGTGATGCCAATTGGCGCACTGGCTCTGCTGGGTGTGGCGTTCATTCTCGTCATGCGCTGCATAGATGCCGACGAGGCCTGGGCCTCGGTCGACGGCTCCATCCTCATTCTGATCATCAGCATGCTGGCTGTCGGAACGGCGCTTCAGAACACCGGTGCCATCGAAATGCTGGTGGGTGCGGCTGCACCCATCTTTGCGGTGATGCCGCCTTGGCTAATCATCTTCGCGCTTTACGGTCTCACCTCGTTGCTTACCGAACTGGTGACCAACAACGCCATCGCGGTGATCGTCACTCCAATTGCGATCGGGCTGGCGCAAAGCGCAGGCATTGACCCGCGGGTCCTGGTGATGACCGTGATGCTGGCAACCAGCGCCAGCTTTGCGACCCCGGTCGGTTACCAGACCAACACGCTGGTTTATGGCGCAGCGAACTACCGATTTACCGACTTTCTCAAGATCGGCCTGCCGATGAACCTTGTGGTCGGGCTTGCCACCAGTGCCGCGTTGTCACTGATGCTGTAGAGGCTTTGGATTCTGGCGGGCCTAGGGCCAGAGCCAGACGAGATATCCGATATAACCAGCGAGCAGCAGCAGGCCTTCCCAGCGGGCGATCTTCCGGCCGGTATAGGCCAGTGCGATCACCACCACGGAGGCCACGATCATCACGAGGTTGTCTGATGTGACGATTTCCCGTGGTACCACGGAGGGTGAAATCAGCGCAGTCGTGCCAGCTATACCCAGGGTGTTGTAGATGTTGGAGCCGATGATATTGCCAAAGGCCACGTCGGTTTGCTTGCGGATAGCGGCCATGATGGAGGTCACCAGTTCGGGCAGTGAAGTGCCCACAGCGACAATGGTGAGACCGATTACGGTCTCGGAGATGCCCCACAGGCGCGCCAAGGCAACCGCGCCGTTCACCAGGAAATAGCCGCCAGCTACGACCAGACCAAGCCCGACAATGGCGATCAAGATTGGCAGCACGATCGAGCCCACAGAGGGCTTGGGAGTAAGGCCGGCGTCGACACTCTGCGCGGCAGCGCCCTTCTCATAGGCCGCACCGTGGTTGGTAGCGGCGGAAGGCTGACTTTCCTGACGAAAGGCGAAATAGATGTAGGAGGCGAGCAGCACGAGGAAACCCGCGCCGATCACCTGATTCATAGGCATGGTCGCGGCTAGTCCAGCAAAGAGGAGCGTCACCACCAGCATGACAGCGCCGTCTCGTTTAAGTGCCATGGAGGCAACCATAATGGGCGTCAGGAGTGCTGAAGTGCCAAGGATAAGGAGGAGATTGGCAATGTTGGAGCCCACAACATTGCCGTAGGCAATGCCTGGAGAGCCATTGATGGCCGCTTGCACGGATGTGACCAACTCCGGGGCGGATGTACCGAAACCCACCAGCGTGAGGCCGATGACCAGCGGTGATACGCCCAGCCGACTGGCCACCTGTACGGCGCCGCGAACAAGCAGTTCTCCGCCGGCGACAAGCAGGACAAAGCCTCCGATCAGGGCAAGCCAGATTTCCATGGCGCTCAGTTCCTCCGGTTCCAATAGGGTGCTTGCACAACTAGGGAATTTTCGGGATCGTTCCAGCCTCGGCACTCTGGCTTAGACATGAAGCGGCGGGAGTTCAATATGCGTAGCTGTTGATTGCATCAGCAATGCTGATACATATGAATGTCACAGCCGAAAGCTTCCGAAAGTACCCCATGAGCCGCAATTTCCTTGTTGTTGATCCCGAAGAAGACATGGAGGTGCTCAAGGGCTTGGCCTCACCGATCCGGGCGAGGATCCTCAAGATCTTGCATGTGGACGGGGCCATGAATGGCAATGATATCGCCGAGAAGCTGGCACTGCCGCAGTCGACCGTGTCGACCAATATACAGATATTGGAGAGCGCTGGGCTGATCCGGACCGAGACGCAGAAGGCGCGCAAGGGCAATCAGAAGATCTGCCACTCGACCTTCGACGAAGTGCTGGTGATGTTCAAAGAGGACATGCGGCCGCTCAAATCCAACACGATCGAAGTGGCCATGCCGCTGGGGCTCTATACGAGCTTTGAGGTTTCGGCGCCCTGTGGATTGTGCTCCACCGAGGGGATCATCGGGCTTCTGGATGTACCCGAGACCTTTCTTGATCCGGACCGGATGAAAGCCGGGCTGATCTGGTTCACGCAAGGCTATGTGGAGTACCAGTTTCCCAACAATGCCAAGCTGGCGCAGAAAACCATCGAGGCGCTGGAATTCTCCCTAGAACTGAGCTCGGAAGTGCCGGGAACCTCGGCGGACTGGCCCAGTGACATTACACTATCGGTCAATGGACGGGAAATCGGCACCTGGACCTCGCCAGGCGACTTTGGCGACAAGCGCGGTGTCTACACGCCGGACTGGTGGAAGCTCAAGGGCAGCCAGTATGGCAAGCTCAAGAGCTGGCGGGTGAATGGGGACGGCACCTATGTGGATGGCATGAAGATTTCCGAGGTGTCGCTAAAGGATATTGGGTTGGCCGAACACCACTCCATCCGCCTGAGGATCGCGGTCAAGCCCGATGCTAAGCACCCGGGCGGCATCAATATTTTCGGACGGGGGTTTGGCAATTACGACCAGGATATCATCCTGCGGCTGCAGACTGCACGCTAGTGCAAAACCCTCTTGCCGACTCCCGCTCTGCTCGTTTACAACGAGTTACCTGATATAAATCAGAATAATGGGATCAATGGGAGGAGCGCGTGAAAGCGTCCGTTGTTGCGCATAAGGACTTCACGATCAGCGAAATCGACGATCGTGTCTATGGGGCATTTCTCGAGCACCTCGGGCGAGCCGTTTACGAAGGCATTTATGAGCCCGATCACCCGACCGCCGATGCCAATGGCATGCGGGGTGATGTGGTCAAGCTGGTCAAGGACCTCAATGTACCCGTGGTTCGCTACCCCGGGGGTAACTTTGTGTCGGCCTATAACTGGGAAGACGGCATCGGACCGCGCGAGGAGCGGCCGGTGCGGCTGGACCTGGCCTGGCATACCTCCGAGAGCAACGCCGTCGGTATCCATGAATTTGCTGATTGGTGCGCTACTGTGGGCACCGAGATGATGCTGGCGGTCAATCTGGGCTCGCGCGGCGTCGACGAGGCGCGCAATTTCCTCGAATACGTCAATCATCCCGGCGGCAGCTATTGGAGCGATCTGCGCATCAAGAACGGCCGCGAGGAGCCCTGGAACGTCAAGCTGTGGTGTCTCGGCAACGAGATGGATGGCCCCTGGCAGGTCGGCCATAAGGATGCGACGGAATATGGCAAACTCGCCGCCAACACAGCGCGGGCCATGCGCATGTTCGACAAATCACTGGAACTGATCGTTTGTGGGTCGTCTCACTCCGATATGCCGAGCTTCCCCGATTGGGAACGGATCGTGCTCGAGCATACCTATGATCACGTGGACTACATCTCACTCCACATGTACTTCGCGAACAGGGATGATAACACACCTGATTATCTGGGACTGAACCACAAGCTCGACCGCTATATCGAGACCGTGGCGTCCACCATCAAGCAAGTGAAGCACAAGAAACGGTCGAACAAGGAAATCTATATTTGTTTCGACGAGTGGAATGTCTGGTATCATTCCAACAAAAAGGATCGTGAGATCCTCGACGGCAATAGCGGCTGGCCGCATGCGCCTGGCCTTCTGGAAGACATCTACAATTTCGAAGACGTGCTGATGGTGGGGCTGATCCTCAACACCTTCATCCGCCGCTCCGATGTGGTGAAGATCGCCTGTATCGCCCAATTGGTGAACGTTATCGCTCCGATCATGACGGAAAAGGGCGGCGCTGCCTGGGCCCAGACGATCTACTATCCCTATTATTTCGCCTCGATCTATGGCCGCGGTACGGCCCTGCAACTGCAGGTGAATTCGCCTGGGTACGAGACACCGCATTCCCGCGACACGGCCTTTGTCGATGTATCGGGTGTGCATAACGAGGGTGAAGGGACGCTGAGCTTCTTCCTCGTCAACCGGCATCCGGCCGAGAGCATCGAGGCTGAGGTCAGCCTGCAGGGCTTCGCTGGTGGCGAGGTGATCGACCACCAGGTGATGACCCACCCCGATCTCAAGGCGGTGAACACTGCCCAACAGCAAGAGGAAGTCGCACCCCGCAAAGGTGAAGGCGCCAGCATTGCCGATGGCATTTTGCGCGTGACCCTGCCGCCATACTCCTATCAGATGGTGCGCGTGCGGGTCTGACCTGACTGTGTTGTCACAAAGATGAACGCTTTTCGAGCGACATTTTGGTCGTTTTTAACACCGGACTGATGCGTGAAAGTGTGCCGATCAGCAACAGGAAAGGGGCGGAGCGCAAGCTTTCCGCCCCTTGTATTTTCATATCATGTTTTTTGTTTCACATCATGAATGGCGTTGACAAGCGCTTAACTTCGGTTAGCATCCACCCCGAGCGCTGGAGGCGCTCCGCGAAGGGAGTGCGGGAGGCACTCTCAGCAGGGAGGTTTTATATGCGAAACTGGAAGACGCTTGTCGCGTCGGCTGTTGTCGTATCCATGAGTGTGAGCGTCGCCGTTCCCGCTCAGGAAGCAGCAGTGGCGCCGCCGATCACGGAGTTCCCGCGGGAGCAGACGCTGATCGTCCACAATCCCGAACCGGCAGCAACTAATCCGTCGATGTTCAACCTCTGGGTTGCCGGCGGTGGTGGCAATGTGTCCAATGGGCTCCAGCAGCTCATGATGGATACCCTCTGGTACATCGACCCCGACGAGGGGCTGGACGGAGCTATCTACAATTCGCTCGCCAGCGATCTCTGGCAATACAACGACGACTTCACCGAAATGACGGTGAACCTGCGCGAAGGGATCACCTGGAGCGATGGCGAGCCTTTCACCGCTGATGACGTCGTTTACACGGTGGAGACCCAGATCGCCAATCCAGGGCTGCTTTGGAGCGCAAGCCTGGCGGAGAACGTGGAGACGGTGGAAGCGGTGGACGATTACACCGTCCAGTTTACGCTCAAGCAGCCGAACGCACGTTTTCATTCTATCTTTTCGGTGCGGTGGAACGCGCTCTGGATCATGCCCGAGCACATTTTCTCGGAAGTCGAGGATCCGCTGTCCTATGATTTCAATGAGCCGGTAGGCCTTGGTCCCTACACCCTCCATTCCTTCGATCCGAACGGGTTCTGGTACATCTGGGAAAAGCGTGAGGACTGGGAAAACACCACGGTCGCTCAATATGGCGAACCTGCACCGAAGTACGTGGTCTATCGGTCTATCCCGGCGATCGACAACCGCCTGATCGACATGGTCAATGGCGATCTCGACATGATCCACGACCTGACGCCGGAAGGCATGTTCAGTCTTGTGCAGCAGTCGGAGACGTCGCGCGGCTGGTTCCCGGGTTTCCCGTACGCCCATCCCGATCCGACCTTGCCCATGTTGATCTTCAACACGCAGAATGAGCTATTTGCTGATAAACGTGTCCGCTGGGCTCTAGCTCTCATGCTCGATGCGCGTCAGATTTCCATGGCATCTTATCGTGGCGCCGCGACTCTTTCGGCTATCGCCATTCCGCCGACGGGCACTCATCCCTCGGATTACCATGAGCCGATGGATGAATGGCTCGTCAACTACGAGCTCGACCTAGGCAATGGGGAGACCATCAGGCCCTATGATCCTACAATCGGGTCGCAGATCGCCGATATGGTGCGTCCACAGTTCCAGGACGTCCCCACCGACGACGCCGCGATCAAGACCGCCTTTGGGTATGGATGGTGGAAGCAGAACATCGAGGCCGCCACAGCGCTGCTCGAAGCTGCCGGCTTCACCAAGCAGGGTAATCAGTGGATGACCCCCGACGGTGCCCCCTTCGAGTTCACCATCAAGACCTTCGAGGAGGGTGTGATCAACCGCATGGGCACCATGGTTGCCCAGCAGTGGAGTCAGCAGGGCATCCAGGTGTCGCCGGAAGTTGCACCTCAGATCTTCGGTCAGGATCTCCCGCTCGGCGAGTTCGAGGTCGCAACGGCCTGGTCGATCGAGACCTGGGGCGGTCACCCTGACCTCTCGTTCTTCCTCGACAGCTGGCACTCGGAGTTTGTGGTGGAACCCGGAGAAAGGCAGCCCTCTCGCAACTGGCAGCGTTGGTCGCATCCTGAGCTGGATGCACTCATCGAGCAGATGCGTGTGACGGAGTTCGACTCCGAGGAAAACCTCGAAATCGGTCGGAGCTTCGTCGAGTTGATGGTCGAAGAAATGCCCGTGATCCCTATCATGAGCTACAATGTCTTCTCGGCCTACGACACGCGCTATTGGACGGGGTTCCCCGCTGCGGAAGAAAATCCCTATGCCAATATCGTCACCAACTGGGCGAACTCCCGCTACATCCTCACCCAGCTCGAACCAACTGGCGTGAACTAAAGCAAACCGCCGGTGCTGGTCATCCCAGCGCCGGCTCTTTTTTGGACGGCGTTCAATGACGCCGAGGTGAGTGACCGGGGATAGAACCAGCCGATGGCAGGCTACCTGTTTTTTGCGCTCAAGCGCCTTCTTCAACTCGCAGCCGTGATCTTCGCGGGCACGTCCCTTGCCTTCGTAATCGCCAAGCTCAGCCCGATCAGCCCTGTCGAAACGATCATCGCGCGGGTTACGAACCGGGCATCGATGAGCCCGACGGCGATCCAGTCCCTGCGCGAAACCTATACGCAACTTTTCGGGCTCGATGTTCCCGTCTGGGAACAATACGTCAACTTCTGGGCGCGCCTGCTGACCGGCGATTTCGGCCCTTCACTGATTGCCTACCCCACACCGGCGATCGAGTTGATCATGTTAGCACTGCCCTGGACGGTAGGCCTGCTTTCGGTCGCGGTGGTTCTTACCTGGATACTTGGCAATGTCCTGGGAGGCCTTGCCGGCTATTACCAGAACTCACGCTTTCTCAAGGCCGTCGGCATCTTTGCTGTGGGCATTCAGCCGATCCCCTATTACATCGTGGCGTTTCTTATGGTCGTCATCTTCGGCTATTTATGGCCGGTGCTGCCCATTGCCGGCGGATTTTCCATGAATGTCCGGCCTGGGCTCACTTTTGAATACGTCTCATCCGTTCTTCATCATGCAATCCTGCCGGCAAGCTCGCTGGTACTGGTGGGCATGGGCACCTGGTTTTTCGGAATGCGGGCCCTGGTCTCCAACATCATCACGGAAGACTATGTGACCTATGCCGAGCTGGCCGGCGTGGAGCAAGGTAGGATCGTTTCCTCCTACGTTATGCGAAACGCCTTTGTGCCCCAACTCACAGCGTTGGCGATGGCATTGGGAGGCATTTTCTCGGGCACGATCATCACCGAGCAGGTGTTCGCATATCCGGGGCTCGGCACATTGCTTATCCGAGCGGTGAATGGCGGCGATACAACTCTAGTCCTAGCTGTGTCCTGCATTTCGGTTGTTGCGGTCGCAACCGCTATCTTCATCATAGACCTGCTGCATCCTGTGCTCGATCCTCGCGTCCGTGCGGAGTAGTCCGATGTTCTCAGTTTTTCGCGACCTTATCCGCTACAATATTGAATTCGCTGTCGGAGTTGTTCTCGTCAGTGGTGTCGTTCTGTTTGCGCTCTTGAGCTATGTCTCGCCAGTAGACCCGACGCTGATCTACGTCGCTATCCCTGACCAGCCGCCTAGTACGCAGTATTGGTTTGGCACCAATTCGCGCGGGCAGGATCTCTTCTGGCAGATGACATTTGCGCTCAGAAACACGCTGAGCTTCGGCCTTACAGTTGCTGTCCTTTCGCGCGTCATTTCGATAGTTGTCGGTCTTGCGGCTGGGTATCTCGGCGGCTGGGTTGACCGCGTGCTGATGTTCATCAACGACATCTTTGTAGCCATCCCCATTTTTCCGATACTGGTTCTGTTCTACTTCGTCCTACGCAGCAACTTGGACACATTCACTCTCGCATTGGTAATGGCGAGCTTCGGATGGCCATTCGATGCACGACTGATCCGCTCGGTGGCCCTCGGCCTAAGGCACCGCGAGTTTACGCGCCATGCGGTCTTTGCGGGTATGCCGGCGCGGAAGATCATGATGGAAGAGCACTTGCCTTACGTGATGCCGATCATCTTCTCGACGGCGATGGCCAACATGATCTGGTCGATCGGACTCGAGGTAACCCTGGCTGTGTTGGGCTTCACCAACCTCAATATTCCTACCGTCGGCACGGCGCTCTACTGGGCCAACAACCACTCGGCGATGGTGGTTGGCGTGTGGTGGTGGATCATGATCCCGGTGATCCTGATCGTGCTGACTTTCTTGGGCCTGTTCCTGCTGGCGGTGAGCATGAACGAATATATCGACCCGCGCAGCCGGCTGCGGCGAATGGGGGCATGATGATGCACCCCTACGTCCACGCCCCCCTGCCGGCCTCCTCCATAAGGGGGGAGGTGTCGCACCGAGCTTGCGGAGAGTTCAACGTATGACCCAAGACAGTGGCAAGCCCATCCTGACGGTGGAGGGCCTTAAGGCCTATTACCAGATGAACTATTTCGGCGTGCAGCGCGAAGTGCGGGCCGTCGACGACATCACCATGACCGTCCGGCGGAACGAGGTGTATGGCATTGCCGGGGAAAGTTCCTCGGGCAAGACCAGCTTCATCAAGGTGCTAGCAGCCGCTATCCGGCCGCCGATGCGGATTGTGGATGGTTCGGTGAAGTTCGACTTCGCCGGGCATCCGATCGATGTGGCCGATGCCACGCCCCAGCAGATTGAGGCGGTGCGCTGGAGCCATCTCAGCTACATCATGCAGGGCTCGATGAGCGTGCTCAACCCGGTGCGCAAGATCGGCAAGACCTTTGAGGATTTCGCCATGCGGCCGCTGGGGCTCAAGGGCGCCGCGTTTCGCGACCGGGTGGTGAACCATCTCGAACGGCTGAAACTGCCTGCCGACGTCCTCCGATCCTATCCGCACGAATTGTCGGGCGGCATGCGGCAGCGCGTGACCATTGGGCTCGCGACCGTGTGCCACCCCGAATTTATCATCGCCGACGAGCCGACCACGGCACTCGACGTGGTGGTGCAAAAGGAAGTGCTGGGGCTGATCCGCGAAATCCAGCAGGATATGGGCTCCTCGGTCGTCTTCGTGACACACGACATGAGCGTGCATGCCAACATGGCCGACCGGGTAGGCATCATCTATGCAGGGCGGCTGGTGGAGGAGGGGCCGACGCGGCAGATGTTCTTCGCGCCCAAGCACCCCTATACGGCCCATCTGGTGGCGAGCCTGCCGCGCATTGGCGACACCAAGCAGCGCCCTGCGCTGGAGGGGCGGCCGCCCAATCTCGCCGATCCACCGCAGGGCTGCCGGTTTAATCCCCGCTGTCCACTGGCCATCGATATCTGCCGCGAGAAATCGCCGCCGCTCGAGACCGTAGCGCCCGATCACCGCACCGCCTGCTGGCGCTGGCAGGACGTGCGACCGCTCACCGAACCGGCCAAGCCTTTGGAGACCGTGGCATGAGCACGCTTCTTGATGTTCGCAATGTTAGCAAAACCTTCGGCATGGGCGGGCTGTTCTCGCGCCGGGCGGTGCATGCGGTGCAGGACGCCACGATCAGCCTTTCGGCGGAGAAGCCCGAGATCTTCACCATTATCGGGGAGAGCGGCTCGGGCAAGACGACCCTGGCACGCATGATCCTGGGGCTGGAACTGCCCACGAGTGGCGAGATCAGCTTTCGCGGCAAGACGGTGAGCCATCGGGTGGGCCGCAAGGAGCGGCTCGAATTCATGGCCAATGTGCAGCCAGTGTTTCAGAACCCGTTCGAGGCATTCAATCCACTCAAGCGCGTGGATCGGTATCTCGACTCCACCGCGCGGCAGTTTCTGGGGCTGCGCGACCGGGCAGGGGTTGACCGCGCCATGGACGAGGCCCTCCAAAAGGTCGGGCTGAGCCTGGCGGAAGTGCGGGGGCGCTATCCCCATGAAATGAGCGGCGGGCAATTGCAGCGCGCGGCCATTGCGCGGGCGCTCATCCCCAATCCGCCGCTCCTGGTCGCCGACGAGCCGGTGTCGATGGTGGATGCGTCCTTGCGCATGAGCATCGTCAATCTTTTGCGCAGCCTGCGCGACGATCTGGGGGTCTCGGTGATCTACATCACCCATGACCTGGCGACGGCCTATTACATCTCGGACCGGCTGATCATCATGCAGCGCGGGCGGATCGTTGAGATGGGCGATGCGCGGACGGTGCTGGACAATCCCGAGCATCCCTATTCGCGGCTCCTCAAGGCGAGCGTGCTGTCGAGCGAGGATGCGGGGGCGGGCAAGCTCGCGACCGACCCCACCATGGTGGAGACGGCCAATGCGCTGATGGGGCGGCCGGGCAAGCTCGTCGAGCGGCCCGATGGGCGCGCGGTGCGGGTCTACGAGGCGGCTTGAGCGGGCACAGCAAAGGCGTTCTCCGCCGGGATAGCGATGGCGCAAGACTTTGTCGGGCGGGGCAGCATTTCGCGTTTTGAATCCTCGCATTGGTGCGGCGAAAACTCCACATTGTGCCCAACCAAGTTTCCAGGAGTAGTTTGATGCGCAATGCGATCTTCGCCGCGGCGGTGACCCTCGCCTTTTCCGCGCCGGCCCTCGCCCAGGGGCAAGTGCAGCCGCTGGTTGATGCGGAGTGGCTAAAGGTCAATGCCGGCGACGAGAATGTCGTCATCCTCGATATTCGCGACGACATCGAGGGCACCGATCTCGGCACCGAGCCCTATATCGCCAATGCGGTGGTCGCCCCCTACGGCTCGGCTGGCTGGCGCACGGAAGTCGATGGTGTGCCGGGCATGCTGCCGCCGATTGAACAGATCGTGGAACTCATCGGTAATCTCGGCGTCGACAATGACGACCATGTGGTGATCGTGCCCTGGGGTACCGATTCCAGCGAGTTCGGTGGCGCCACCCGTGTCTACTGGACATTCAAATATCTCGGCCATGAGGAGGTTTCGATCCTCGATGGTGGCTGGCGCCAGTATGACGCGCAGGGCGGCGCCCGTGCGGCCGAGCCGGCGCAGCCCGTTGCCGCCGAGTTCACCTACGAGTTGCAGGACGAGTTGCTCGCGACGACCGAGGATGTGGTGGCGGCGCTGGACGAGGGCGTTGCTTTAGTCGACGGCCGTCCGGTCGAGCAGTATCAGGGGCAGTCCAAGAGCCCGGTAGTGGCCACGGCCGGCACCATCCCCGGTTCGGTCAATATCGAGCACAGCAAACTTTATAGCGCCGAATACGCCATGTTCGCGGAGCCCGAGACAGTTGCCGCGCTGACGCAGGCGGTGAACCTGGGTGCCGACGAAGAGAACATCGTCTTCTGCAATACCGGTCACTGGGCGTCGGTCGCCTGGTTTGCCCTCAGCGAAGTGCAAGGCAACAAGAACACCAGCATGTATGACGGCTCGATGGCCGAGTGGACGGCCGATCCGTCGCGTCCGGTCGAATAAGCCCTCGACCCTCTTTCCCGAACGATCGGGCTGCGGCACCCTGGGGCGCCGCGGCCCAATTTCTTTGAAGCATTGACCCTTTTACGGCTGATCCAATGAGTGACATATCCCTGGGGCGTCCCAGCTATCTTCCTGCTGTCAATATCGACCGGGCGCCCATGCTGGTGGCAGCCGGGGCGCTGTTGTTCGGTTTCCTCGTCATTTCCCGCCTTGTCGATTTGCGGCAGGGTGCGCTGTTTCTCGTGGGTGGCGGACTGGGTGCCGCGCTCTATCATGGTTCGTTCGGTTTCACCGGCGGCTGGCGTCGCATGGTGGTGGAACGCCGTGGCCGGGGCATGCGGGCGCAGATGCTGATGATTGCCGTCACCGCCGTGGCGATGATCCCGCTCCTCTCGGCAGGCAGCTTGGGCGGGCAGGGTCTAGTGGGCGCGCTGGCGCCAGTGGGCCTTTCCGTTATGATCGGCGCGGCCATTTTCGGTTTGGGCATGCAATTGGGCGGCGGCTGTGGCTCGGGCACGCTCTTTACCGTGGGCGGGGGATCCTCGCGCATGCTGGTGACGCTGGCCTTCTTTATCGTCGGCGCGGTGGTCGGCACAGCCCATCTGCCCTGGTGGCTGGAGCAGCCCTCGTCGCCCGCCATCAGTATCGGCCAGCAGATCGGCGTCGGACCGGCAGTGCTGGTGACATTGGCGGGCCTGGGCCTCGTCGCGGCAGTTACGGCGCTGATCGAGCGGCGCGTGCATGGCAATCTCGAGCGCGAAGCAGAACCGGCGCGGCCGGGCTGGAGCTGGCTGCTTTATGGACCCTGGCCGGTGGTGGGCGCGGGCCTGGTGCTGGCAATCCTCAACATCGCGACGCTCCTTCTGGCGGGACACCCTTGGTCGATCACCTATGGCTTTGGCCTCTGGGGCGCCAAGATTGCAGATGCCGTGGGCCTTCCGGTGGCGCAGTGGGAGTTCTGGACCTGGCCGGCGCAAGCAACAGCGCTGCAAAGCAGTGTCCTGGCCGACACCACCTCGGTGATGAATTTCGGCATCATTCTGGGTGCGGGCCTGGCGGCGAGCTTAGCCGGTAAGTTTGCGCCCAAGGTCAAGATTCCGCTGGGCTCCATAGTCGCGGCTGCCGTCGGTGGGCTCCTGATGGGCTATGGCGCTCGTCTTTCGTTTGGCTGCAATATCGGTGCGCTTTTCAGTGGCATCGCCTCGGGGAGCCTGCATGGCTGGCTCTGGTTTGCCAGCGCATTCGTGGGGTCGCTGGCGGGTATTTGGATGCGGCCGCTGTTTGGTCTGGATGGGTTCGCCAAAAAATGAGTAGCGCGCGCAACACAGTTCTTTTTGGTGCCGCCCTAGCGGCTGCCACCGTGGGTATCGCAGCCGATCATCTGACCCATCCGGTGCCGCGGGCAACGCCCGCCGTGGCCACGGCTGCAGCTGGCGGCGCGCCATGCGCCGCAGGTGCGCCGTGTGCAGCGGGCGCGCCCTGTGCGGCGGGCGCGCCGGTAGTGCCAACCGCACCCTGTGCTGCGGGCGCGCCTTGCGCGGCCGGAGCCCCAAAGGCGCCGCCGCCTCCTCCACCCGCTGCCCCACCCGCAGCCGGTGCTGCATCCAAGGCAGCGCCGCCACCCCCACCGGCACCATTGCCGGCCGCGGAGCCCGAACTGCGGGCCGCGCCACCGCCGCCGGCGCCCCTGCCGACCGAGACGAAAAAGGCGCCACCGCCACCGCCAGCGCCACTTCCCGAGGCTACCAAGAAGGCACCCCCACCGCCGCCAGCGCCGCTGCCGCCAGGAGGCGCGCCGATATGAGCGCGGCGGACCGGGAGCAGGCGCTGCAGGAGATCGTGTTTTGCGAGGCGATCCTCGCCAAGGGAGGACGGAACGTCCTCTCCGAGACCTTCCGCGACGTCGACCAGATCACCGCCTGGGATCATTATCCGCCGGGCGATGTGTTCGATCCCGCGAGCGGCGCGCAGTGGTTCTATCATTGTCATCCCACCCACGAAGTACAGGTGGAGCATGGCCACTTCCATTGCTTCCTCCGGCCCGAGGGTGCGACCGGCCCCATCCACCATCTGGCCGCTATCGGGGTGGACGCCTATGGGCGTCCGCTGCGCCTCTTTACGGTCAACCAGTGGGTGGTGGGCGACGACTGGCTGGATGCGGAAGCGAGCATCGGCTTGCTCGCGCGGTTCGACATGCAGATGCCCCAGCCCTCCTATCTCGTGAACCGCTGGATCAGTGCTATTTTCCGCGCCTATGAGGGCGAGATCGAAGATCTGATCCGGCAGCGCGATCAGACGCTGGAGCATCACGTCGCGCCCGGGGGGCAAAAGGTGCGGGAAGACAGAGCTCTCGAAGTCACCTCAGAATACCTCCTGCCGACGCGCAGCTAGCCGGCGCCGGAACTCTGGCTGACAAGACCCGTTGCCCCACCGAACGGACATTTCGGAGGAGGGCAGCATGCGGCACGACAAGGTAGCGGTGGTAACCGGGGCCTCAGCGGGGGTCGGCCGGGCAATTGCGATTGCGCTGGGCCGGCGCGGCTTCAAGGTGGGCTTGATCGCCCGCGGCCGCGAAGGACTCGACGAGGCGCGCCGGGCCGTCGAAGCGGCTGGCGGAATGGCCTTGGCGCTGCCGGCCGATGTTGCCGATGCCGACGCAGTATTTGCGGCAGCCCAGCAGGTAAAGGCGGAATGGGGATCGATCGATCTTTGGATCAACAACGCCATGGTAACGGTCTTTTCCGAGTTCGACGATGTGACGCCCCAAGAGTTCAAGCGCGTCACTGACGTGACCTATCTCGGGCAGGTGCACGGCACCATGGCGGCGCTCAAGCATATGCGCCCGCGTGACCGTGGCACCATCGTGCAGATCGGTTCGGCCCTGGCCTATCGCTCTATCCCCCTGCAGTCGGCCTATTGCGGAGCCAAGGCCGCGGTGCGCGGCTTTACCGATAGCCTGCGCAGCGAATTGGAACATCAGGGAAGCCGAATCCGGCTGACTATGGTGCAACTGCCAGCGATGAACACGCCCCAGTTCAGCTGGGCCCGAACGCATCTGGACCAGCAGCCGATGCCGGTTCCCCCCATTTTCCAGCCCGAAGCGGTGGCCGAAGAGATTGTCCATGCTGCGTATCAAGCGCCGCGGGAAGTCTGGGTGGGCAAGCCAACGCTGGAAGCCATACTGGGCACGATGGTAGCGCCCGAGCGGCTCGACAAGATGATGGCCGAGAAGGCCTATGAAGGGCAGATGACCGACGATCCGATCTCGCCGGAACGTCGGGACAATCTGTTCGAGCCAGTGCCGCAACTGGCCGAGACGCATGGGGTGTTCGACGAGCAGGCCAAGGCCGAGGTGATGGCGTTCGATCCTACCCAGATCCGCGTGGCGGTGGCGGTCGCGGGGATCGCGGCTGCAGCGGGGCTGGGCGCGCTGGCGGCCAGTGCTGCGCGGCGACTGCGGTAGAAGGCTGGGCCGACCCCCACCCTAGCCCTCCCCCCCGGGGGGAGGGGATGCATCGAGCGCGTGGAAGAGTCTTAGCAGGAGTGGAGGTGTTCCTCCCCCTTCTTGAGGGGGAGCGACTGTCTTGTTGGTCAAGCGTTTTGCCACGGTTTTTTGTCTCGGATGATGGCGTTCAGGATGGTGAGGAGTTTTCTTGCGGTTGCGATGATGGCGACGCGTTTGGGTTTGCCGGCGTCGACAAGTCGCTGGTAGAACGCTTTGAGCGTGGTGTTGTGGCGGGCCGCCACCATGGCGCCCATGAACAAGGCTGAACGCGGAGCCGCGCGCCCGCCGCTGATAAAGCTCTTGCCGCGCCATTGGCCCGATTGGCGGGTGAACGGGGCCAGTCCCGCCAGGGCGGCGATGGCCCGCCGGTCCAACTGACCCAGCTCAGGCAGGTCAGCCAGCAGGGCGCGGGCGATCTTGTCCCCGATGCCGGGAACCGAGGCGAGCAGGTCCTGCTTGTCGCGCCAGACCGGGCTTTGCTCGATGAGCCCGCCCAGATCGCTGTCAAGCTGTGCCAACTCCCCATTGAGGGCGGCGATGATGCGCACCACGCTCAGCCGGGCCTTGCCTGGCGGTAGCTGGCCCTGCCGGTTCTTCTCGGCCACCAGCATTGCCACCAGTTGGCGTCTTCTGGCCATCAGCTCCGCCAGGGCCGCTGTCTCGTGGTCCACCAGCGCGCGCGGCTCCGGTTCGGTAGCCGCCACGAACAGGGCGATCATGCGCGCATCGATGCTGTCGTTCTTGGCGCGCATGCCAACGGCCTTGGCATAGTGGCGGATCTGGGCGGGATTGATCACCACCACCGGCAACCCGGCCTGCGCCAGACCGGCCGCCGCCAGCTTCTCGTAGCCGCCCGTGGCTTCCATGCCGACGCAATCGGGCTGGATAAAACCAAGCCGATCAACCAGCATGGTCAGGCCTGTCTCGTCATTGTCCAGGCTGAACAGCGTGCCCTCAGGGTGCACATACACATCCAGCCGCTTCTTGCTCACATCAATGCCGACGGTGATCTCCATAATGTCCCTTCCTTGCGCAAACGGGCTCGCTGAGCGGCCCAAGCGACTGTTCGGGATCAAGGGATCAAGGCGCAGCGAAACTCTCTCCCCCACGCGCTCAAACACCCAGGATAGGTCCGTCCTGCTGCGCCTCACCGCACCTGATGATCGGTCATGCAACGGCGACGTCAAGTTACAAGGCTAGGTGGGGGTGACCCTGCCGCGTCGTGGGTTGGCCGGCCCACCTGCGGCAATGCCCTGCAAGGGTGGGGCTAACTGCGACCGAACAGAGCGGCCGCCAAAGGCGGCAGTTCCAGTGGTTTCTCGCAGCGCTTGATGGTGGAAAAACGGGTGGGGATCACGTCGCGATCATAGCCGGTGAGGAATACGAAGGGCACGTTGCGCTCAAGCAGGAGATCGGCAAAGGGGAAGACCATTTCGCCCTGCACATTGAGATCGAGGATGGCGGCGTCGAGGGGCGCCTCCTGTTCCAGGATGTGGGTCGCCTTAGCGACAGAAGGGGCGGGGCCGACAACCTCCACACCGGCTTGCTCCAACTCCCGCAGCAGGTCGGCAACCATGAAGAAATCGTCTTCGACCACCAGAATGCGGCGGCCCTTAAGGGCGTCGAGCGGGTTGGTCATTCCATGTCTCCGTCCAATGGCAGGTTGACCGTGCAACGAAGTTGCGTGGCGGTGAGTTCGAAGCTGGTTTCCGCGCCCAGGCTATAGGGCAGGGCCTTTTCAAGGAGGGTGCGGCCATAGCCGGTGGAAACGGCCACGGGTTCGGCGGTTCCGGTCACCCCGTCCTCGCGCCATTCCAGCAGCAGAAATGCGCGATGCTCCTTCTCGTAAGTGCTCCATGTTGCTTCCAGCCGACCGTGATCATTGCTGAGCGCGCCGTATTTGCGTGCATTGGTGGCCAGTTCGTGAATGGCGAGCGCGAGGGTCTGGACCGCGGAATTGCGCAGGCGCACGCGGGGACCGGAGATGACTACCCGATCGGTCAATTCGAGCGCGCCCAAGGCATCGAGTTCAGCGCGGATTACCGCCCCGATGGTGATCGGTTCCTGATTGGCGCGCGAAAGGAGGCCCTGAACGCGCGAGAGGGCCCCCAGCCGCTGGTTGATCTGATCGCCAAAGCCCTCCAACGATTTGCTGGTGCGCACAGTCTGGCTGATGATCGAGCGCACGACGCCCAACAGATTGCGGGTGCGGTGCTGGAGTTCGGCGACCATCACTTCCATGCGGTCGGCTGCGCGTTTTTCGCCAGTGATATCGCGGCCAATGCCGCCGACACCGCCCTGCGCGCCGGGGATGAAGAATCCAGTGTCGCGGATCCAGCGCACCTCGCCATCGCTGGGGCGGCGAATGCGGAACTCCTGGGAGATCTGCTCGCCGGCCTGAATGCGCCGGAGATTGCTCATGACGGGCTCCTGGTCCTTGGGCAGGATCAGCGATAGCCAGACATCGATGCTGTTGCGGCCTTCAATGGCCTGCGTACTGATGCCATAGACCTGCTCGACAGCAGGGCTGATATAGACAAGGTCCAGCGTTTGGGCGTTGCGAATCCACAGGACGTCCGAAGACGCCTCGCCGAACTGGCGAAAGCGCTCTTCGCTTTCGCGCAGCGCCTGTTCGCGCTGCCGCCTTTCGGTAACGTCCTGACCCATTTTGGCGAAGCCGCGCAACGCTCCGTCGAGGCCTCGCAGGGCCGTGACAGAACCCTCAATAAAGACGCGGTTGCCATTCTTGCAGAGATGCCACCGGATATCGGGCGCCGTGCCGTGCTCGCGCGCCGTCTGGATTTCGCGGGCATGCTCGCCGCGCTCGAGATCTTCGGGAACAAAGAGGATGGCGCCGCTCTGGCCCACCGCCTCCTCGGCGGTCCAGCCGAAGACTGCTTCGGCGCCCGCGAACCAATGGGTGATGCGATCTTGTGGATCGCTCAGGAAGATGGCGTGATCGCGGACCTTGTCGACAACCAGCTGAAACTGCTGCCCGCTGGTGTTGAGCTCGGCCACCTTAAGCAGCCGATCGATCACCGGGCCCAGCAGGGCGGCGTAGGTTCGCAGGAACTCGGTGTCCTGGCTGCCAAACTCGCGCGGCTCCAGAGCATCGACCTGCAGCAGACCATAGAGCCGGCCACCCGGCAGGTAGATTGGGACATTGACCAGGGCCGTTACACCCGCTCGGCGCATGAATTCGGGGATGACGAAGCGCTCCTCCTTGGTGATATCCTGAGAAACGACCGGCTGCCCCTGTTGAATGGAAAAAGATTCGGACGTGCTCTCATCCAGAGCCAGTCGCAAATGTCCCACGATCCCTGGCGACCAGCCCACGCCGGCGCGGACCAGAAGAAAGCTCTGATCGGCCGAGATTTCGAGGATCTTGGAGCGATCTGTTCCCAAGGCCTCGGCGACCAGGCGGCAGGCTTCGGTGAGCACCGCATCTAGATCTTCGTTGCCCAGGGTGAACTCGCCGAACTGGGCGAGCACCTGCTGGCGCTTGATCATCTGCTCGAGGTCAGCCATGGCCGCTGCTTCCGGTTTTTGGCCGAGCATTGTCCTCGGCACCTGTCGGCATGGCAACAGCGAAAACCGTCGCGCGCACGGCCGGTGGCCGCCCGGCATCAGGGGGTTGTGTTAATCGGTGCTGTCCTGATTGGTCATGGTCTCGAAGGGTTCAAGGCCCGGCACTTCGCCCCTGACGGGGGTCTCTCCTCCACCTCGCTCCGCTTCGTGCTGCTCGGCGGCGCGCCGCCAATGCTCCTCGTGCTTGCCTGCGGGGCGGCCCTCAAGCTCCCAGAATTCATAGGCGCGCTGCCGGATCCACTCGTGGTCCTGATCGCGATTGCCGTTGTCCATGGGTCTTCTCCTTGGAATGCCTCAGACCGAGTCTGGGAAGGGACGCCGCTCGGGCGTCGTCGGCGTGTCGGGCATCTTGGTGGGGTTTGGATCGGGGACCGGTGATTTGACGGGGGTTTCGCCCGGGTTTGGTCGCGGGCCGGGCTCGAGGATGGGCGGGATGGGACCGGTCTCGTCAGGGTCGTGCGGCATGGAGGGGCTGGGATCGCGTGGGGGGAAGTTCATGAAGGGACCTCCGTGGGTATGGCTCCTGCGCGCTCGCCAGAGGGCGGAAGGCTCATGCGCGCGTCATTCAGCACATAACAAGTCACGGGACCGTTCGTTGCTTAACATAGATGTATCCGCAGTGGCGCTCCCCCTCTGCCCGTAGCGCGGCTAAATGCCCGTGTGTTCTACGTTTCTGAACGAGGAGCCGGTTACTTGCCGATGACTCGAAAACAATAAAGTTTTAAGTAGTTGCGCCGAGCTTCTACCTTGAAGCTTTGAAAGGGCAAATAAATCGATCTGGGCGGAACCGTGGCCGTTACTGGTCGTTGGGACGGGGTGCACAGCGAGAGGTCATGGCTTCAAGCTGGCAGAGAGCGGTCCCAGGGCCGCTCTGGGTCGATGGTCCTTGGATGCATTGGCTCGTTCGTTATCGAGCGCTTTCGTCCCAAATGCGGGGCGCAGGCACGGAGCGAAGGGGATGGGCGGGTCAGATCCTGCCCTATGCCAGTAAGCGCCTTGGAGGGTGGCAACGACCATGCCTCCGACGCTCGTTAGCAATTGTCCCAGTGGGAGGCCGGCTGCGCCAGTCTCCTGCACGGAAATCACTCTTGCCGGCCGGGTTTCCGGCTCGGCCTGATCGGTCGCCCACCTGGCGTGGCCGCGCTAAGGCCGCCTTCGGGCTGCCGTTCAATGCAGAAAAAGAAAGGAACGCCCAATGACTAAAAAGTTCATGCCAGCGCTGATAGCGAGCATGGTCGGTGCGACCGTTATGACTCCGATCGCCTATGGCCAGGCGGCCCCCGCAATCACCGCAGCAGAGGCCTGTGAGGCTCTCCTGACGCTGAACGAAGAGAACCGCAACGAGCTGCGCCCAGAGTGGATCGAGGAGTCGCAGGCTCTGATCGACGCTGGTGATGCCGAGCGTTGCCTCGTCTACTACGAAGAGGCTACAGCAGCACTGGGCAACACCGGTGAGGTCGATGCGACCGCAGCTGCCCGCATCGTCGTGACGCAGCCTGATCCCAATGTCAGCGTTGACCAGGCCGCACCGCAGGTGTCCGTGACCAACCCTGAGCCAAGCGTTCGAGTGAACCAGGGTCAGCCGGAAATCATCGTCCGTCAGGCGCCGCCGAACGTGCTGGTGGAAGTGCCGCAGCCGATCATCACCATCGATCAGCCGCAGCCGCAGATCATCGTCCGTATGCCCGAGCCCGATATCGCTGTAACCAATCCGCAGCCTCAGGTGGATGTCGTCCAGGCACAGCCGCAGGTTACGGTTGAGCAGCCCGAAGCACAGGTTGCCCTGACGGATCAGGCGACTTCGCCAGCCGAGGCCACTATCGATGTGGATCAGGCCGCACCGCAGGTCTATCTGGAAGATAGCGGCGCCCCGCAGGTGGCGGTTGAGAGCGGCGAGCCCGTGATCTCCTATGAAGCTGCCGAGCCGAACATTCAGGTCGAGCAGGTCGGCGAGCCGGAAATCCGCTTCAACCAGAGCGGTGAAGCCGACGTCCAGTTCGAGCAGGGTGCAGCTGTCGAAGGCGGCGCCATGGCAACGGGTACTGCCGACACTGAAATGTATGCCGTTCTCCTCGTCCAGGAGGAAGTGGAAGCCGGTCAGATGATGCAGTACAATGCCAGCGACCTCGCCGGCCGCAACCTCACCACGGTCAGTGGTCAGGCACTCGGTAGCGTAGACCGCGTCGTTGACCAGGGCGGCACCTACTACGTCGTCGTGACCGATGGCAGCGCCTTCGGCATGCAGGGCGAAGCAGGCCTGCCGCTCGAGAACATCTCGGTTCAGAACGGTGAGCTGGTCTTCCGTGGTCTTACTGAGCAGCAGCTCGGTACGGTCACTGAGTTTGACCCAGCCGGTGCCCAGCCGCTTGGTGCTACCGACCGTGTCGAGATCGGCACGCTCTAAGCATCGAGTAGATACATGAAATTGGCCCCGCGGCACCGCCGCGGGGCTTTTTGTGCGTCAGCTGCGCCAGTGCAGCATGGGGGCACTGAGGGTTTGCAGCTGGTCAGGCGACACCCCATCGATCCGCTTGAGAAGAAGATTGGTCAGTGCGCTGCCCGCAGCGAAGATGTCCTCGCCAATGCTGTCCATGGCCGGAAAGAGCGTCGGCAGGATGCCCGAAGTCTGTTTGTAGATGATGCGAACATCCTTGCTCAGGGCGAGGCCCGCTTCCTGAAGACCGCTGGCGAGCGCAATCGTGCGCATTTCGTTGTCGCAGATGATCCCGTCGGGGAACTGCCCTGAAGCCCCCTGATCGAGGCCAAGTTGGCGCAATTCCGCATGGCTCTTGGCGGAGCCATCCAGAATGCTGGTCCTCACGCCTGCTGCTGCGGCCGCGCTCTCAAAGCTGGTTACGATGTTGCGGTAATTGGTGGTTCGGTCGTTGCCGATCACCAACATAAGGTTTTTTGCCCCTTGGCTAGCCAGCCGTTGCACCGCAGAGCTGGCGAAGATCTCCGAATGGAAATCGTGGAAAGGGTGGGGTGTGGCAAATTCAGTACGGCCATGGCTGACAAACGGCAGGCCGGCCTCGATCAGCATTTGGACACGCGGATCAAGCGGAGCGGTGTGGGTCAGGATGACACCGTCGGCTGCACGATTGTCGAGGATGTAGCGTACGGTATCGGTCGAGACCTCGCGTTCGAATTCCGGGATGACTGTGAGATGGTAGCGCGTGCCCTTGATGGCGGCCCCGATACCCTGGATCATCTGGCGAGCGAAATCTATGGAGTTCTCGGCGCCATCGAGTACCAGCGCAATGACATTGGTTTTGCCGGTGCGCAGGCGCACCCCAGCACGATCGGGCACGTAGCCCAGCGCCTCGGCGGCAGCCTGAACCTTGTCGCGCGTCTCCTGCTTGAGCGAGGCGCCGCCGCGCAGCGACAGGGATACTGTCGACAGGCTGAGACCGGTCACCTCCGCCAGGGTGCGCAAAGTCACCCGCTTATTGCTGTCGGCTGGTCCCGCGGGGTTCGGCGTGGTCTTTTTGCTCATGCGCTCGCTGCTGGTGCTTGCGCCAATCTATAGCGCAGTCGCAGCAAACGGGAACCCGCCAATGCGGGCCGGTGCGCTAGGGCTCGTTTTTCTGTACGATGCAATTGCCACCGGCAGCAAGCAATTGGTCGCACAACGCAGCGGCCTTGCCGCGGCTTTGCCGCCCCACCATGGCGGAAAACCGGAGGCGATTGCCAAAATTAGGATTGCGCACGGTAATGAGCATGAGTTGTTCGGTGCCCAGCACGCCGCCGAACTGCGCCTGGGCCTGATCAAAGCGGGCGCGGGCAAGGTCGGCGGATGCATTCTGGGCTATCAGCACGCCCCAGGGTTGCCATTGCGCCGGGCTCGTTGTGAGATCGGGCGCACGGACCGACTGAGCCATATCGAGGCAAGCGGCCTGGAAGTCGGTATTCCGGTCCAGCGTGTAGTCGACATCTCCTGGCGGATCGGCGAGCCATTGATCGACCGGATGCCCGGTAACGATCATCACATAGTTGCGGGTCTCGAGTGGCAGCGCGCCGCCGTCATTGGTCACATAGCGGCCAATGCGACCCTCGCCGCCATTATAAGCCGCGGCCGCAAGGCCGAGATTGCCAAATCTCTCTTCCAGAAAGTGCAAATACTCCGCCGAGCGTGCCAAGGCTTCGGCGGGATCGAACGGGTTGGCCAGGTTCCGCAGCCGCGCCGTGCTGGGAATGAACTGCGCGATGCCCTGGGCACCGGCAGGGCTCAACGCCGCAGGGTCAAAGCGGCTCTCCTGCCAAATGAGACGGGCGAAGAACCCTTCCGGCAGGCTCCAGTAGCGCGCATAGGTGGCGATCGCAGCGCAAACATCAGCGCGGTAATCGGCCTGCGTGATGCAAACCTGTTGGCCGCCCAATCCGTAACATGAGCTTGGGTCCGCGCTGTCCCCCTGCGCTCGAGCCGATCCGGGCAAGAGCAGGACTGCAAGCACCAGCAGCCAGCTAAGTGAGATCATTCGGATCACGAGCAGCTCAACTTTTTCATGTGCATCAGGGATTTGTATTGAATAACTCGCCACGGGGCAGTGATGTTCAATCAGCCGGGGCGGTTATTTCCGCGCCCGGCACAATCGAGCGTTTTTGCGGGCGATCCGAACTGCGGCCAAGCGCCGGAACTGAAGCGCTCAAGGCGCCGTTGGGATGCCCAAGGGCGCCACCAGAGCAAGCCACATTGGTGAGCACGGTGACAGGAACAATCGCCCGTGGAGCAGGCGGTTGGTAAATTTGTATTTCGAATTCAGCGATCTCAAAGCAAGTGGGCAGGGAAGTAGTTCACGCGCCGTTTTGCCGAATCTATTGGGGGCACACCGATGAGGCGGCCCAACCACCAAATAAAACGCATCACCTGGAGTGACGCTTTTCGCCTGGCAACTGCCTTTGCGGCGATCTGGATCGCCTGCATGCTGGCCTGGCAGGTATCCTACGCGCTGCTGCTGGTGTTCGCGGCGGCCATCGTGGCGCTGATCTTCCGCAGCCTCGCCGACCTTTTGGAGCATCATACGCCGATCAGCATACCCTTTGCCCTGGCAATCACAGGCGTGGTCTGGGCCGTCGCCATCGGCGGGTTTGCCGTGCTGCTGGGCGCGCAGATCCTCGAGCAGTTTGGCAATTTCGCCGATCGCCTGCCCGACCTCATCGACAATCTGGGCGAACGGATCGGGATTGCCGACCTCCAAGGGGAACTGCTGGCGCGCGCGCAGGAGTTCCTCGAGGGTGCGGGCATTATGCAGTGGGTGGGTGATGGGGTTTTCAGCCTTGCTGGAGCCGGAGCAGCCATTCTGCTGGTGTTGGTGGCGGGAATATATCTGGCCATTGCTCCCGAGCCTTATCGGTCCGGCTTTCTCAAGCTCGTGCCGCCGAGCCGGCGCGAGCAGGCCGGCGATGCCGTGGATGCGACGACCCGGGCGCTGAAGCTCTGGTTGATTGGACAACTGGCCGTCATGGTGCTGGTGGGCGTAGCCACCGGCGCCGCGATGTTCGCCCTGGGCATGCCATCGGCGCTCTCGCTGGGGCTGATTGCGGGGGTGCTCGAGTTCATTCCCTTTATCGGACCGGTCCTGGCGGCTGTTCCAGCCCTGCTGATCGCGCTGGGTGAGGGCGACCAGATGGTGTTTTGGGTTTTGGGGGCTTACGTGCTGATCCAGCAGCTAGAAGGCAGCATCATCGTGCCGCTGGTACAACGCCGCGCCGTCGACTTGCCGCCAGCGCTCGGCCTTTTTTCCATACTGGCCTTTGGCATGCTGTTTGGGCCTGTCGGCGTTATCTTCGGCACCCCTCTGACCGTGGCTGCAATGGTGCTGACGACCAAGCTCTATGTGCGCGATGGGCTCGACGAGGATGTGGCGCTTCCCGGCGAAGACGAAGACGAGGCGGAGCATGAGGACGCGGCGCTCGCCCAGGCGCCGCTCACCAAGGAGTAGCGCCGCCGCCCTAGGGCGCGTGCACCAAAGATTCACGTTCCTGTTGGCCTATTAAGGGAAACCCGCGCGAGTTTTCCATGCCCGTCAAGCCGCCAGATCAGGTTCATCTCTCCGAATTGCTCGGCGCGATGAGCTATGCGCTGGACCTGACGGAAGGCCAACCGGTCGGCCACAGCGTGCGGGCCACCTGGATCGGGCTGCAGCTGGGGCGGGCGCTTGATCTCTCCGAGAGAGAGCTGTGGGAGCTCTACTACACTGTCATGCTCAAGGATTTGGGCTGCTCGAGCAATGCCGCACGCATTTGCGAGCTCTACCTCTCCGATGATTTGAGCTTCAAGCGCGATTTCAAGACCATGGGCGACAGCCTGCCTCAGGTGCTGAGCTTCGTTTTTTCGCATACTGGGCTCGGGGCTGGGCTGGCGGAGCGCCTCCGCGCCACGTTCAACATTCTTAAGAATGGTGGCGTGATCGTCGATGACCTGATCCGCACACGGTGTCATCGCGGCGCTGCCATCGCGGCGCACCTCCGCTTTCCCGTGGGCGTAAGCGATGGCATTCACGCGCTGGACGAGCATTGGGATGGAAAGGGACGGCCCGATCAGTTGGCCGGCTTGCAGATCCCAATTTATGCGCGCATTGCACTGCTGGCGCAGGTGGTCGATGTGTTCCACACTTCCTCGGGCCCCGAAGCAACTTTGGCCGAAGTGCAACAGCGTTCCGGGACATGGTTCGATCCGGACGTAGTCCGGGTTTTTCAGGGGCTTGCTACCGACACGTTCTGGAAAGACCTGGCCGCTCCTGGCCTTGAACAGCGCCTGATCGAGCAGGAGCCGCCGCATTCCCAACCAATCGATGACGATTATCTCGACGACATCGCCCGCGCCTTTGCGCAGATCGTCGACTCGAAGAGCCCCTTCACCTCCGGACATTCCGAGCGGGTGGCTGTCTATGCCGACCTGATCGCCGGGGAGTACGGGCTGTCCCTCGAGCGGCGGCGCTGGCTGCAACGTGGGGCGCTTCTGCACGACATCGGCAAGCTGGGCGTCTCCAACTCTATTCTGGACAAGAACGGCAAGCTTGCCGAGAGTGAGTGGCAGGAGGTTCGCCGCCATCCAGAGCTCTCCGAGGAGATCCTGCGGCGCGTCCCGGTGTTCAAGGATCTGGCGCATATCGGAGGCGGCCACCACGAGCGGCTCGATGGGCGCGGCTATCCGCGGGGACTTGCCGGCGCTGATATTCCCCTGGAGACCCGGATCGTTTCGGTGGCAGATGTGTTCGACGCGCTGACAGCAGATCGGCCTTACCGTGCGGCCATGACTTCAGGTGCTGCGCTGGACATCATGCGGGCCGATCTGGATACCGCCTTCGATCCGGCGTGCCTTGCGGCGCTGGAGCGCGCACTGGCAAAGCTGGAGGACGGCGAGGCTACGGCCGATCCATTCGAAAGGCTGGCGAGTTGAACCGGTGGCATGCCGGACCCAAGGGTCCTGCGAAGTTGTGATCTACTTGCCCGGAACTGGGTTCACCTCCCAACGTTCGCATCTCGCGCGGACGGACTGGAGCTGCGCAGAGCTTTAGGAGTTTCGATCGTGCCTCGGTACTTTTTTAATTTGCGCAGCCAAGAGGGCCTCGAAATCGATATCGAGGGCATGAAGCTGGAGTCGCTGCATGCGGCGCTGGATGAAGCCAGCTACGCTGCAGAGGCGGCTATCGCACTTTCGCCTGACGCTGTTGCGGGGTGCTTTGAGATCGAGGACGAGGGGCGCGTGGTCGTCGCGCGGGTACCCTATGCGGCAGAGCCTTACACCGGCGAAGAAGCCGAGGCGCCTAAGGGCGAAGCGCTGTAGCGAGATCCCAGCGGGGCCGGGGAACTCTGTGGTTCCGATCAACATTCCTTGTGTTCTTGGTCGAACATGAGGGTTTAGCAATGATCAATACACGGACGCATGGTGTTATCGACTACGTGATGGGCGCCGCGCTCATCATCGTACCCTTTCTCTTTGACTTCGGCGCTCTCAGCGCGGCGGCATTCTGGACGCCAGTGCTGCTGGGCGTGGTGGTGCTGATCACCAGCCTCATCACCAAATATGAGCTCAGCGTCGCCAAGGTGATCCCGATGCCGATCCATATCGGTGCCGACGTCCTGGTCGGTGTCGTGCTGGCAGTCTCGCCCTGGCTCTTCGGCTTTGCGGAAGTGATGTGGTTGCCACATCTTGTTCTAGGCATCGCCGAAATCGGCATTGCGCTCCTGTCTCAGAAGCACTCCCCCTATGATGAGGCGGGTGGGGGCACAGTTCACACCGCGAACCGCTAAGCTGCCAGACTGAAGAACACCCCGTCCTTATGATGGGGTGTTGCCTTTTTGGGCGGCTGTTGGCCCCGTAGGGCTGAGAAATAGTTCCCATCGGCCGGTTCATGGATGCTCTTCCTCAGCAACATGGATCGGTGTCGGGGGAGTTACGTTTGAGGAGCCTAACTCTGGTGGAGGCTCCGATGTTGTTTACGATGTTGGCTGTAGGCGGCTTGGTGGTCGCAACCATGCTCATTCTGGTCGACGGCGATCCGGGATGACTCACAAGCGGAGTGAGTGGGTTCGCCCCCGCACCCTGCCAGTCGATCAACTTGCCGCTGAGGCGGGTCAGGACGTCTTGTGGCACCAACCGCCTATGACACTAAGGCGGCAAGTGCGTAGCCCAAGACAGCGTCGCCTCGATGTCTCAATCGGCTGAGGCTTGCCTTTCCGCGCATTTTCCAGAGCAGTTGGCGACACCATTGCCCGGCGCGTGCGTTTCGTCAGAGAGACATGGAGATGAGCATGACCAGCAAGCAACAGGACGACGCGAAGCGGCAAACCAAAACGGGCGAGGATCGTAGCCCGGCACGCGAAAAGGACCGGGGGCGCGACACCACCGACCAGCAGGATCTGCCCGGAGCAGAAGGCCCGCGCGGGGCCGGCGCCAACGAAGATACCTACGACTAATAAGCCCGGTTCTTCCAACCCTATCCAAGGATAAACCAGCAACGGGCCGCCCCGCGAACCGTTGTGACCCCACACCAACGGGGATAACTCCAAGGAGTGAAACATGAAAAAGACACTTATCGTCACGACTGCTGCGCTCTTCGCCACCACGGCCATGCCGAGCTTTGCCCAGGACGCAAGCGCGACGACCAGCACGGATGCCAACACCAGCGTTGAAACTCCTGCCATGGATGCCGACGTGAGCGCCGGCGGGGCTATGGATGCAGATACTGGCGCAGGCGTGATGGACGCTGCCGGTTCCACTGCAATGGATGCAGGAGGCGCCATGAGCGTCGGCACGGAAGAGTTTTCCGACAACTCCTACGAGGCCGCACTCGCCGGCATCCAGACCTCCGGTCAGGTGGAGTTCGATCTGATCGAAGAAGATGATATCGTCATCATGCTTCTGTCCGAGCTTGAAGGTGACGCGGAGACCGGCAATGTCGATATTGACGCCGCTCTGGACGCCAATGCCGAGGCGATGAGTGCCCTGCACACCAGCATCAGCGACAACGAGGCAATCGTCAGCTCGCTGGAAGCCGAAGGTGACTTCACCGCAGAGGACGTCGTTGCGGTTCGCACTAACGCGGACGGCATGCTGGTCGTTTATGTCGACGACCGCGACAACAGCTAGTCATCTCGCGACAAAAATTTTGGAGGGCTTCGGTGATGCACCGGAGCCCTTTCTTTATGAACAGCGTCGCTCACATGTGAGCACCTGATCGTCTTTGGCTGCATTGACACCGGGCAGCCAATCTACCATACAAGTTGCCTAGCCGGCCTGACGTCAGTGACGTCTGAAGCTGCTGCAAGCGTCGCAATGCCCCGCGAAGAGGGCAGAGGCGCAGAAGATGTGATCCGGGGCCATGACACGAAACCTGCTCGACGAGCTGCGTACCATTGATCTCCGCCGTTGCGCCTCCTTAGGGGAGGACGCGAAGGTTGAGGACCATGCGCTCCTGGCGGATTTCGCTGCGTCAGGGGTCGCTTTTACCAGCACGCATGAAGCGCTCGAGGCCCGCTACTACGATGCCGTGCGCGAACTCATTGCCTGCATCAAGCCGACCGCCGGGCTTCCGCCGATCCTCCAGGAAGGCGGCATTTATTACGGCTGTTGGCTTGAAAGCACCGGCACCATCAATGCCGAACTGCTCTCGCGGTTCATTCCATCGGTGGCGCAGGAGACGTTCGGCGCCTTCGCCAAGCTGCAGCGGGCCGATGGACTACTGCCCTACAAGATCACCGCCAATGGCGAGGTGTTCTCTCAGATTCAGCTAGTGACGCCGCCGGCCCGCTCGGTCTGGACCCATTACTGCCTCAACGGTCGCGACAAGACCTTCCTCCGAACGATGTACGAGGCGCTCGCTCGCTACGATGAGTGGCTGGCGCAGAATCGCGATACCCGCGGCACCGGCGCGGTCGAGGCCTTTTGCACCTTCGATACCGGCCATGATCTTTCCGCGCGGTTCTGGCACGTGCCGGATTCGCCATTCAACAATGACCCGGCGCGCTACAATCCGGACAATCCCATCCTGCCCTTTATCGCGCCGGATCTAACCGCGACCGTCGCCTGTGGCCGTGCCTATCTCGCCCGGATGGCCGATGAACTGGGTGAGGATGGTGAGCCTTGGCGGGGCAAAGCCGAGGCCAGCATCGCCGCGCTGTTCGAACAGTGCTATGACGAGACCGACGGCTTCTTTTATGACCGCGACCGCAACGGGCGCCTAGTGCGGGTGCAATCCGACGTGCTGTTGCGCGTCCTGGCCTGCGAAGTTGGCGACGATGCTCTTTTCGCGCAAGCGCTCGAGCGTTATCTGCTCAATACGGCGAAGTTCTTCGCCAAATATCCCTTCACCTCGCTAGCGCTTGACGATCCCCGCTTCGATCGGGACTATCAGCACAATAGCTGGTGCGGTCCGACCAACTTCCTGTCGCTGATCCGCGCCGCACACGCCTTCGAGGCTCATGGGCGCCATGTGGAGATGACCTGGATGCTTTATCCGGTCATCTCGGCGCTGGCGAAGTCCACGCAGTTCCCGCAATGCCTTGATCCCTTCACGGGGCAGCAGGGGTTTACCGAAGTCTATTCGCCCTCGATCCTCTGCCTCCTCGATTTCGTGGAGCGGCTCTGTGGCGTGCAGCCGCGGCCAGACGGCACGCTGTGGTTCACTGGGCTCGTGCCCTATCAGGTCGATCACCGCGATGCTGCCCATGAGACCGCCTATAGCCGCGTCGTAGACGGCATCCGCTTCGAACTCTGCAACACGCGCGAGCAGGTAACGGCATATCGTGACGGTCAATTGCTGTTCCGCGCGCCCAAGGGCATTCGCGTCATCACCGATCGGGCCGGCAATCTGCGCGGCATTGTGGGCATGAGCGTCAACATCATCAGCGGGATGCTGGAGACCGCCACGGGCTCGTTCCCCTTCACCCTTGCCGCCAACGAGGAGCATAGGTTCGATGGTCAAGAATTTTCGCCGCTAGCGGCGACTGGTTTGGTTGCACCGACTTACTCGGCGCAGCTTTAAACAAGAGGCTAGCGCCATGCGCCGGCCAACGACAAAGACGACTTCCGGCGAGCTTTCGCCGGTTGGTGAGGTACGTAGCTCAAACGGGAGGTTTATTATGAGATTTACGAGACGTTCTTTCCTTGGCACGGCAGCCGCTGCTGCCGGTTCCACGGCCATCCTGACCGCGATGGGCCGTCCGGCCTTTGCGCAGGAAACCCGCATTCGCCACTTCTGGTGGGGCAATCCGGACCGCGATGAGCGCACGCTGGAAGCCATCCGCATCTTCAACGAAAAGCATCCAGACATCGAGGTGATTGGCGAGACGCTTGGCTTTGCCGACTATTTCACCCGTCTCACCACCCAGATCGCTGGTGGCAACATGCCCGATGCGATCCAGATGGGTTATGGCGTGATGTTTGAATATATCGAGCGTGGCGCCCTGCTGCCGCTCGATGAATATATCGGCAACCAGCTCGACCTCACCCATATCGACCAGAGCGCCATCGACGCCGGCACTGTGGATGGCAAGCTCTACGCTCTCTCGATCGGCGCCAATTCGCACATGGCGATGTATAACAAGCGCCTCTACGAGGAAGCCGGCATCGTTCCTGGCGAAGATTTCGACCCCTATGGCTGGACCTATGACGATGTGAAGCGCATCGGCGTGGCCATCAAGGAAGCCACTGGCGTGGCCGGCACCGACGATAACACTGCCGACTACCAGAACTTCTCAGACTTCGCCGCCCAGGCTGGCGGCGAGCTCTACACGGCCGAGGGCGAATACGGCCCCACCCAGGAGATGGTGGAGCAGTACTGGACGATCTGGAAGGATATCCGCGACGCCGGCGCCACCCCGCCAGCGCAGCATTCAGCAGGCCTTGCAGCAGTGTCGGAGCTCAGCCGCATGGGCGTGGTCACCGGTGACTCGGCCACCACCTATCTCTGGTCCAACCAACTGGTGGGCGTGCAGGCGCTCATGGAGGACGAGCTCGGCGCGGCCATGTATCCGAACCTGCCCGAGATGATCCCCGGCTCAATCATCCAGCCAAGCCAGTTCATCTGCCTCAGCCGCGATACCGTGGATGCGGAAGCCACCGTCACCTACATGAACGCGTTCGTCAACGACATGGACATGACGGCGGCCCTGGGTCTCGAGCGTGGCATCCCGGCCAATTCCCAGGTCCGCGAAATGCTGCAGCCGACGTTGGAAGGCGCCGCGGCAACTTCTGTCGAGTTCTTCGACAACATCCAGGGCAAGACCATGGAGCTGCATCCGCCCCAGCCGAGCGGTGCCAATGAAGTCGAACAGACCTTTGAGCGCATCGCCGTCGGCGTGCTGCTCGAGCAGCAGAGCATTCCCGATGCCGCTGCCGACTTCATCCGCCAGGCGGAGGCCATCCTGCGCCGCGCCAGCTAATCAACTCACGCCGCCGGGCTCCGGCCCGGCGGCAATTCCAAATGTCTTCTGGAGCGCTGCCGATGGAAAAGTTCTTGCGCAAGAACGCCCCGGCCTATGTCTTTCTCGCCCCCTGGCTGGTAGGCTTTTTCCTGCTGTCGATCTTTCCGATCCTGGCGTCGCTCTATCTCTCTTTCACCGAGTATGACGTGGTTCAGCCCCCCGAGTGGATTGGGCTTGAAAACTACCAATACATGTTCGAATTCGACTACCGGTTCTGGAAATCGCTGCAGGTGACCTTCACCTTCGTGGTGGTCTCAGTGCCGCTCAAGCTCGCCTTCGCGCTGGCCGTGGCCATGCTGCTCGACAAGGGTATTCGCGCGGTGGGCTGGTATCGTGCGCTCTTTTATCTGCCATCCATTCTGGGCGGCTCTATTGCAGTCGCCATCCTCTGGCGTCAGCTCTTTGACTATAACGGCGTCATCAACTCGGTGCTGCGCTTTTTTGGTGGCGACGGGCCCTATTGGCTGTCTGATCCACGCTATTCGCTATGGACCCTTGTCGTGCTGGCGGTTTGGCAGTTCGGCTCGCCCATGCTGATCTTCCTCGCGGGACTCCGCGCCATTCCGCAGGACCTCTACGAGGCGGCCGAGATCGATGCGGCGTCGCCCATGCGCAAATTCTTCGCCATCACCGTGCCGCTGCTGGCGCCGGTCATCTTCTTTAATCTGGTGCTCCAGATGATCGAGGCCTTCAAGAGCTTCTCGGGTGCCTTCATCATCTCGGGCGGCTCGGGGGCGCCGCTCGATAGCTTGCTGTTCTTCACGGTGTACCTCTTCAACGAAGCCTTCTCGTTCTTCCGCATGGGCTATGCCTCGGCGCTGGGCTGGGTGCTGCTCGTGATCATCGCGGCGTTCACCGCCATCGCCTTCTGGACCTCGAAATATTGGGTCCACTATGAGAACGAGAGGGGCTAGGCCATGACCGACGCAAGCTCGACCCAGATCGTCGCCCCGGTCGCCGTTGCCGCCGAATTGCGCGCCCGGCGCGCCAGCCGCAACCGGCGCTCGGCGATCCTCAAGCACATCTTCCTGATCGCCGCCTCGTTCATCATGATTTATCCGCTGCTCTGGATGATCGCGAGTTCGCTCAAGCCCGACAACCAGATCTTCGGCGATCTCGGCCTGATCCCCACCGATCCGCAATGGTCCAACTATTCGGAGGGCTGGAACGCTCTTTCGGTCAGCTTCACTCAGTTCTTCTGGAATTCGGGCGTGGTCACCGTGCTCTCGGTGATCGGCAACGTGCTGTCCTGTTCCTTTGCCGCCTATGCGTTCGCCCGGCTTGAGTTCAACGGCAAGAACATCTGGTTCGCGCTGATGATGATGACGCTGATGATCCCCTACCATGTGGTCCTCATCCCGCAATACCTGACCTTCCTGCAGCTGGGCTGGGTCAATACCTATCTGCCGCTGGTGGTGCCACGGTTCCTGGCTACGGATGCTTTCTTCATTTTCCTCATGATCCAGTTCTTCCGGCAATTGCCGCGCGAACTGGACGAGGCGGCGATGATCGATGGCTGCTCGCCCTTCAAGATCTATTGGGCAATCATCCTGCCATTGTCACTGCCCGCCATGACCACGGCCGCCATCTTCTCGTTCATCTGGACGTGGGAGGACTTCCTGGGGCCACTGGTCTATCTCAACGACATCAAGGACTACACGGTCCCCTTGGCGCTGCGCATGTTCCTCAGCCAGGATTCGGTGTCCGAATATGGCCAGATGTTCGCCATGTCGGTGCTCTCGATCCTGCCCATTATTCTCTTCTTCGTCGTTTTCCAGCGCTTCATCATTCGTGGCATCGCCATGAGCGGGATGAAGTAAGGCTTGGCTGCATAGGATAAACCAAATGGCTTCAGTCACCCTCAGTCAGGTCAAGAAGAACTACGGCAATGTGCCGGTCATCCACGGCATCGACCTCGATGTGCAATCGGGCGAGTTCCTGGTGCTGGTTGGGCCTTCGGGCTGCGGCAAGTCCACCCTGTTGCGCATGATTGCCGGCCTTGAGGAGATCGATGACGGCACAATTTCGATCGGCGACCGGGTGGTCAATGATCTGCCGGCGTCGCAGCGCAACCTCTCCATGGTGTTCCAGTCCTACGCGCTCTACCCCCATATGAGCGTGCGCAAGAACTTGGCATTTGGCCTCTCCAATCTGCGCATGCCCAAGGATGAGATCGAGCGCCGCGTCACCGAGGCCGCGCGCATCCTCCAGATCGAGCCACTGATGGAGCGCAAGCCGCGCCAGCTCTCGGGTGGCCAGAAGCAGCGTGTTGCCATCGGCCGCGCCATCGTCCGCGAGCCGCAACTCTTTCTGTTCGACGAGCCGCTCTCTAATCTCGATGCGGAACTGCGCGTGCAGATGCGCGTGGAGCTGGCCGGGCTCTACCAGCGGCTGGGCACCACCATGATCTATGTGACGCACGACCAGACCGAAGCCATGACCATGGCGACGCGTATCGTGGTGCTGAGCAAGGGCCATATCGAGCAGGTCGGCACGCCGTTCGAGCTCTATAATTTCCCGCGCAACAAGTTCGTCGCGACCTTCATCGGGTCGCCCAAGATGAACATGCTCGACGCCAAGGCTAGCGGCGGCAGCGTCGATCTGCCCGGTCTTGGTCTGCTGCCGCTGCCCGCCGGCATCACGGCCGATGGGCCGATCAGCGTGGGTGTGCGGCCCGAGCAGATCAGCATGGGGACGGAGGGTGATCTTACGCTCGCCGGCACCGTTACGCTCGTGGAATATCTGGGCAGCGAGGTGTTCATCTACGTCAAGCTCGCCAACGGCCAGACTGTCCTCGTGCAGGGGTCCGGCACGGACAAGACGCGCAATGGCGAGGCGGTGACCATCTCGATCAAGGCCGAGCAGGCGCACTATTTCAACGCAGAGGGTTTGCGCCTCGGTCCCCACGCCTGAGGTCTTCCCGCTCTTTTGCAAGTTCAGGACTTTGCCATGCCACGGGTCACCAACCCGATCCTGCCCGGGTTCAACCCCGATCCCTCCATCGTGCGGGTGGGCGAGGACTACTTTATCGCCACCTCCACCTTCGAATGGTATCCGGGGGTGCAGATCCACCACTCCAGGGATTTGGCGAACTGGAAGCTGGTGACGCGGCCGCTTGACCGGCCGAGCCTGCTCGATATGCGCGGTGACCCAGATAGCGGTGGCATCTGGGCGCCGGACCTGACCTATGCCGATGGCCAGTTCTGGCTGGTTTATACCGACGTCAAGCGCCAGCAGGGCTCCTATAAGGACGTCTTCAACTACGTCACCACCGCGCCTGCCATCACGGGCCCATGGTCGGAGCCCGTCTATCTCAATGCCACGGGGTTCGACCCAGCGCTCTTCCACGAAGACGATGGTAAGAAATACCTCCTCAACATGATCTGGGATCATCGCGGGCGGCCCAACATCTTTGCCGGCATCGCGCTGCAGGAATACGATCCCGCAACCGGCGAGTTGGTCGGCGAGGAGCACAACATCTTCCAGGGCACCGATCTCGGGTTGGTCGAGGGTCCCCACCTCTATAAGCGCAATGGCTGGTACTATCTGCTGACCGCCGAAGGGGGGACCGGCTTCGGCCATGCCTGCACGCTGGCGCGCTCGCGCAACCTCCTCGGCCCTTATGAACTGCACCCGGACCAACACATCCTCACGACCAAGGACGAGCCGCTCCATCCCATGCAGCGAGCAGGACATGGTGATATCGCCGAGACGCCTGACGGGGTGCCCTATCTCGTCCATTTGATGAGCCGCCCGGTCACACAGAAGCACCGATCGATCCTAGGGCGCGAGACCTCCATCCAGCGCTGCGAGTGGCGCGATGACGACTGGCTCTATGTGGTGGATGGACCACTGCCGGCGATGGAGACGGAGGTGCCCGGCACGCCTGAGCCGCAGCCGGGGGAGACCGTCTACCGCTTTTCGGCCGATGCGCCGCTGCCCAGTGACTTCCAGTGGCTCCGGACGCCGGTGCCGGAGCGCATCTTTTCGCTGACCGAGCGCCCGGGCGCCCTGCGCCTGTTTGGACGGCAATCCATCGGGTCCTGGTTCGAGCAGGCTTTGGTGGCGCGCCGGCAGACGGACTTCGACATCGAGGTTACGACCACGCTCGAATTTTCGCCGCGCAATGAGCGCGAGATGGCGGGCCTTACCATCTATTACGGCCGGCACGCCTTCGTGTATCTCCACGTCTCAGCCCATTCTGACGGGCAGCGCGAGCTGCTGCTCAAGGGCGCTATGGCCGACAATCGCGGCGGGCACCTCAAATATCTATCCGACCCGATTAGCATCCCCAATGCGGGGCCGGTGCACTTGGCGCTGCGCATGCAGAACGCGCGTCTGCAGTTCTTTTATAGCCTCGGCAGTTCAGACGACGTCATCAAGATCGGCCCGGAGCTGGATGGCTCGATCCTGTCGGACGAAGCCAGCGTCGCCGTCGGCGGGGGCAGCTTTACCGGCACCTTTGTCGGCATGGCGGCGCAGGACCTCAACGGCAAGGGCCGCCCGGCCGATTTTCTCGAGTTCACCTATCGTCGGGGCTGACGGCCACGACAAAGCAAATCTATATGGGACCATTGCGTCGGGGTGCGAGATCACCCGGACGACCTAAGGGAGAGAGACGAAAATGCGCAGGAAATACGCTTTGGTGGGGACGGGCAGCCGCGCCCGCATGTTCTATGGAGCGATCCTTGGGCCGCACCATAATCATGCCGAACTCGTGGCGCTCTGCGACACCAATCAGGTGCGCATGGACTATACCAACAAGGTTCTGACCGAGGAATTCAACAGCACCACCGTGCCGACCTACAAGGCGGACGCCTTCGATCAGATGATCAAGGACAGCCAGGCCGATGTGGTGATCGTCACCTCGGTCGATCGCACGCATCACCGCTACATCATCGCGGCGCTGGAAGCGGGTTGCGACGTCATCACTGAAAAGCCGATGACCACCGACGCTGAAAAGTGCCAGGAGATCATCGACGCGGTGAAGCGTACCGGCCGCGAGGTGCGTGTCACCTTCAATTATCGCTATGCCCCGCACAATTCAGCGGTGCGCGAGCTCATCGCCTCGGGCGCCATCGGGCAGGTATTCTCGGTGCATTTCGAGTGGCTGCTCGACACCAAGCATGGCGCCGATTATTTCCGCCGCTGGCATCGTGACAAGCGCAATAGCGGTGGCCTAATGGTCCACAAATCCACCCACCATTTCGACCTCGTCAATTTCTGGCTGGGCACGCAGCCTGATACCGTCTTTGCCATGGGCGATCTGCGCTTTTACGGCCGCGCCAATGCCGAGGAGCGGGGCGTCTTTACGCCGTATACCCGCACCACCGGCGTCGAAGCGGCCAAGAACGACCCCTTCGCCATCGATCTCACGAGCAATGACGTCCAGAAGGGTCTCTATTGGGACGCTGAACAGGAAGACGGATACCAGCGCGACCAGAACGTCTTTGGCGACGGCATCTCCATCGAGGACACCATGTCGGTCATGGTGCGCTACCGCAACA